>JAHEZJ010000023.1 GCA_023251135.1 Flavobacterium sp. | reverse complement strand
ATTGCGGCGGGGCTCACCTCTTCCCATCCCGAACAGAGTAGTTAAGCCCGCCTGCGCAGATGGTACTGCAGTTATGTGGGAGAGTATGTCGTCGCCTTTCTTTTTAAAAACCCTGTTTCTAATCGAAACAGGGTTTTTTGTTTTATATCGGTTTTTTTAGTCTTCTGACATTCTCAGAAATTGTAAAAAATGTCAAACCATTCTTTGTGGTTAAAAAATAGACCGCGGATGGTACTGATTCGCTGCGCGAAAACGCGGATTGGAACGGATTTTTTTGTGTTTGTTCTTTATTTTAGGTTATATTCTTTGAGTAATCTTCTTTTTACCGTAAGCTGCGTTAGGGATGGTAGCGGTATCCTTTTGTGACACCTTTGATTTTTTTGTAATCTCCGAAAACTTTTGTCGCAAAAGATTTAGCGGACAGCCCGACCCGGAGGGGAACGCCCAAAGAAAAATTATACCGTAAATGTTGCATTCAATAGCTTAAAACCGTTTGTGAATCTTTGTAATATTTCAGATAAAAATCCTATTTTTACTTCAGTGTTTAATTTTTTAGAATCGAGATACCATGAAGAATGTTTTTTTAAAGGAAGATTGTGATGAGTTTGTAAAGCGTATCAATTTGCTTGAACCGGAATCAAAAGGTCTTTGGGGAAAAATGGATGTGGCGCAGATGTTGGCACATTGTAATGTTTCCTATGAGATGGTTTATGACGATATTCATCCTAAACCGGGTTTCTTTTTAAAATTTATTCTGAAGACACTCGTTAAGAGTAAGGTGGTAAGCGAGACGCCTTATCTTCACAATAATCAAACTGCACCTCAGTTTATTATTAAAGGCAGCAGGGATTTTAATCTTGAGAGAGAAAGATTGATCGGCTATATTAATAAAACGCAGCAGTTGGGTGAAAAAGAGTTTGATGGTAAAGAATCTCATTCTTTTGGCAAATTAAAAGCTGTAGAATGGAATAATATGTTTGCAAAACATTTGGAGCATCATTTGAGTCAGTTTGGCGTTTAATTTTATACTTGGTCTATGAAGCTATTTTGCATGGTGAGTTTGTTGTTTTTGGGATTGTCTGTAAATGCACAGCAACAAGAGGTTCAGAAGAGTATTGAAAACTTTTTTGAAGGATTTCACCAAAGGGATACCCTAAAAATGAAAGCGGTTTGCGCGGATAAGCTGATCCTGCAATCTATTAGTGAGAGCGCAACTAAAGGAAACAAGCTTACAGATGAAAAAGCGAGCGCATTTTACAAATCGATTGCTACAATTCCTTCTAAAATTAAATTTACGGAGAAAATACTGAGCTATACGATTCAGATTGACGGGACAATGGCACATGTATGGGCGCCATATCAGTTTTATGTGAATGATAAACTGAGTCATTCGGGAGTAAATACTTTTACTTTGTTTAAAGAAAAAGAGACCTGGAAAATTATTTATCTGATTGATACCCGAAGAAAATAGTTGTTTTTTAGGCTATTTCAGTTGCAAAGTAATGGCAGGAATCTACAATTAAACATTCTTCGCACTTAGGTTTAGGTCTGCACGTTTCTCTTCCCAGAAAGGAGATGGCCATACCAATTTCAGACCAGATGTTTTTAGGTAAAACCTGCATCAGGTCTTTTTCGGTTTTATTTCCATCTTTACTTTCTTTGATAATTCCAATTCTTGGAGCAACACGAATGACATGTAAATCGGCAATAATACCTTCTGCCGGCTGATGGGTTTCCCGCAGAATTACATTGGCAGATTTTCTTCCTATTCCTTTTAAAGCAGTTAGCTCTTTCATGTTCAGTGGGATGTTATCGTCATCTTGAACCGTTTTTGCAATTTCCAAAAGCCACTGCGCCTTGGTAGGGTAATTTCGAACCTTGCTGATATAAGGAATGAAAGTTTCTGAATCGGTTTCGGAGAGACTTTTTAAGGTAGGATACTTTTCAAACAGAGCCGGTGCAATTTTATTGATATTAGCGTCAGAATCCTGAGCAGATAAAACCACCATTACCAATAATTGATAGGTATTTTGATATTCTAAAGGATGTCTTCTTCCTTTATATTTACTTAAAATAGGTTCAAGTTTTGTTTCCCAGTCGGTTGTCTCTCCAAATAAGTCCATTTTTGTCTTCTTTAAAATTAAACAATATAAAATGTAACCATCACAAAATTAAGATGTTTTGATGAAATCCAGCGTTTTTTTGATGACATTTTGATTGCCTAATATTTTTCGGTGTCCTAAACCTTCTGTCAGATACAAAGTTCCATTTTCTAACTGTTTGTGAATATGGATTCCGGCTTTTACTGAAACTTCGGGATCATCATGATCGTGAATGACCAGTACAGGTATTTTGACTTTTTGAGCGGCTCTATAAGCGGAGAAATCATCCATTTTTACCTGGTATTTGTCTTCAAAATGGGCACGCATACGTTCACTGATTTCTTGTTTTAATTCGAGTTTTGCCACAAAATCATCCAGTATGTCCTGTACGATATCGCCACTGCCAATTATTACCGCTTTTTTTACCTGCAAGCCGTCTTTAATTGCATTTAGAACCGACATTCCGCCTAAGGAGTGACCTATAGCAAATTCAAAAGGACCAAATTGTTTTTCGATTTCTAAAATAGAAGCAATAAATTCAGACATGATGGTGCTTTTTCCTTCGGATTTTCCATGTGCCGGAGCGTCGAAACTTACTGTCGAATAGCCATTCTTTAAAAGTTCGTCGGCTATTTTGAACAGTTGTGTACCTCTTCCAGACCAGCCGTGTACCAGTAAAATTTTGCGGTCACTTTTTCCATATTCGTAGGTAACAACACTTTTATGAATTGCAGGAACAGGGATGGTTTTTTGAATACTTTTTTGCTCCATCTCCAGTTCACGTTTTGGAACCTTATGTTTTATAGGGGTTGTGAAGAGTTTTGCTGCATAAGAGGTAACCAGTTTTGTTGAAAAAAAGGCACAAATTTTAGCGGATACAATAATAAACTGGGGAATTTTTAGAGATTTAGTAGGATTATTTTCCTTTTTTGTCATATCAATAAATTTTTTTTTGGGGCTGGACTTTGTTTATTTTTTCCTAAATTTAAAAAACATAAAAGTAGCACATTAATAGATGTTTACCGAAAAAAATAATTCACAAAATAGTATTTAATACGCATATAAATCTTAAGAATGGAAATATTTCACATCAGTGCAGAGTGTTATCCAATGGCAAAGGTTGGAGGGTTGGCGGATGTGGTTGGCGCATTGCCTAAATATCAGACCAATGCAGGTCATGACGTTCGTGTTGTAGTCCCTTGTTATGACACAAAGTTTAAGAAAGAAAATGATTTTGAATGTGTTCATTGGGGGAATGTGAAGCTGGGGAATTTCGATTTTCCGTTCAGTGTCCTAAAAGAGACGACGGACAAGTTGGGTTATGAATTGTACCTGATTGAGATTAAGGAATTGTTCGATCGACCTAATGTTTACGGATATGAAGATGATATAGAAAGATTTGTATCGTTTCAGATTGCAACCTTAGACTGGATTGCGGCCCGAAACCAAGTTCCGGATGTTTTAAATTGTCATGATCACCATACAGGATTGATTCCGTTTTTAATAAAATATGCCTATAAATATGAAAGTCTGAGTAAGGTACGAACTGTAATTACGATACACAATGGTTTGTATCAGGGCTGGTTTGGTTTTGATAAACTGCATTATCTGCCTGAGTTTGACTTAAAACATGTTGGTTTCTTAGAATGGGATCATTCGATTAATTCACTGGCGGTGGGCATCAAATGTGCTCATGCCGTAACCACGGTTTCTCCAAGTTATCTGGACGAGATTAATAATGCTGCCAATGGTTTAGAGGCATTGTTTAAATCCGTTCGCTATAAATCAAAAGGAATTTTGAATGGAATTGATTTTGAAGTTTGGGATCCTGCGAAAGATCAAATGATTGAGAGTAATTATTCGATTGAAACTTTTGTGACCGGGAAGCAAAAGAATAAAGAAAAATTATGTGAGCAGTTTGAACTCGACGCAACAAAACCTTTGTTTAGTTTTATTGGCCGTTTGTTTGAGGAAAAAGGGGGAGATCTACTGCCACAGGCTTCCGCACTGGCGTTATCAGAGAATTTTGAAAGTATCAATATACTGATTCTCGGATCAGGAAATTCGGTAATTGAAGAACAGTTGGTTCAATTGCGAAATGATTACACAGGAAATTACAACGTTTTTATTGGTTATAATGAAGAACTGGCACATTTAATTTATGCCGGATCCGATTATATTTTAATGCCTTCGAGAGTAGAGCCTTGTGGTTTAAATCAGATGTATGCATTGCGTTACGGGACAGTTCCAATTGTGAGAAGAACGGGTGGGCTGAAGGATACCGTTATTGACTTTGGAGACGATGGGAACGGTGTATGTCATGATCAGGCCTCGGTGGGAGATATTTGCTATTCGATAAATCGTGCCGTGAAATTGTACGAAGATCAGACTAATTTTAAGAAGATAAGAGCGAAAGGAATGGCTACAGATCATTCCTGGGAACGTGTTTGCCAAGAATACATCGAGATATACAACCTAATAATTGAGAAAAATGAAATTTAAGAAGAAAAATGTAGTTGCCATTATTTTAGGAGGAGGACAAGGATCACGTTTGTTCCCGTTAACAGAAACCCGATCAAAACCCGCAGTTCCGATTGGAGGAAAATACCGATTAGTAGATATCCCTATTTCCAATTGTATTAATTCGGATATTTTTAAAATATTTGTTCTGACACAGTTCAACTCGGCATCTTTAAACGCGCATATCAAAAACACTTTTAATTTTAGTATTTTCAGCCAGTCCTTTGTAGATATACTAGCGGCAGAGCAAACACCTGATAATCCAACCTGGTTTCAGGGAACTGCTGATGCCGTTAGACAATGTATGTCTCACTTTTTGAAACACGAATTTGATCATGCTTTGATTTTGTCAGGAGATCAATTGTATCAAATGGATTTTAACGAAATGCTTGAAGCTCATATTGCGGCAGATGCTGCCATTTCGATCGCGACATTGCCTGTAAATGCCAAAGACGCACCTGAATTTGGAATTCTTAAAACGAATCATGAGAGTTGTATAGAGGCTTTTATAGAGAAACCCGATGCTTCGCTATTACCAGAATGGGAATCGGATGTGAGTGAGCATATGAAGGAAAAGGGTAAAAAATACCTGGCTTCGATGGGAATTTATATTTTTAATCGACAATTACTGGAAGAGCTGATGGCAGATCCGGAAACAAAGGATTTTGGAAAAGAAATCATTCCGCAGGCCGTTGGAAAACATAAAATACTCAGTTACCAATACGAAGGATATTGGACAGATATCGGAAATATTGAATCCTTTTTTGAAGCTAATATTGGTTTAACCACCGATATTCCGGAATTTAATTTGTTTGATAACGACAATAAGATTTTTACAAGACCTCGATTGTTACCACCGTCTAAATTTAGAAATTCAACCATCAACCAATCTCTGATTTCTGAGGGATGTATTATAAACGCTAAAGAAATTAAAAGTTCGGTCATTGGAATCCGTTCCAGAATAGGAGCAGGAACCATACTGGAGAATTGTTATGTGATGGGTAACGATTTTTATCAGGACTTAGACGAGCTGAATCATGAAGCAACCATCAATAAAATACATGTGGGTATTGGAGAAAATTGTTTTATACAAAATGCGCTGATCGATAAGAATGTCAGAATTGGAAATAACGTTCATATCAGCGGCGGTAAACATTTAGATAATTTTACGAATGAGCTGTACAGTATCAAAGACGGTATTGTTGTGATTAAAAAAGGAGCGGTTCTCTCTGATAATTTTAGAATTGAATAAAAGACTTAAAATTAATTATTGCCTTAAAAACCAAATATGTCTAAAGTAATCACGCATTCTCTCTTTACGGATTTTGATATTGATTTATTCAAAGCGGGAAAACACTTCCAATTGTACGAAAAATTAGGAGCACATTTAATTGAAGTTGATGGCGTAAAAGGAGTATACTTTGCCGTTTGGGCTCCTACAGCACAATCGGTTTCTGTTGTGGGAGATTTTAATTACTGGACACAGGGCGAACATCTTTTGCAGGTACGCTGGGATTCTTCGGGCATTTGGGAAGGATTTATTCCCGAAGTTTCGAAAGGAGCCTTGTACAAATACAAGATACAATCGAATATTGACGGAATTGTAACCGAAAAGGCAGATCCCTTTGCTTTATATTGTGAAAAACCGCCTCATACTGCTTCGGTGGTCTGGGATTTGGATTACAACTGGAAGGATGAAACATGGATGCAATCGCGCCGCGAGAACAATACATTAGACAAACCTCATTCGGTGTACGAAGTGCATCTGGGGTCGTGGAAACGTGGCGAGAACAACCGCTTTTTAACTTATTTGGAACTGGCCGATGATCTGGTCGCCTATGTAAAAGAAACCGGTTTTACCCATGTCGAATTTATGCCGGTGATGGAGTATCCTTATGATCCTTCATGGGGCTATCAGCTTACAGGCTATTTTGCACCGACTTCGCGTTTCGGAAAACCACAGGATTTTATGGTGTTGGTAGACAAGCTGCATCAGGCCGGAATTGGGGTTATTTTAGACTGGGTACCCTCACATTTTCCTGACGATGCACACGGTTTAGGTTTCTTTGACGGATCGCATTTGTACGAACATCCGGATCGCCGAAAAGGCTATCATCCCGACTGGAAAAGTCTGGTGTTTAATTACGGACGCAATGAAGTTCGTGCTTTTTTAATCAGTAATGCTGTTTTCTGGCTACAGCACTATCATGCCGATGGTTTGCGGGTAGATGCCGTTGCCTCGATGTTGTACCTTGATTATTCCAGAAACGAAGGCGAGTGGGAACCGAATATTTATGGAGGAAGAGAAAATCTGGATACAATCAGTTTTCTTAAAGAATTTAATGAGGTTATTTATGCTAATTTTGATGGAGTTCAAACCATTGCAGAAGAGAGTACATCGTTTCCAATGGTGTCCAGACCAACGTTTACAGGAGGTTTAGGCTTTGGAATGAAATGGATGATGGGATGGATGCATGATACTTTAAAATATTTTCAGAAAGAAACCGTCTATCGAAAATACCATCAGAACGATTTGACCTTTTCGATGACCTACGCTTTTACCGAGAATTTTATGCTGCCTTTTTCGCATGACGAAGTGGTGTATGGAAAAAAATCAATTGCCAATAAAATGCCGGGCGATGAATGGCAGAAATTTGCCAATTTAAGATTGCTGTACGGTTATATGTTCACACATCCCGGAACCAAGTTATTGTTTATGGGATCGGAGTTTGGGCAAAGCGATGAATGGAATTTTGAGAAAAGCCTCGATTGGCATTTGTTGCAATACGATTACCATTTCGGAGTAAAAAAAGTAATTACAGCATTAAATCAATTGTATAAAACCCATCCGGCATTGTATGAAAAGCAATTTACAGGAGAAGGTTTTGAATGGATTAACTATTCAGACCATCAAAACGCTATTTTGTCCTACATCCGAAAAGGGAATAACCCTAAAGAAAATCTGGTTGTCGTTTGCAATTTTACGCAGGTCGTACGCGAAAATTACAGAATAGGTATTTCACAAAAGGGACAACTGCAGGAAATTTTTAACAGTGATGCCGTTGTTTATGGAGGTAGCGGTGTTGGAAATTCGGAAGCCCTAAAAATAGAAGCATCGCCTTATGATGGCAGGGATTTTTCGGTAGCATTAAATTTGCCGCCTTTAAGTGTAACCGTTTATTCATTTGTATAAACGATTGGTTATTTCCGGAATACCGTTTTATCAGTTTCACGTTCTTAAATTATCGATTTGTTTATTTTTTAAGAGGATATTTAACAGCCATTCAGAAAAAACGTTTTCGTGAATAATCCTTTTATTCATAGAGGGTTATCGAGTTTTTTTGTATGTTTGAAAGAGAGATTAGCGTTATACAATTAATACAAAATTGATATGATTACAAATACAGCATTAGAATATAAAGGCGATTTATACCCATCAAAAATTATTTCGCATCAACATGAAGGGGACTCTATTTTTTTTCATACCAACAACAAAGTAATCTTAAAAGTCACTATTCTTAGAGACAGTTTAATCCGGTTCCGTTTTACGACAAAAGGATATTTCAGCAACGATTTTTCGTATGCAATTGACCGAACGCAGCTTCACGGCTACAATTTTCTGGAACTTACCGAAGAAGAAACATATTTTCAGATCAGGACCAGCAAAGTAAAATGCAAAATTCAAAAGGCAGATTTACGTCTGGCGATTTATGATTTGAATGATTTCCTGATTTTGGAAGACGAACTTGGTTTTCATTGGGAAGAAAGTTACGAATACGGAGGCAATATTGTAAAAATGAGCAAATCTTCTAAAGATGGAGAGTGTTTTTACGGTTTAGGAGATAAAGCAACACAAATGAATCTAAAAGGCAAGCGACTTGAAAACTTTGCCACAGATCAATATGCGTATCAAAAAGAACAGGATCCATTATATAAAGTAGTCCCTTTTTATATTGGTTTGCACAACAAACAGTCCTACGGAATCTTTTTTGACAATACTTTCAGAACTTTTTTTGATTTTTGTCAGGAAAGAAGAAACGTTACCAGCTTTTGGGCAGAAGGCGGAGAAATGAATTATTATTTTATCTACGGTCCGCAAATGCAGGATGTAGTGACCAATTATACAGATTTAACCGGGAAACCGGAACTACCACCACTTTGGGTATTGGGGTATCACCAATGCAAATGGAGTTATTATCCCGAAAGCAAAGTAAAAGAAATCACCTCAAAATTCAGAGAACTAAAAATCCCCTGTGATGCCATCTATCTTGACATCGATTATATGGAAGGATTTCGATGTTTTACCTGGAACAAAGACTATTTTCCCGATCCAAAAAAAATGGTTGCCGAATTGGCTGAGGACGGCTTTAAAACAGTCGTCATCATTGATCCGGGAATCAAAATAGATAAGGATTACTGGGTGTATCAGGAAGCTTTAGAGAAAGATTACTTCTGCAAAAGAGCTGATGGTCCGTATATGAAAGGTAAAGTATGGCCGGGCGAATGTAATTTTCCTGATTATACAAATCCTGCAGTAAGAGAGTGGTGGGCAGGTTTGTTTAAAGAATTAGTTTCAGAGATTGGAGTCAAAGGTGTTTGGAACGATATGAACGAGCCGGCTGTTATGGAGGTCCCAAATAAAACATTCCCTATGGATGTACGTCACGTATATGACGGAAACCCATGCAGTCATAGAAAAGCACACAATATTTACGGCACACAAATGGCCAGAGCCACCTATCATGGTGTCAAACGTTTTGCCTATCCGAAACGTCCGTTTGTCATTACAAGATCTGCCTATTCGGGAGCACAGCGTTATACCTCTTCGTGGACAGGAGACAATGTAGCGACCTGGGAGCATTTATGGATTGCCAACATTCAGGTGCAACGAATGAGTATTTCGGGGATGGGTTTTACCGGTTCTGATATTGGAGGTTTTGCCGAACAGCCTACAGGTGAATTGTATGCCCGCTGGATACAGTTAGGCGTATTTCATCCGTTTTGCCGAACGCATTCTTCAGGAGATCATGGCAATCAGGAGCCTTGGGCTTTTGATGAAGAAGTCATCAACATCACCCGAAAGTTTGTGAGCCTGCGTTATCAGTTGCTTCCGTATTTGTACACCATGTTCTGGCAGTATATTGAGGAAGGCGTCCCGATGTTAAAACCATTGGTGTATTACGATCAGGAAGACACACAAACGCATTACCGCAATGATGAATTTATCTTTGGAAATCAGATTTTAGTGTGTCCGATCCTTGAACCAAATGCGGTGGGCAGACGTATGTATATCCCGAGAGGCGAGTGGTACAACTATTGGACCAACGAATTTAGCGTAGGGGGAAGAGAAGTGTGGATTGATACCAAATTTGATGAAATTCCGGTTTTTGTAAAAGCGGGAGCTATTATTCCGAAATATCCGATACAGCAATATGTTGGCGAACTTGAATTTGATGAATTAACATTGGATTTGTATTTCAAACTGGGGAAAGAAAAATCGGTAGTGTACGAAGATGCACAGGACGGATACGATTATAAAAAAGGACGTTACAGCTTCTTGTCTTTCAGGACTATCGGAAAAGAAAAAGAACTGATTGTTCAACTGCACAAAGAAGGTAAATACGATACACCCTACAGCAAGTATAAAATCAATTTAATCGGGCTGCCTTTTACAGTGAAGGAGATTGAAATAGACAATGAAAAAGTAACTTTTGATAAAATTGGTTTTGAACAAAATCATTTTCTAATCGTCGATAAAGAGTTTAACGAACTTCACATTATTGGCGAATAAAGAAATCCTGATACTTTTTTTGATAATTATATAAATCCTGAAAAAAATAATAATTGTATTTTTGTATGTTGTTATAATACCACCATCATGAAAAAACATTTAGTATTAGGCCTTTTTGTCGTAATTCTGGCAGGCAGTTGTGCGACAAATCCAATTACAGGAAAACAAAATTTGAATTTTGTTTCCAATAGCGAATTGTTTCCTTCCTCGTTTCAGCAATACAATACTTTTATAGCCGAAAACAAAGTGATTACAGGAACAGCAGATGCCAAAAAAGTAGAAGCTGTAGGAACAAGAATTAAAGCGGCAGCCGAAAAATACCTGATTTACTTAGGGCAATCACAATATTTGAAAGATTACCGCTGGGAATATAAACTGGTAGACAATAAAGAGGTTAATGCCTGGTGTATGCCGGGAGGGAAAATTGTAGTGTATTCGGGAATTTTGCCCGTAACACAAAATGATTCCGGTTTAGCCACTGTTATGGGACATGAGGTTTCGCATGCCTTAGCCAATCACGGCGCACAAAGAATGAGTGCTGCACAATTACAACAAATAGGAAGCGTGGCTTTGGGAGCTGCTACAAGCGGTAAAACGCAACAAACGCAGGAGATATTTGCACAGGCCTACGGACTTGGTACTCAGGTTGGTGTAATGCTGCCTTTCAGTCGAGGTAATGAAACCGAAGCAGATAAAATTGGACTAACTCTGATGGCAATTGCAGGTTACAACCCCGATGATGCGATTTCGTTCTGGAGCAGAATGTCAGCCAAATCAGGAGGAGGAAGCACACCGGAGTTTATGAGTACGCACCCGTCTGATGCTACAAGGATTGCCAATATTAGAGCTTTAATTCCCGAAGCAAGAGCGACAGCACTTAAAGTTGGGATTATTAAATAAATTTTTTACCGTAAATATCACAAAGCTATTCTTTTTTAGAGTAGCTTTTTTTTTGGTGATAATTTATTAATACACGAATTAGTGAAAATTGATTTGATTATGATAAAAAAAAGATAAATTCGTAGCCTGTTAACAAAACCATTACTATGAAAAACCTACAAAAAGGAGATAAGAAACTATTGAATGCCTGGGCATTTTACGATTGGGCAAACTCCGTTTATACACTAACCATCGCATCGGCAGTATTTCCGATATTTTATGAAGCTTTATTCTCAAACCGTGACCATTATATTGATGTATTTGGCATGCACCTTAAAAATTCTGCCTTAATTAGTTTTATTACTGCAGCGGCTTTTTTAGTAGTGTCGTTTATATCTCCTTTGTTATCCGGGATTGCGGATTATGTAGGGAACAAAAAAGTATTCATGAAATTCTTTTGCTATATGGGAGCCTTGTCCTGTATGGGATTATACTGGTTTGATCTTGATAATATTTATGTCGGACTGGCTTTTTACTTTTTTGGATTGCTGGGGTATTGGGGGAGTTTGGTTTTTTACAATTCTTATTTACCGGATATCGCTTTTGAAGAACAGCAGGATAAAATTAGTGCCAAAGGATATTCAATGGGATACATTGGTAGTGTTATTTTGTTAGTTATCAATCTTGTGATGATAATGGGGGCAGAAGACGATATAGCTAGAATGAAAGCTATGCGTTATTCGTTTATAATGGTAGGGATTTGGTGGATTTTATTCAGTCAGTATACCTATTTTTATTTGCCAAAGGGAAGTAAAGCCAGCGGACAAAAATTAACGAGTGCAGTTGTTTTCAACGGTTTTAAAGAGTTAAAGAAGGTTTGGGCATTGTTAAAAGAAAACATTCCTTTAAGAAGATATTTAAGCGGATTTTTTGTTTCAAGTATGGCGGTACAAACCGTAATGCTTGTGGCTACTTATTTTGGAGCACAGGAAATTCAATGGGCAACTAAAGAAGACAGTACGATCGGATTAATTAAATGTATTTTAATTATTCAGTTAGTAGCTGTTGTAGGAGCTGTTCTGACTTCCAGAGCTTCTGCTAAATTTGGAAACATCCCTACTTTAATTTTTATCAATAGTATTTGGGCTGTATTTTGTGCTTTGGCCTATTTTATCATTTTGCCTATGCATTTTTATGTTATGGCTACCGTTGCCGGATTTGTGATGGGTGGTATTCAGGCACTGTCCCGTTCTACTTATTCAAAACTATTACCCGAGACCGAGGATACCGCTTCCTTCTTTAGTTTTTATGATGTAGCTGAGAAGATTGGAATTGTAATCGGAATGTGTGTTTACGGGATCATTGACCAAATAACAGGAAGTCCGCGTGCTGCAATTGTAATTTTAGCCGTCTTTTTTGTTACTGCAATTTTCCTTTTAAGAAGAGTACCCAAAAAGGCACTTTAAAAAGCTATCGTGTGGATAGAAGTATAAAAAAAATAACACGAATTCCACGAATTGACACACATTAGTGCTAATTCGTGGAATTCGTGTTTTACTGCAATATTATTTAGACTTAAGCTGCGTATTGATTTTTGAAAGCATTTGCGCAGCATTTTCATTTTTAGGATTTAGCTCCAGTGATTTTAAATAATTTTCTTTGGCAGGACCTAATTGACCAATTGCTTCATAAATTTCACCCAAACTGTCAAAAGCATTTGCAGAATTTGGATGTTCAGTGCAATTAAGTGTAAAGATCTGAACCGAAAGATCTGTTAGTTTTTTACTGAATAAAGTATATCCTAAAGTATTGAGATCATCTTCAAAATTATAAGCAGGGTATTTTAATCTTAACTTTTTAAATTCAGTTAAGGCTGTTTCAAACGTATGCTCACTGAATAGTTCGATCAACTGCGTTTGCGGCGTTCTGATTTGTTCCAGCGTAAGATGTAAAAATCGGGTTGTATCCGTTGAACGGGTGATGGTTATGGCTTGTAATTTAGTATTGAGTAAGTTAAAATGGATCTGGTTGGGGTAATTGTCGATTTTAAAAGTATTATTTCCCAGATAATACATTCGGTTTTTCTCGGTATCAAAATTTTCTTTTAAAAACGGAGAGCAGAGATAAAGTAAATTATCTTCTTCAATTATTTTAGTCGTCCCCAATCCGTCATAACCGTAGAGAATTTCAGTATAATAACCTTTTATAGCTTCTTTCAAGTGGGATGGAATTGTGATAGGATGTGTTTTGATTGGTTTCGACCAGCCTAGTTTTGTGATAACTTCTTTTTCGATATAAGACATTACAGGAAGCCTGTTGGGTTTATCACCATTGGCTAAAATGGCAATCCCATTACCATTTTTCATTGTGGCGAGCAAATCGCCTCCGGTTCCGGTATTAGAACCATCATGCGAGAACCAGTCCAGATTTCCGTATCCCAAACTTCTCTGCCAGCCGTAACTCCAGCCACGCGGACCTTTCATCGTAACAATGTTTGTAACCTTAGTGGCCACAGCTTTCGAAATAACTTTATTGCCTTTTCCTGCTAATGCTTTTTGTATTTCGATTGCAATTAAAGCTAAATCAGCAGGGGTAGACCACAATCCCGAAGGCGCGACCTGAGGCGTTATAGGAATCCCTGTTCGGATTATTTTTCCATTATGGTTATGTACTTTGGCAACATTGGTTAGAAAGCCATTTTCATTGGGCTGAAGCATTGTTGAATTTTGCAGCTGTAAAGGATCAAGCAGATTTTCTTTTACAAGCTGCGCCAATGGCTTTTTGAAATGATTTTCGAGCGCACACTGCACAATTACATAACCGCCACCGCTGTATTGCCAGTCGGTTCCGGGTTTAAAAAGAAATTCAATAGGTTTTTTAGAACGAGGCAGTAATTTGCCCTGCAGACTTTGTTCGATAGTAGGGATAGAATCTCCCTCATAATAATCCTCAAAACCACTCTGACTTGTTCCGGCAGTATGCGATAACAGCTGTTTCCAGGTAACCGGACTATCTTTGGTCAAAGCGCTGTTAGGCAATTGCCATGTTTTAAGGTCTTTTGAGATGGGAGCGTCAAGGTTGATTAGTCCTTTTTCTTCCAGCATCGCACAAACGATGGCCACTATAGGTTTTGATATTGAGGCTGTAGAGAAAGCAGTATGCTGATCGATTTTTTCTTCAGAATTTGCAGCTTTCACACCCCATTGACTGGTCCAGATTACTTGGTAGTTCTCGAAAACAGCGACACTTAAGCCTTTAAGATTGTATTTTGACATCATTTCCGTGGTGCTGCTTTTTAAGCTGTCCAGAGATTTGATTTTTGAAGTTGTTGTTATTTGAGCAAAAGAGAAGGTACAGGAGAAAACCAGAAGCGAAACTAAAAGAGTTTGTTTCATTAGTTTTAATTTTGGATGAATACTGGTTTTAAAAGATTAAGCTCAATAATAAAAGAAGAATAGTGCTGTTTGTTCTTTGATTTGATGATGATAAAGTTCTTTTATTATTGAGCTTTTTTGAAATTATGCTTTTGAGATACTTCCTGATCCCGAAACTTTTACGTCACGTTTTTCAGGATTTCCTGTGTATTTAATATCCCCTGAACCCGAAACTCTCCCGGTTAAACTTTCAGTACAGTTTACGCGAATGTCGCCTGAACCCGAAATGGTTACATCTGTATTTTTTGATTTAAGATTCGCTGCATCGATATCTCCCGAACCTGATAATTTAGTAACAAAGTTAGCCGTATTTCCTTTTAAGCTTACATCTCCTGATCCGCTTAAATTTAACTCAAGATCAGTAGCGTTTACCGCCAGATTAAAGTTCCCTGAACCTGACAATTTAGCCAGGAACTTGTCGCTTTTGATAGGATCTTTGGATTGAACATCTCCCGAACCGGATAGCGTCAATGCCGAGATGGTTTCAAAAGGAACTGTTACTTCAATCTTTTTGCCAAGGCTTGGTGAGAGGTTAACCCCTTTTTCAGTATAAACTTTTAAAACATTATCTTCGACTTCCACTTTTATGGAAGCCAGTAAATTTTGCTCTCCTTTTACTATAATTTTTCCTTCTTTTCCTGCCACTAAATCAACATCAAAAAAGCCGGAAACTTTTATAGCATCATAATCAGAAGTCGTTCTGGTTTCAGTAACGACATGGCCATTACCTTTTACTTTTTTGTTAGACCATTGTGCATTGGCAATAGAACTGAATAAAAGCGCACTGCAAACTAATAATTGAACTGATTTTTTCATTTTTTGGTTGTTTTAAGATTGTTATTTTTTGATTAATGCTGCATTGCCATAGCTGGTGGTTACTGCTATCTTGCTTTGCCCTTTTTTCTTGTTGAAACCGCTTATCCTTTTAGAATTGCTCTTAGTTTCTGCTACCGAAGTATCTAATGAATTGTCATATTTAATACTTCCGTATTTGGTATTGATATCAAAATCAAAAGCAAGATTAGCACTGTATCCTAGTGATACATTGGTATAACTGCTGTTGATGTTTACATTTTTTTGTTTTTCAGTAAGCGTTTCCACATTTATTTTCGAATAAGCAGTGTCGACATTCAGATTACCTAATAAATCTCCAACGGAAACACTTAAATAATTTCCGGAACCTGTCAACGAGTTGATTTTTTGCAGCTTAAAAGTACAATAATTACTATCGTATTTGATGTTTTGGCCTTCCTGAAGGATATACAAATCAGTATAATTGGCATCTATCGTTAAATTTCCGGACTCGTTTATCTTTAAGTTCGAATAACGCGCTTCAATACCTCCGTTTTTGATGTAATCAATTGTAGAGTTCTGGCAATACCCCAGTTCAATTCGATTGTTTGAACCATTTAGTTTTCCCAACACTATTTTACCGTATTTGCAGGTAATATCAGTGGTAGATTCCAGGGTCAAAGCGGTAATATTTCCGTACTTATTATTAAGCTTTACAGTCCCGTTTTTCGGAATTTTAATCACATAATTAATTTCGAAAAAATTAGCGCTTCCTTTACTTTTTAAAGATGAATTACCAATGTTTGTAACGGCAGTAACCATTGATTTAAGAGCGGTAATGTCTACGTCAATACTGTTGAGTTTTGCGTTAACCCAATCTTCATTGTTGCTGGTAACTTTAATGGTAATGTCAATGTCAATTTTATCCTCGTTCCAGGTACTGACTGTGATGTCACCGTATTTGTTATCAATATCAATACCTGCGTTCGAATTTACGATGTAGGTTTTTTTAATGTTCTTTTGCTTGGTACTGTAATTATCGTCATTTGAGAATCCTAAAAAAGGAAGCAAAAGAAACAGGATGAGTATTTTATAATGTTTTTTCATGTGTGGTATTATTTTTAAAATTTTCATTTTCTTCAATTCGTTTTAAAACAGTTTGTAAAAAGGAAATTCGGGTTTCCAGATTACTGATCATGGCATAAATAATTTGTTTGTTTTCGCCATTTTTCTGCAATTCGTTTATAATTTTTGCATAATCGGCATCGAATACCTTCATTTGTTTTAAGGCATCGCTAATAATCTGCTCATTTTCAGGAGAACTTTTTTCTTTTAATTTAACTAGCTCATTATCGATTAAAATGCTGAATATCGAATCGGTTCTTTGGGCTTCCTTCGAAGCAAACTTATACTGTTTAGGTTCCTGGTAGCTGTTGTAAAATAGAGACACACTCAACAGTACCACAATTGAAGCAGCAATTGCCCAAACCGTATGATTTTTCTTTTTAGGTTGTTTTTGGTTTAATTTATTCAAGAAATTCAGCTGATGATCCGAACTTAGTTCCTCAACATCCCATTGATTTTCAAATTTTTTAAATAACTGATCTAAATTGTCATTTTCCTTTTTCATATCTCCTCTAATTTTTTTCGTAAACTTTCTTTTGCTCTGCTTAGCGTTGTGCGGCAATTGGCGTAACTAATGTTTAAAATTTCGCTAATTTCCTCCTGATCGTAACCCTCTATATAAAATAGGGTTAACACCATCCGGTAATTGTCTTTCAGGTTCGAAATCGTATCTAAGACCTGTTTCACCTTAAGCGAATTCATGTCAATGCTGTCACTTAATACACTGTCATTTTCCTCTATCTTATAAAGGGTCTTGCTTAAATCTTCTGCCTGGAAAGCATTATTCTTTTTATAAAAATCAATACTGTAATTGATAATTATTCTTTTTAACCACGCACCAAATGCTACTTCTTGTTTATAGTCGTTAATTTTTGTAAAAGCTTTTAGAAAACCTTCCTGCATGACGTCTTGTGCAAAATGTTCATCTTTCACAATGCGGAAGGCCACATTGTACATAGCTTTACAATAACGATTGTAAATTTCGAACTGAGCTTTTTGGTTGTTCTCCTTACAAAGCGCGATTAATTCTTCGATATTCTGGTTATTTATACTCAAGTAATTGTTGCTAGTTTTTAATAATGACTTTGCTTTTTTTGGTTTGTTACACTTTTGATAAAATTAATTTTATTTTTTTTCAAAATAGTTCTCTTTCTGGTATTATTTGGCCCTCGAAGTTTAATTTCAAAACTGTCTTTTTTGGTTTTGGCATAATGATTGTCTATTTTTACGGCTTATCATGTAAATGAAACACTTTACATACTTATAGCAGAAACTATCGTATATACAGTTATATTTACGGCTAGTATAAAATATTTAATGACAAAACGACTTATATACTATTATGTCAAACCATAAAATACTCACAATTGACAATCTGTCACTTCAGGAATTTGACTCGGAGGCAGATTTGATTCCATTATTAACTCCGGAAGACGAAGAGGAAATGAACAACGAGGAGCTTCCGCTCTCGTTACCTATTTTGCCATTGCGCAATACCGTCTTATTTCCGGGTGTTGTGATTCCAATTTCAGCAGGAAGAGATAAATCAATCAAACTAATTAATGATGCCAATGCCGGCGGAAAAATTATTGGGGTGGTTTCTCAGATTAATGAAGAAGACGAAGATCCGTCTAAAGATGATATTCATAAAATTGGAACCGTAGCCAGAATTCTTCGCGTTTTAAAAATGCCTGACGGGAACGTAACTGTTATCCTTCAAGGAAAAAAACGCTTTGAAATTGACGAAGTAGTTTCAGAAGAACCTTATATCACTGCCACAATCAAAGAAGTTTCGGAAGAGCGTCCGGAAGAAGACGATACGGAATTTAAAGCGATTTTGGATTCTGTAAAAGAATTGGCGATTCAAATTATTAAAGAGAGTCCAAACATTCCGTCAGAAGCTACTTTTGCGATTAAAAACATTGAAAGCCAGTCGTTCTTAATCAACTTTGTTTCTTCTAACATGAACTTATCTGTAAAAGAGAAACAAGGTTTGTTGTCTATAAACGGATTAAAAGATCGTGCGCTTGAAACCTTGCGTTATATGAACGTGGAGCTTCAAAAATTAGAACTGAAAAACGACATTCAGTCAAAAGTACGTTTTGATTTAGACCAGCAGCAGCGTGAATATTTCTTGCACCAGCAAATGAAAACCATTCAGGAAGAATTGGGAGGCGTTTCGCAGGAGGAAGAAATGGACGAAATGGGGCAGAAGGCAAAAGCTAAAAAGTGGGACGAGAAAACGCAGAAACATTTCGAGAAAGAACTGTCTAAAATGCGAAGAATGAACCCACAATCACCTGATTTTGGCATTCAGCGCAACTATTTGGAGTTATTTTTAGAATTGCCTTGGGGCGAATATTCTAAAGATAAATTCGATTTAAAACATGCACAGAAAGTATTAGATAAAGATCATTTTGGACTTGAAGAAGTAAAGAAAAGAATGATCGAACATTTGGCTGTATTGAAACTTCGTAACGATATGAGATCGCCAATTATATGTTTAACGGGGCCTCCGGGAGTTGGTAAAACTTCTATCGGACGTTCTGTTGCTGAAGCTTTAGGGCGTGAATATGTACGTATCTCTTTAGGAGGTTTACGTGATGAAGCCGAAATTCGCGGACACAGAAAAACCTATATCGGGGCTATGCCGGGACGAATCATTCAAAGTTTGAAAAAAGCCGGAACTTCAAATCCTGTTTTTATTCTGGATGAGATTGATAAATTGTCAAGCGGTAACAGCGGCGATCCTTCTTCTGCTTTATTGGAAGTATTAGATCCGGAGCAAAATAATGCTTTTTATGACAACTTCCTTGAAATGGGATATGACTTATCTAAAGTAATGTTTATCGCAACCTCAAACAATATGTCGGCCATTCAGCCTGCCTTGCGCGACAGAATGGAAGTTATTAAAATGTCTGGTTATACCATTGAAGAAAAAGTGGAAATTGCCAAAAGACACCTTTTTCCAAAACAATTGGAAGCGCACGGATTGACTACTAAAGATTTGAGCATTGGAAAAAAACAACTGGAAAAAATCGTAGAAGGATATACACGTGAATCCGGAGTTCGTAACCTTGAAACTAAAATTGCTCAGGTAATTCGTAATGCAGCAAAATCAGTTGCAATGGAAGAGGAGTACAATAAAAAAGTAACCGATGAAGATATCGTGAAAGTTTTGGGGGTACCAAGACTGGAGCGTGATAAATATGAAAACAATGATATTGCCGGAGTTGTTACAGGTTTGGCCTGGACAAGTGTTGGAGGAGATATTTTGTTTATAGAATCGTTAATTTCTGAAGGAAAAGGAGCTTTGACCATTACCGGAAACCTTGGTAATGTTATGAAAGAATCGGCAACAATTGCTTTAGAATACATCAAAGCCAATGCTAAAAAACTAGGACTGAATGTTGAATTGTTCCAAAAATACAACATCCACTTGCATGTACCGGAAGGAGCAACGCCAAAAGACGGACCAAGTGCTGGTATCGCCATGTTGACGTCTTTAGTTTCGTTACTGACACAAAAGAAAGTAAAGAAAAGTATGGCGATGACAGGAGAAATTACACTGCGTGGTAAAGTTTTACCGGTAGGTGGAATTAAAGAAAAAATCCTGGCGGCCAAAAGAGCTAACATTAAAGAAATCATCTTATGTCATGAAAATAAAAGTGATATTGATGAAATTAAAGAAGAGTATTTAGAAGGACTTACTTTTCACTACGTAAAAGAAATGAGCGAAGTGCTGGCTTTGGCCCTGACCGATCAGAACGTTAAGAACGCGAAAACGCTGAAATAGTCTAGAGTAGACTTCAAATTCCAAAATATAAATTCCAAATTCCAATCTGAGCGATCAGTTTTGGAGTTTGGAATTTTTTTATTGGAATTTAGTCTAAGGTTTCAGCTTTGGAATTTGGGATTTATTTATTGGAATTTGGGATTTGAAAATTTGGAATTTAATAGGAGCGATCCGCTTTGGAATTTGGAGTTTTTTTATTGGAATTTAATGTACGCTATCAGCTTTGGAATTTGGGATTTTGAAATTTGGATTTTTTTTATTGTAATTTATTTTTATCAATGATATAATTTTATCTTCGCACTTGCGTTATCCCACTATAGGATCGCCCCAAAAGAATGTTAAAACAATTTGTTTTATTTTTATTAGTATCGATTTGCTCCATAAGTTATGGGCAAATAGGAGGGCGCTACACCTATCAGTTCTTGAATTTAACAACCTCGCCAAGACAGGCAGCATTAGGAGGAAAAACGATAACCATTTACGATGAAGATGTCAACCAGGTTATGTCTAACCCGGCAGCTTTGAATGAAGACATGGACAATCATCTTGCGATGAATTATGGAAGTTATTACGGAGAAGCTTCTTATGGAACTGCTTCTTACGCTTATACTTACGACAGGCATGTGCAGACGTTTTATGCAGGAGTAAGTTATGTTAACTATGGTTCATTTGAAGGTTATGATGAAAACGGACAGGCTACCTCAGATTTTACGGGGAGTGAGGGCGCACTTTCGTTAGGGTATGCTTATAATGTTCCGTTTACCGATTTGCATATTGGTGCAAACATGAAGTTAGTGACTTCAACGTTAGAGAGTTATAATTCAATTGGAGGTGCAATTGATTTAGGATTTTTGTATGTAATTGAAAAAAATGACGTAAATTTGGCTTTAGTAATACGCAATATTGGTACACAATTTACCACGTATTCAGGAATTAAGGAAAATTTACCATTTGAAATCGTGGCAGGAGTTTCGCAGGAATTAGAGCATGTGCCCCTTCGCTGGCATCTTTCATTAGAAAATTTGCAACAGTGGAATATCTCTTTTTCGAATCCCGTTCGTGGAGAAACCGGCATCGATGGATCAGTAAGTAAAGAGAAAGTGTCGTTTGTCAATAACGCTTTGAGACATGTGGTTTTAGGAGTTGAACTTTTTCCCAAAAAAGCATTTAACTTGCGTTTAGGATATAACTTTAGAAGGGGAGAAGAATTACGGGTGAATGAACAGCGTAATTTTTCAGGAGTTTCGGTGGGATTTGGTTTAAAAATGAATAGATTAAAATTTAATTATTCGTATTCCAGATATACATTGGCAGCAAATACAAGTCTTTTTGGTCTAATTTTAAATTTTCAGTAATGATATGAAAATACTTAGTTTGTTTTTGTTTTTAACCGTAAGTGTTTTAACGGGTGCAAAACACTACTATAAAAAAGAAACTACTATTTCCAGCATGGAAGTAGAGCGCATGAATACCAGAGTAAGCGAAATTAAAAACATGATTAGTATTGACTCTAAGTACAATACTAAAATTGCTTTTTTTGTTGATATGAGAATACCATCAGGTAAAAATCGTTTTTTTGTTTACGATCTGGCAAACAACAAAATCATAGATCAGGGCCTTGTAGCTCATGGTTCGGGATCTGAAACCGGTATAAAAGGAAGCCTGAGATTCAGTAATACCCCTAATTCCAATTGTACTGCATTGGGACGTTATGTGATTCAAAAATGTTACAAAGGAATTTTTGGCAAAGCCTATAAATTAAACGGTCTGGATGAAACCAATAACAATGCTTTAAAAAGAGCGATTGTATTGCATTATTACTCAGCAGTTCCTTATGAAGAACAGGATTATTACATCAGCAACAGTCACGGCTGCCCAATGGTAAACGAGCAATTCTTCAAACGACTTGAAAAATATATCGATTGTTCTAAGTCAAATATCATTCTCGATGTTTATTATTAGAAAACTTAGAATATAATTTCAATAGACTTAAACCGTATATTGCTGTTGTTTTTCTTCAACAGCATTTTTTTTGTTCCCTTTTCAACCTTATTCCATTACATTACTATTTTCAGATGAAGAAAACTCTTTTTATTTTTCTTGTAGTACTCCTGATTTTTGTGGGGTATAAGATAGTCAGAAAAGACAGTAAAGCTCCTCCAGTAGTAGCAAAAACAATTGATACCCAAAAAATCAATGAAGTCCGCGGTATCATAAAAAGCAACCCAAAATACAACAACAGATTTGCCTTTTTTATCGATATGAAAATCCCTTCCGGTAAAAATCGTTTTTTTGTATACGATTTCAAAACCAACAAAATTATTGACAAAGGTTTAGTAGCTCATGGTTTGGGGTCTGAAACCAAAATAAAAGGCAAACTAAAATTTAGTAATATTCCCAATTCACTCAGTACTTCATTGGGGAAATATATTGTTGGTGAGCATTATAACGGAAAGTTTGGCAAAGCCTATAAATTATACGGATTGGATACTACAAATTCGAATGCATTTGAGCGTGATATTGTTTTTCATTATTATTTTGATGTTCCGTATGAAGAGCAAAAAGGATATATTTGCAACAGTTATGGATGTCCGATGGTGAACAAAAAGTATTTTGAAAGAGTGGCAAAAATAATAGACAATTCCGGATCCGATATTGTCATGAGTATTTACTATTAAATCCGGACCAGCACAGTAAACAAGTTTAAACTTAAAAATAAAAAAATTGAAAAAAATTACCATTGCAATTGATGGATTCTCCTCAACAGGAAAGAGCACTTTGGCCAAACAATTAGCGAAAGAGTTAGAATATGTTTATGTAGATACCGGAGCAATGTACCGGGCGGTGGCTTACTTTGCCATGCAGCATCAGCTTATTGCGGCAGATTTTTTTGATAAAGCAGCTCTTATAACAGCTTTACCCAATATTCAATTAGAGTTTAAATTTAATCCTGATCTGGGTTTTGCCGAAATGTATCTTAATGGTGAAAATGTAGAGAAACAAATCAGAACCATCGAAGTTTCCAGCTTTGTGAGTAAAGTAGCCGAGGTTTCCGAAGTGCGTTCTAAACTAGTCGAGCAGCAACAGGAAATGGGAAAAAACAAAGCGATAGTGATGGACGGAAGAGACATTGGTACCGTAGTTTTTCCTAACGCCGAACTTAAAATTTTCATGACTGCCAGTGCTGAAACCCGTGCACAAAGACGTTTCGATGAATTACAACAAAAAGGCGATAACGTTTCTTATGAAGACGTCCTGAAAAATGTAGTCGAAAGAGATTATATCGATACACACCGTGAAGATTCCCCTTTAATCATTGCCGATGATGCGATAGAAATAGATAATTCTTACTTAAACAGGGAAGAACAGTTTGACGCAGTTCTCGAATTAGTAAAGGATGTTGTTAAAACAGTTTAATTTTTTGTAGATATCATTTTTAATGGTAGTTTTACCGCTTTATTTATTTAAAGACAATTTCATCATATGGGAATTAAAAATAGGTTGATTATAATGAGCTTTCTTCAATTTTTTGTTTGGGGAGCCTGGCTTATAACAATTGGAAATTATTGGTTTGGAACTAAAAATTGGGAAGGAACTCAATTTGGTCTTGTTTTCGGAACCATGGGAATTGCTTCTTTATTCATGCCCACTTTAACCGGAATTATTGCAGACAGATGGATTAATGCAGAAAAACTCTATGGAGCCCTGCACATTGTGTATGCAGTTGTTTTATTCGGTATTGCACATGTTACGACACCGGATAATTTTATATACGTAATGTTTATCGCAATGTGTTGCTACATGCCTACAATTGCTTTGAGTAACTCTATTTCGTATACTTCGCTTAAACTAAACAATAAAAACATAGTAAAAGATTTTCCACCAATCCGTGTTTGGGGAACTATTGGTTTTATTGCTGCAATGTGGATCACTAATTTAAGTGGAAGCAAAGCAACAGAATACCAGTTTTATATCGCCGGAGTTGGTGCATTAATTCTTGGAATATATGCTTTTACATTGCCTAAATGTGAGCCT
The DNA here is from genome assembly GCA_023251135.1 of Flavobacterium sp. Lineage (GTDB taxonomy): Bacteria > Bacteroidota > Bacteroidia > Flavobacteriales > Flavobacteriaceae > Flavobacterium. Next base: position 84,245 of record JAHEZJ010000023.1, on the reverse strand, counting down.
CAGCGTCTGACTAAAGAAGATGCTTCAATGGTAGAAACTTTAGGATTGGAAGCTTTCAAACTATTTGGAAATTATAAAATGGCTTTGTTCTTTGTATTCTCTATGTTTTTAGGAGGTGCTTTGCAATTGACCAATGCTTACGGAGACGTATTTTTAGACGAATTCAAACATTTCCCTAAATATGCAGATTCTTTTGTAATCCAATATTCGACGATCATCATGTCGATCTCTCAGGTTTCTGAAACCTTATTTATTTTGGCAATACCGTTTTTCTTAAGACGTTTCGGAATCAAACAGGTAATGTTAATCAGTATGCTGGCTTGGGTACTGCGTTTTGGATTATTTGGATTTGGAGATCCTGTAGGGGGTTTATGGATGATTATTTTATCGTGTATCGTTTACGGAATGGCATTTGATTTCTTTAACATCTCAGGTTCCTTATTCGTTGAAAGTAATACTGATTCAAAAATACGTTCGTCTGCGCAGGGATTATTCATGATGATGACCAATGGTGTAGGAGCCGTTTTGGGAAGTTTGACTTCCGGTTGGGCGATTGATCGTTTCTTTACCAAATCATTTACTAATACTACTGAATTAGCCGGATTTTTACAAACCGAAAGCACAAATTCAAGAATGCTGGAATTTGTGAAAGGACAAGGCAATTCGATTTCGACTGACGGAATTTTTACAAATCCAATTTTAATGAAAGACTGGCATAATATATGGCTGTCATTTGCAGCATATGCCTTAGTAATTGCGATTGCTTTTGCTATTTTATTCAAACACAAACATGACCCAAAAGAAATAGAAAATTTGAGTCATTAAAAACATAAAACATCTTCTGGAATCCCGTTTTCAATTTAAGAAAACGGGATTTTTTTTGGCATAAGTTGTATCATTAATTGACTTCGATACGGTTAAATTGAAACAGATCATTATCGGACGATTTTACCGTAATATAATAGCTGCCAACCGGCAAATCCGTTTCAATTGTGCCATTCTTTGGAGTAATTAGGGTAGATTGAATCGGAATTAATACATCTGCATTTTTAGTGGCATTGTACTCCTCTGACAAGAAAACGTCTACCAAAAGTTTCTGGTTTTTAAACAGCGTGAATTTTTGATCTTTCAGACTAACCTTTTTAAATACCTGATTCGGATAAACAGATTGAAGATTGGCTTCAAGATTATTGATTAAAAAATAATCTGCACTTGATTTCATTAAAGTATCTTTTGAAAATACCGATCTAGGGAGCAAAATCAATTTTTCTTTAGTCTTCATCATAACAGTTTCCTGATTGATCGTAACAGGATCTATGTTGGAGTACTCTTTTAAATAACTGCCCATAAAACGTTGTTTTCCATCTTCTTCCAGATGACCATGCCCCACATAAACAAAAATTTTAGCCTTTGGATCTTTCTCTAATATTTTCATAATATTCTTTGCCTGACCTATTTCCCTGTGTATTTTCTGATCAGAATTCTCATGTCCTACCAATGTAAATCCCATAGCATTTGCTTTTCTTACGAAATGACCAAAGTAAGGGTCTTTGATATAAAAACCATTTTTGGTATTTGGAACGGGGGCAGTAGTAGTACTTAGATTTGGCATAAAAGTTTCCATAGAAATCACGGTGAATCCTTTTTGCTTCAATACGTCAAGAAGATTCAGAGCAAACAAACGATGTTTAGGGTAAAAATGATCCTCGTTGAGCATAATAATCTGATTGTTCTCTGCCAGATCTGCAATTGCTGCAAGTACAGCTTCCTCTTTTTTGACTTCATTATTGGATAGTGAATTTAGAACAGTACGATTAAAATCGCGTTTATCACTTTCGTAATGTTTGATTAGTAAATTGTACTCTTTATTAGTACCAATAAAAGAATTGATGGTTAAATACAAAGGATCTTTGAACATTATTTTTTTGGGATCTTTTATAGGGGCCAGCTTTATTTTTTCCCTTCCCTGCAGGTAATTTTTATGAGGTTCGGCGGTATAATAATTAAAGAGATGCATATAAGACAGTTTATTCAAAGAGGTACTGTCTAAGTGAACTCTTCGGATATTTTCTTTGGCTTTTTCTAAATCATTTATATTCCCAGACATTCGTGTAAGTGAAATGATTTTTTTTGCCCCCTTTTGTTTTTCAAAAATTACAATCCCATTTGTACTGTCATTTTGCAGCAGTTTTTCATGCGTAAGGGTGTCAATTGGATTTTCAATCTTTTCAAAAAAATAGAAACTTTCTAAATTTTGGTCTGTTTTATAGCTAAGTATTGCCTGAGCAGAAGAAAGATCTTTATAATCCCCAATTCGTTTTCTTAGTGTATTTTTATTAATCTTAGAAAGATCTTCATAGGTTGCATTTTGAGGGATGTCAATAGAAACATCCAGTAAATTGTTGTAAAACAAATCGCCTTTGTTTTTTTCTCCGGCGATATAATTGTGCCGGATAACATCCTGATTAGTGGTTTTGCATGCGGCGAATACTAAAAAACAACTTGCTGAACAGTAATATTTTTGAAAACTGAAAGGAATTAATTTGATCATATTTTTAGAAGTAAAGTACAACAAATATCATTGCTTTACAAAAGTTTACATGCCGGTTTATTATCGTAAATCGGTACTATGTTAACCCCTTAAAACAATTAACCCTTATAAGCCTTGCACTCTTAATTATGTCTTGCTTCAAGACAGGAGTACAACATAGAGTTTACTACAACTTACTGCTGATCAGGAATTATTTTTTATGCTCTTGATAAATTTGTACAGGAAAATTGTTTACATGTACAATTTGTCTTACTTTCTTTAGGGATATCTTTGCTGGTATAAGAATGGAAAACAGTCCTTTAATACGTAAAGCCATGAGAAATAATACCACCGGATTGACCGCTTTTTTTATTGCTACATTAGGTTTGTTATCTGTAAAAGCACAGGTTCATCAAGAAAAACCGCTTTTTCATTATTCGGTAATGGATGCGCTGCGCAATGGTGTTTATACAGGTGAACTTACGATTGGAGAACTCGCCAAAAAAGGAAATTTCGGACTTGGCACTTACAATTATTTAGACGGTGAAATGATAGTACTCGATGGTGTTTTTTATCGGGTAGATGCTTCCGGACTGATCGGGATTGCAGCAAACAGCCGTAAAATACCATTTGGGGCTGTCGCTTTCTTTAAAGCGGATACAACATTTGAACTCAATAACATAAAAGATATCGAAGAACTGCAGAATGAAGTGATAAAAAGACTTCCTTCTACAAATAAACCTTATGCCGTTCGCATCGAATGTGAATTTGAAAACATTACAGTTGGTGGCGCCAAGCGTCTCGATGAAAATGAGACTACCGGGCTGGCCGAACTCATGAAGACAAGGCCTTTGTATCCAAAAGAACATATTTCGGGCACTATGGTTGGTTTTTACAATCCGCCCTATTTCTCTGCTATCGATTTATCTCCGTTTCATTTTCATTTTATCTCCAGAGACCGTAAGTATGGCGGACATCTAATGTCTGGAAAATTAGCTACAGCAACAATAAAAGTCAGCATAGACGAAAAACCGGGTTGTGAGATTATTTTGCCACAGCAGAGCAAAGTCTTTAACAAACCTTGGACAAAGCAAGACGGCGTTAAAAGCTCTTATTAAAAGAGTGCCGGTATAAACCGCTTTTATCATTTAAAATTCAACAAAACATGACAAAGTTAAAATTAGCAATCTCTACAATGATTTTGCTCGCTACTGCTATGACAGCACAACAGACAAAAGAAATCCAGCATCTAAAATTTGATAATTTGGGATGGGAACAATTGGGCGATAAACTACAACGCAAGTATGTATATGGAGAACAGGGCATGCTCGCGCTGTTTAAGATGGACAAGGGCGCCAAAGTACCGCTGCATCAGCATCCAAATGAACAAACCACTTACATTACAAAAGGAAGTGTGAAAGTAAGAATGCAAGGCAAAGATTATATTGTGAGTGCCGGTGAGGTTTTGATTATTCCGGGAAATATACCGCACCAGTTTGAATGTTTGGAAGACGGAACATTAGATATTGATTTTTTTGCTCCGCCACGCAAAGACTGGATAGAAGGTACAGCCAGTTATTTTGGAAACACAGACAAGACGGCAACTACCCTCGAAGTGGTAGCAGCCATGGACATACGCCCGGGTGATGTGGCCGTATCGGCTGAGGGTCGGGTTTTTGCTACCATACATCCACTGGGAAGTCAGAAAATGCAATTGGTTGAGATAGTCAACGGAAAGGCTGTTCCGTATCCCTCTGCGGCTTATCAGAAGAATGGTGCAAAACCAAGCGATGCTAAATTTGATGCAATGCTGGGATTAATCTTTGATAAAAACAATCGACTTTGGGTAACTGATATGGGACTTGAACTCGGAAAATCCAGACTTTGGGCTTTTGACATCAGTAAAAATAAGGTAGTAGAAAAAATTGAACTGCCTGAAACAGTGGCTCCGAAAGGCACTTTTACACAAGACGTTGCTATTGACGAGAAGAATGGTTTTGCTTATCTGGCGGATATTGCCAATCCGGGAATCATTGTATTGAATTTGAAAACAAAAAAAGTACGTCGATTTAGTGGGCACCTTTCTTTACAAGCAGAAGATAAAGACATGATTATTGATGGAAAAGTGACCTATTTTGGAGGGAAACCGGCTCGTGTTGCTATTGATCCCATTACACTTTCGAATGACAGAGAAATCCTCTTTTTTGGTGCAATGAATGGTACTTCATGGTATAGCGTACCAGCCCGATTGTTCAGAGAAGAAAAAAGTGATGCCGAAATTAGCAATGCCATCAAAAAAATAGGCAACAAACCTTTTAGTGACGGTGCTTTGACAGACGAAGCAGGAAATCATTACTTTACCAATCTCCAGGAACATGCTATAACAAAATTGGATGCTTCGGGTAAATTGACTACTATTGTACAAGATGCTCAAAAATTGCAGTGGCCGGATAATGTTTATAAAGGTCCGGATGGTTGGATGTATATTTCGGTAAATCAGCTTAATAGTACTCCCGCTTTTACTGGCGCCAATGATCAGGGAAAACCACCTTATTATATTTATCGTTTTAAGCATTAAAAACGTGCTATTAAATTTAATTCAAAAAGTAAAATGTTCAAATTTTTCAGGTTCTCCGTCAGTATAGCCATAGCAGCGTTATTTGCACTTAGCTTAGTTGTAGTAAGTGATGTTTTTCTTCATGACAATCAGCCCTTTTTCTACATGCTGACTCTGATAACGGCTTTTATTTTTGCAGCTATGGGACTTGTGGGAATCATGATCTATAAAAATTTTAAAAACATTTGGCAGCATGTTTCGAAAGAAGAGCAGCAGCATTTTGCCCGTACTTCTGTTCAAAAGCTATTATTGGTCTTTGGTTTTATTTCATGGATAACAACACTATTTTCAGTAATACTTTGCATAGGTCTGGTGGAGCGAATGCGGGATGGAATGGCTTTATACGGTTAAAATAAAAGAAGCTTTCTAAGCAGATTTACCTGTTTAACATTACAAAAACACATTATACAATAAGCGTATAATGTGTTTTTTTGTTTTTGGACTTCATATTCTGCCATATATAACCTTAATATATCCACTTATTGCAGGAATAGTTAAGTTATTTAAAGGCATAAGCTTCGTATAGTACTTGTTTTATATTTGTAAGATAAATATGTAATTTTTGTGCATAATTCCGCTTAAGAAATAAGAGGAATAGTCTAATTTAAATTTTAAAACGAAAAGTTAATGAAAAAAGTAATGATTACAGCGCTGTTATTGTGCGCGATTGTGGTAACTGCACAAGAAAAAGGTAAAAGCGAAGTAAGATTGGCATATAGTGATGCATCGTATATTCTTCTTACTGAGTCGTTTGCTAACTCTTTGAGTAATACCATTGTTTCGGGTATAACTGGAGTCAAATATAAGGATGCCAAGTCTACCGTGTTCGGAATGTACGAAATGGGTTATCGTTACAACATAGGGGAGAGACTTAAGATTGGTGGAGATATAAGCTACATGAGAACGGAGGATAAATTTGAAAAGAGCAGCACAAATCCTAAAACAGTAAAAAGAATAAGCAATTATTTTATGGGAATGGTAATGGGGCAGTACAGTTATATTAAAACCTCCCGATTAGATTTTTACGGTTCTGGCGGTGTGGGGTTTATTGGCTTATCTACAAAGGATCAGGTAGGAGGTTCTTATAAAGATAATACACTTGGATTTGCTTTTCAGATTAATCCGGTGGGTTTAAGAGTAGGAAAAGCATTTGGTGCATTTATAGAAGTAGGCTATGGATATAAAGGAATCGCGACAGGAGGATTTAATTATAGATTTAAATAAGTAGAATAAGAATTAGCAGACCAACCATTTTTTAATATTTTAACCATTTTTGAGAGGGGAGTAAATCTCCTCTTTTTTTGTTTTTAATCCGAATTTTAGAGAATAGTAGCCGTTTATTTCATAAACGACGCAGTTATTGAAAACGGCCTTCACATCTCATAACTTGATCTTAAATTTGTAATCAGAAAACGAAAGGTTTTATTAAACAGGTTATAAAGGAAATGATGAAAAAGCTGTTTATTTAAGTAAGTGGATAAACAATCTAAAATGGAAAGTAGTTTTTTTGAGGCTCTAAGTTAGTTGCTTTTTTTTTGTTAAATTTTGAATTGTAGAAGTGTTTTTGGAAGATTTTTTTGTGTTGTTCCTTTAGCCTGTTTGATATTCCTTTTGTACACATCAAGAAGATAAAAAATGTGCGGGACATAAGTGAGGTAATGTAATAGTAGCAAGCAATAGCTACCTTGCATTACCTCAGCCTGTACAATTTTTTTTAGCAGTAAGATTATCAGAGCTTCTTGAACTTCTAATTTTTAGTTGTAACAGAAAAGTGAAATTAAATTTATATCTGCAGCACTTTTTTTAAGCTATCAATTCTTCTTCTGGCAATAGGAAGTTTAGCTCCATTAGACATTTCACAATAATAGCCCTGTTTTTTATTAATTTTTGTGATATGGTTTATATTGACAATATAGGAATGATGGACTCTAAAAAAAATGACCGGATCAAGTAGTGAGCTGTATTCCCCTAAATTTTTGCTTGAGACATGTTCCATATTATTTTCCAGAAAGAAAGTGGTGTACCTTCCATCAGACTTACAAAATAAAATATCCTCTTTTTTCATGATGACTATTTTGTCTAACGAATTGATCGTAATATGATCTGTGTTGACCGCAGCTGATGGTGGATCTGCTATAGATTTAGATTGTGATGGCAGCGTTACTACTTTACGAACTGGTTCGGTTTCCTGTTTTAAAAAATGATTAAATTGTTCTTTTTCATTCAATTTCATAATCACCTTATTGGTAGCCACTACAATGTCATCAATAATTATAGGTTTTACGATATAATCAATCGCATTGTATTTAAATGCTTTTAGGGCATAATCATTATAGGCGGTTACAAAAATGATTTCAATTTCTGAAAAATCAATACAGTCTAAAATTTCAAAGGCATTTTTTTCATGAAGTTGTATGTCCAGATATACCACCTGAGGTGATAGTTTGTTAATTAGTTCAATAGAATCTTCAACATTACTGGCTTCTCCAATAATATTAATTAAAGGACAGAATTTAGTCAGGAAATATTTTAATAATTCCAGATTTTGAAAATCATCGTCAACTAGTATGGCATTGATTTTAGATATCATATCTTTATAATAAATTATTTTTGGTAAGTTTTTTTTGATCATATAATATTACAAAAAAAATAATAACATGAAACAATTTTTGATCGTTTTAATTTTATTAGTTTTTCAAAGCGTACAGTCGCAATTTCGCAATCAGTTTGTGATTGTGGATTCGCGAAACGGATTGAAGTCAGATTTCGTATATAGTGTAAGCGAAGGTTTGCAGCACAACATCTGGATTGCGACAAATAATGGTATGACGCGCTTTAATGGAAGCACTTTTAAAAATTTCTCGATCGAAAATGGACTTGATTCTAATGATATTGTATATTCTCAAATTGATTCTAAAAACAGAATCTGGGTGTGCGATTACTACTATGGACTTAAATACATAAAGGAGCATCAGGTTTTTTACATAAAAGCTGCCAAAAAGATTCCCGGACTTTTTTTTTGTTTTGAGAATAAAGGAAGTATTTATTTCAGTTCGGTAACTAACGGCGAATGTTATTTATTAACTCCTGGGAATTCTTTTATTCCCTACAAACCTAAAAAGAAAGATACTGAAGTCCATAGATACGATCAAAAGACAAAGACCTATTACGGTTACGATCGCTTTTTTAAAAGACATTTTGTTATAGAACCCGGCAATAAGTTCAGGCTAAAACCTTTTTACAAAGCCCGGCAGAGTAATATTGATTTGCATCGTTTTGGTTTGTACACCCAATCTGCAAAAATAGACTCCAGTAATCAAAAATTGCTTTACAATTTTTATTACAATAAAGTGGACCATCTTATTGATGATTTAAAGCAAATTACTCCTTTATATACTGCAAAAGATACGCTGAAACTACATTCTCTTACAGCTGCTGGCCAGAAAAATAAGGGTACGGAGTTTAAAAATATTGGTGATTTGATCAGGCTTAACGGTAAGGAGTTCAAATCGGTTTTTGTGGATTCAGGTAAAAACTTCTGGCTTATTGATGAAAAGAATCGATTGTATTTTGTGAAATATAGTGGTCTGGAAATTCAAAACAATGTCAATTATAAGCTGTTTGGTTCCAACGATATTTTTATCGAAAAGAGTCGTTTAGAGGGTGACAAACTTTATTTTATTGCCAGTACCAATTTATTTGGAGTGGTGGATGTCACAAATTTCGAAGTAAAGATCATCCGAAAGTTTGAAGGAAAACTGTTTAATTTATTTTTCTCCGGAGATGATATATGCCTTATTAGTAACAAAGGAAAGTACTTCTATAATAAAAAAACAAACTATTTTAGTTTTAAGGAGATTAACGCCAAGCTTAATCTGGAAAAAAGTTTCATAGACAATGACAACAATCTGTATGCCATTGAAAAAAACTTTATTGAAAGTGAGCACAACGAAAGAATCACATTTGATTTTACGGATATACGTTTTAAATATTTCTGCCTGAACAACAACTTAGGAGTGGTTGGTAACGAAGAGATGGTGGCTTCTTATAATTTTGCCACCAAAGAAAAGAACAAGAATACAGCCATTAAACAAACCAGCTTTATCCGAAAAATGAAAGATGGCGTTATAGTGGGAACCGGTAGCAGAATGGTGTTCTTCTTAGATAATAATTTAAAAATACAGCAGAAAATAAGACTTAAAGACAATTGTTATTTTATAAAATACAATGACGATAAAGTATACTTGGCCACCTATAACGATATTACAGTCTATAATAGAACGAATGGGAAATGGCATTTTTTTAATAGAATAAATTTTGACGAAGGCATACTGCGTGGACGTATTTTAGATATGGCCTTTCAAAAAGATAAATTTATCGTCATTACCGACAATGGTATTTCGGTGATTAAAAACAGCTATTTAGAAAAAACAGCTTCAGCAGAAGTTCAGATCCTTGATTTTCTTGTGGGTGAAAAATCAATTTTAAATGCAAAAGACAGAAGTATAAAGCAAGGTAAGTATGGCAATATTATGATCAGGACTTCGCTTCGTACATTTGATAATAAAGACTGCTTCGAAATTTTCTATCGATTGGTTAAAAATGGAAATTATGATGATACTTCCTGGAGCCGGCTACAGAACCGTAATGTGCTTTTTAATGACTTGCCTCACGGAAACTACATTTTTGAAGTTTGTGCGCGTAATTTAAGAGACACTAGTCAGAAATCTTTTAAAGAAGTCAGTTTTAAAGTCGAACCTTATTTTTGGGAAACCAATTCCTTTTTTATTGCGGTGATGGCGATGTACCTTACGATGGTTTTTTACTTTTTGCGCTATTTTAGAAAAAAAATAAATCAAAGAAACAAGTTAAAACTAGAATTGATTACCCTCGAGCTTAAATCGTTGAAAAATCAAATGAAACCGCACTTTTTGTTTAATGCCCTAAACAATTTGCAAGGTATATTATTTACAAAAGGAATAGAGGAGGCCAATTTATTTTTAAACAAATTTGCTCAATTGTTGCGGTCTACTTTAGAAGTAACACGGGACAAAATCACTTCTTTAGAGGAAGAAATGGCCTATATCAAAACCTATTTGGACTTTGAACAGCTTAGAAGCAATAACGAATTGTTTGTTACTTATAAGATAGAGGAAACACTAGATCTAAAAAGCATTGAAATTCCCGTCATGGTAGTGCAGACCATTGTTGAAAATGCGATCATGCACGGATTAAATGCCAGCAAAAACAGGAAAGAGCTGCTGATCGAAATTTACTCATTGAATAACAGTTTAAAAATCATCATTGAAGACAATGGAGTTGGAAGGAGAAAGTCTGGCAGCATTCAGAGCCTTGATCATAAGCCATTGGCATCTTTAATCATACAAGAGAGATTCCGAATTTTAACCAAACTCAGAAAAAGAAGTCACACTTTAGAAATTAAAGACTTAGAGAAAGACGGCGTACCTTGTGGCACAAGAGTTATCATAACAGTACCACTTTATTATTTCGAATTTGACGGCTCCTCCGAATAATGTTTTAATCAGATAACTTGAACCCGGCAGTTTTTTAAACCTGCCGGGTTTGTTATTTTTTACCCCCTTTCAAATTTTGTTTTAAAAGGATAAACGAACTGGTTCTAAACCCGACAGGTTTCAAAAACCTGTCGGGTTTACCAAACTCCAAACTCCAAACTCCACTAATAAAAGCAGTTATAGACTTTAATTTGCCAGTTATTTCTTGGTTTAAACCGTTTGTTACAAGTGGGCATATTGATATCGGGAACGCAGTTATTTTTGTCTTAAGTCTATGGGAAAAGCTCGATACATACTGCCTTTACATAAAATTACGGGATGTCTTATAAAATGTTTTTTTGAGAAAAAATAAGCGCTTTTGTTGGAGTACGAATCATTATCAATAGAAGTACAAAATCAGAATACACAGTTATTCTGATTCGGTAAAACTGGAGATTAAGAATGCAATTTAGAACTGTAGGGTGATCGTTTAGATCACAATAAAAAAGAAAACAGAACAAGCAAATGACGTATTTACGTTCGCAGGATATTTAATAAAATCATAATTATTTTACAGAAATGGAGAGAAAACTACATGTTTTAATATTAGGGTTACTGTTGAGTAAATTCAGTGCAAATGCACAGCAGGGTGCCCAGTATACACAGTATATGTATAATACTTTAGCAATAAACCCTGCCTACGTGGGAACCCGTGAAGCGATTAGTATTACTGGATTAAACCGAACGCAGTGGTCAGGAATTGACGGAGCTCCAAGAACAATGAATTTATCAGTAAGTGGCCCCATTTCAGAAAAAATAGGTTTAGGTGCATCTGTTGTTTATGATCAAATTGGTCCTTCAAATGAAACTTTAATTGCTACCGATATATCTTATAATGCAAGATTGAATTATGATTACTGGCTGTTCTTTGGTCTTAAAGCATCTGCTGCGCTATTGAATATTGATTATACGAAACTAAATCCCTACAATACAAATGATTTAGTTTTTCAAAATAACGTACATGATTTTTCGCCCAATATCGGTGCAGGGATTTTTTTAATGTCTGAGAATACCTATGTGGGAATTTCGACTCCTATATTAATCGATACGAGCGATTTTGACGAGAGAAAAGATATAGTAGCCCGTAGAAGAATTCATTATTACGGGATGGCCGGACATGTTTTTGAAATGTCAGATAATGTAAAATTCAAACCGACTGTTCTATTAGACTATGTCAATGGAAATGCGTTACAAATTAATCTCTCGGCTAATTTTTTAGTTTATAATAAGTTGACACTTGGAACAGCATACAGGTGGAATGCTGCTGTTAGTGCTTTGATTGGAGTTCAGCTAACAAAAGGACTGTTTGTCGGATATACCTATGATGCCGATACAACGAAGTTAGGAAAGTACAACTCGGGATCCCATGAACTTTTTTTTCGATTTGATTTACCTATAAGAATTATGAGAGATTGCTCTTGTTCATCGGCGCGTTTTTTTTAAGTTGTTAATTCAATTTACAAAGCCGACAGGTTTCAGGCAGGAACCTAATTGGTTTTATCATAGCCGACTCTAAGATTTTCAAATTTGTTTATCACATCAAATTTTTCTTCCATTTGCTCTGTCTAAAAAAGTCAATATAGTTTTTACACTTAAAAAAATAATTTATGAAAAGAAAAATATACGCTCTGGTAGTGCTATTTTTAGTAACTACATTCTTTGCTTTTTCTCAGGAAAACAAGATAAAAAAGGGAAATAGAAAATACGATGACCTGGCCTATATTGATGCAATAGAGATTTATAAAAGAGTTGCAGAAAAAGGATATAAATCAAAAGAATTGTTTCAAAAATTAGGAAACTCTTATTATTTCAATGGACAATTATTGGAGGCAAATAAATGGTATGCCGAATTGTTTAAAATGAAGAAAGAAAATGACGATAACTTCGTTAATCCGGAATATTATTATCGCTATTCTCAAACTTTAAAGTCTGAAGAAAATTATGAGAAAGCAAAAGAATATCTTAACTTTTTTGCTCAGCATTCAGAAAATGAGATTAGAGCAAAATTATATGTTAGTAATAAAGACTATCTGGAAGAAATAAAGATGAATTCCGGCAGATGTACTTTACAGCATACCGGAATTAATACTTCTTATTCAGAATATGGAGCTGCTATTTATAAAACGAACTTAGTTTTTGCGTCGTCGAGACTTAATTTTAAAGGAGCTAATAAAGTAAATAAGTGGGACAATCAGCCTTATAGTAGTTTATTGATTAGTAAAATGGATAAAAACGGCACTCTGGGGGAACCGCATTTATTTTCTGAAAAATTAAATTCTAAATTCAGTGAATCAACTCCAGTATTTACGAAGGATGGTAAAACGGTTTATTTTACCCGTAATAATTATTTAAACGGAAAATTAAGTACAAATAGCGAAGGTGTAGCGTTGCTTAAAATTTATAAGGCAACCTATAAAAATGGAGACTGGTATAATATTACAGAACTTCCTTTTAATAGTAATGAATATAGTGTTGCACATCCCGCCTTAAGCCCTGATGAAAAAACTTTATATTTTGTTTCAAATATGCCGGGTACCGTTGGCCAGTCTGACTTGTTTAAAGTAAAAATTTTCGATGATGGGAACTATGGGAAACCAGAAAATTTAGGAGTAACTGTGAATACAGAAGGTCGTGAGACTTTTCCGTTTGTATCAGAAAACAATGAACTGTATTTTGCTTCAAGCGGGCAATTAGGGTTGGGAGGTTTGGATGTTTTTGTTGCCAAAATTAATCCGGACGGCTCCATATCCAAAGTAACCAACCTCGGAGAACCCATAAATAGCCCTTTTGATGATTTTTGTTACTATATCAATTCTAAAACCAAAACCGGATTTTTCTCTTCTAACCGGAACATGGGGCTGGGTTTTGATGATATTTATAAATTCACTGAAGATCGGCCTTTAGATACCGATTATAGTAAAGAAATTCTTGTAAACCTAATTGATACAGAAACCAATCTTCCTATTTCAGATGCCGAGGTTTCATTGTATGATGAAAAAATGAACCTTTTGGTTAAGGTCCCTTCGAGTCCTTTGGGGACATACAAATTTGAAAATCTTACTGCAGGTAAAAGATATTATATCAAAGCTGAAAGAGAAAATTATGAGACAATTGAGAAAAGCTTTTTTACCAATTTTGATAGTGACAAGAAACCACAGGAATTTTCGATGCAGGAGAAAGTGCGAAAATTAGAAGTAGGTGTTGATTTGGCTAAACTGTTTAATTTTCGTGATATTTATTTTGATCTGGACAAATCGGTAATTAGGGAAGATGCGTTGGTAGAGCTTGCCAAAATAGCGGAGCTAATGAAATTAAGACCTAATCTTAAAATAGATGTCAGGGCACATACCGACAGCCGTAATAGTAATGCTTATAATTTGAAGCTTTCAAATTTGAGAGCCAAAGCAACAATTGACTGGTTGGTAAAGACAGGAGGAGTTGATGCGGCAAGATTAACAGGAAAGGGCTACGGAGAAATGATGATTTTAAATAAATGTGTAGACGGGGTTCCCTGTACCGAACAAGAACATGCTATTAATCGAAGAAGCGAATTTTTAATTGTGAGTACTACTGAATAAAATTTACAATCGTTTTGATTATTTCACCAAAAGAGATTTTTTATTTTTTGCAATAATTAATAGTAATAAGTATGGAAGAGGAATTAAGAAAACATTTGAATAAAGTAGCAGCCACCGAAATGTATCAGGGAAAGAACTTTGTAGAGAAAATAAAGCATTTTGTTTCCGAAGTTATAATAATTGTTTTTGCGGTAACACTCTCAATTTCGTTGCATAGCTGGAGTGAAAATAGACACCATCAAAATGAAGTAGAGGAGTTTTTAACGGATCTTAAAGAAGATTTAAAGGAAGAAAGAATTAGTCAGGTTAAACATATTGATAATGTAAGTACAGCAACAGAAATGTTCGTTGAATTACTAAAAATTGATAAAAAATTCATTGACGGCATAGATAAAAGTGGAGATGATGTTGTTTTTGTACTTAATTTTTTAACACATCAGTTTGATAGTGGGAACTATGAAGGATTTAAATCGAGTGGCAAAATTGGTTTTATAAAAAACAGAGAGATAAAAAAGTTAATTCTCCGATTTTATGAACAAAGAGTACCGTTGACTATTGAAGTTGAAAACAGGTACAATAATCAAATTAGAGTACTAAATGATTATGCAACAACTGCGCGGGATAAAAAAGAAATGTTTTTAACCCGCCGGTCAAAAGTGATGTTTGATTTAGCAAGACAAGCCGGGCTCCAATGCGATACCGTTTATAAAGAAAATATTGCGCTAATTGATTCTATTATTAAGGAACTTAAAAATCAATAAAATTTTGTTGCGTAAATTACTGTAAACTCTGTTTAGGAGTAGTTTAAAAATATTGAGTTACACATAGGGGTATAGGATCTGTAAGACAGTGGTAGGTACTGCAGCTGTTTTTTAGCTCAAAAAGTGCTGTTTCTATGTGTAGACTATTGTTAAGTTTTTTTCTTCCTGGTCATTGTTCTCATGATCATGTCTGTTTACAAAAACAGTAAACTCCTTTAACCGTCCGTTTCGCAGACAAATGAGCAGTTCTAAGGCATAGTCTGTTGCAAGAGTAGCAGTATATAGCTACAGAACGAACCTTGTTTCTATAACCTTACTAAGAGATAGGATACACTGAAAAACAGATAAAAGTAAAGTATTTGCCAGCTTTCTAAGTTGTTTTTTAAGAACAATACTGGTGTTTTTTCCTTCAAAACAATTCGGTTTTTACATTCAATTTACCAGTTATTTCTTCATTACTACTCGTTATTACAAATGGAAAGTGGGTGGTTTAACTTGTTATTAAATTTGTGTTTAACGCTAAGGTGTTGAAAGTTAGTTTTATAAGTCGATAGTGAGAATTATTATTTTATTCGGACAGTTCAAATCTTGAAATTGTAGCATAAGATAAGTAGAAAAAGGCGCATTATCAGAAGGATTAGAAATGTAAAGTTATTGATTATGGAAAAGAAAAAAGGTTTGGTGTTTGACAGTCAAAGGTATTTTGCCAGGTTTTTAAAATATGAATTCAGAGATGATTTTGTATTTGACTCTTATAAAGATATTACTCATTTCGACAACTCGTTAGAAGGATATAATGTAGTTATTTTCATGTTGTATAGTGATAATGAGATAACCGATCTGATGCGGTTGCATAAAAGAGGTGTACCGATTATAGCATCTTATTTAGACCAGACAATGAAATCAAAGCTGAAGAGGATGAAAGGTGTTTATCTTTTTGATTGTACCAAAGTTAAAGCAGAAATGAGATTAGAGTTAGGACTTTGTATCGATTTGGCACTGTAAGTTGACGTTTGCGATCCGTAAAGCTTTACGGAATGTCTTAACAATTTAGATTTGAATACGTAGCTATCTATAATATTTATTCTTTTATGGAAAAAATTATCTGTCATTATGAATCTGGTTTGGATTGGGCTGAGCCTGTGGCCAAAGAACTCGGAGGAAAAGTAGAAGGCAATTTTATTGCAGCTTCGCCAGAAGTACATACAGGCAGCCGCTATTTTTTAGATTGCGGAGAAGGAATATCGGCACTATATCTCGATATTGAATACAAAACCGACCTGCTGATGGTTCAGAAAAGTAAAAAGAAGGACTTTGTAGGCATTTATTATGATTTGACAGAGGAGGGTGAAATTAAGTTCTCTTCTGAGAATAATTCTAAAGTTCTTAAAAAAGGCGGATATAATCTTGCCGTTATCGATGGTACATTAGAAATAGAACGTATCAGTAAAAGTGGAAGCCGAAGATTTGCTTTGTACCTGTTTGTTAGAAAAGATTTGTTTTACTCCTTTAATAAAAAAGATAAAATACTGCACAATCTTTTTCAATCTGACCATACTGTTTTGGCAAAATTTGGCAGAATGAGTTCTGAAAGCCTTACCTATCTTACAGATTTACGACGCAAAGAAGTTGGAAGCAGTTGTTTTGATTTGGATTTGATCGCTACAGCTTATTTGCTTATCTCAGAACTGTTGGATCCTATGTCCACAACTAAAACTACTAATTCGGAAATTAGTGAGTATGATTTAATGAAAATAAAAGACACCGAAAAAATGCTGAGTCAAAATTTAAAAGGAGCTTTTCCGGGAATTGATGTGCTTTGTGATCAGGTAAATATGTCTCCTTCTAAATTTAAGTATGTTTTTAAAAAAGTACTAAAAACAAGTCCGCAATCTTATTATATGAATACTAAGCTTTACAGAGCAAAAGAACTTCTGGAAGAACAGCAGTTAACAGTAACTGAAATTTCAGAGAAGTTTGGTTTTTGCAATGCTGCATATTTTGGATCAGCTTTTAAAAAAAGGTATAATATGTCACCGAGAGTATTTACACAACAATTATCATGAAAGAACTTAAATATTGTAACGGATTATCATCCTTATGGTATAAAGAGCTGGCGGCAAAATTAGAAGTAACTTTAGAAAACGATAAAATTTTGGTTTTACCGGATACTATTGGAAAAGGATACTCCTTTTTTGTTGAGGTAATTCCGGGTATGTCAGCTTTATTATTGGATTTTGTATTATCAGCGCCTGTACGAGTACAGCATTTGGCGAATAAGGATGATTTATACATTATAAACTTTGATCTTAGTGAAGAAGTCAATATGATTCAGATTCGTGATATCAGTTATCAGGTAGGGTCTAAGGTCAATCTGGGACTCTTTGTCTGGAAAAATACGATCGGAAATACATGCGAACATCTAGCCGGAAAGAGAATATTTACCATACGTTTGATAGTAGATCAAAAACTACTACATCCTTTATTCATAAAAACAACAGACCAGAATCTGTCCTCAAAAAATAACGACAGATTCGATAGAAAAGACCTGTATTTTCAAGACCTAATTGACAGTAACAGCAGAATACTGATTGATTCGGTAATGCGTAAAACAGTTTTAGATGAGCATTTTAATTTTTATTTAAAAGGGCTCGCTTTAAAATTATTGGGAAACTTTATTCATCGCTATTCGGATGTTGTCCCTCTGTCTCAGGGAATCAAAAAGATTGACCTGGAGGCCTTAGATATTTCTAAAAAATTTCTGGTCAAAAATCTAAAAAACAAGTTTCCGGGAATTTTGAAATTGTCGGAAATCGCCAGTATGTCGGCAAGTAAATATA
The DNA here is from genome assembly GCA_023251135.1 of Flavobacterium sp. Classification (GTDB taxonomy): domain Bacteria; phylum Bacteroidota; class Bacteroidia; order Flavobacteriales; family Flavobacteriaceae; genus Flavobacterium. The sequence continues at coordinate 66,346 of JAHEZJ010000023.1, read as the reverse complement.
AAAGACTTTTTAAAGAGATAGAAGGAGTTACGCCAAATGATTTTTTTAAAAGAGAAAAAATAGTACTTGCGCATAAATTACTTTGCAGCGGATCTTACAATTCAGTTGTTCAGTTAGGCTACGACCTGAATTTTACCAGAATAGATCATTTCTCGAAAGAGTATTTTAAATTTTTAGGAAGAAGTCCTGCTGAGGATCTGGTTGTAAAAAACAAGCCAGAATAATTTCTGAGAAATAATAAATCTCGTAACACTGGATTCTAAGCAGTTGTTCATATAGTAGTATATCTAATTGCATAAGTAAGTTACTATAGTTTCATAGAAACGACCAATTCCGTAGCGACGGATTTTAATCCGTTGGCCAAAGAAGTTCCATAGGAACGGCACATATAAGTTTAGAATATCAAGAAAACTGCATTATCCCTCTTCACAAACAAAAAGAGAGGAAACTATTACACCTTCCGATTGAACCAAAATCGAACTAAACCGGAAGATTCTTCTCAAATGCCGAGCCAAAAGAGAAAAACGAATCTGTACTTCCAACACCTTCAATCTGATGAATTTGTTCGTATAAAATTTTACGAAGCTCTTCGTTATTGATGGCAACAATCTTTATGAATAAAGCATACTTTCCGGAAACCCAATGACACTCTACAACCTCCGGAATTTCTTTTAATTTTTCGGCAATCGAGTAGGAAAAACGTGCTTCTTTAGTCACAATTCCGGTATACGTAGTCGTCTCAAAACCAATTTCTTTCGGGTTTAGCTTTACCGAAAAACCAGTAATCACTCCCGATTCCTGTAACTTTCTGACTCTTAAATGAACCAATGAATTGGATATGTTTAATTCTTTGGCCAAATCTGAAAAAGAGATTCTTCCATTTTTGCTTAACATTTGTATGATTTCGCGGTCTAAATAGTCAGTATTTTCATTCTTCTTGATACTTGGCATGGCAGGGGGAAGTTTAGTGATTTCTATTATTTTGACAATTCTTTAGTTAAAACAGGTTTTATAAATGTCAAAATTACAAAAAAAACTGCATGAAGTGTCGAATTTTAAATAAACGTAAGTCTATGGTGTTATAATAACACTATTATATATAAATTTGTGTCATAATCACACTATTTTAACAAAACTGAAATGGATAAAAATCAATTACTTATGAAATTATGGGAGCAATATGCTAATATTACCCCATCTGCAAAAAAAATACATGAATTACTCGAAGAAAGAGGAGAAGAGATAAAAAATGATCATATTGCTATACGTACCTTCAATGATAAACGTGTAAATATTGAGGTTTTGGAAAAGCCTTTTTTGAATGTTGGATATGAAGCAAGAGGAGAGTATAATTTTGAAAGTAAAAAATTGTTTGCTAAGCATTACGAACATACTACAGATAAAGATGCTCCACGAATTTTTATTTCGGAGTTAGAATTAGAAAAATGTTCCCCTGAATTGCAAGCGACTGTGCAGGATATTCTGAATAGCTGTGATTCGAATTTATTTAATAATCCTGAGTTGGTTTTAAGTGGTTCTGTGTGGAAAGGAAATTCACAGGCCGTGTACAAATCGTTATTGGAGGAATCGGAGTATGCTGCATGGATGTATGTATACGGATTCAGAGCCAATCATTTTACTATCAGTACCAACGCATTAAAAGGATTTACAACCTTAGAAGAACTTAATACTTTCCTGGAAGAGAGCGGATGGAAACTGAATGCATCAGGTGGAAAAATCAAAGGTACTCCGGAGCAATTACTGGAACAATCTAGTACACTGGCGGATTTGTATGTAGTCGATTTTGAAGAAGGTGCTGTAGAAATCCCTTCTTGTTATTACGAGTTTGCGCTTCGTTACCCAATGGCCAACGGGGAATTGTACCAAGGATTTGTAGCATCATCTGCCGATAAGATATTCGAGAGCACGGATGTAAAGTTGCAGGAAGCTAAATAATTACCTGAAGTAAGTACAATCATCTTTATTACAATCAACTTTTTAATGACGCAGTAAATAGTATAAAAGAGAGTAGTTTTCGAACCTATTGCTCTTCTATGTTTTTGGTACTAAAAAGTTGGATAATCAATATTAAAAAAGTCGTAATGGCAGTAACAGAATTACAATTCGGAATAAAAGAAGCTTTAAGCCAACTGGGCATAAAAGATATAAATGAGGGAACTTCAACCGGATTGAATCATTTTTCAGGCGGAGAAATTCTGGAGAGCTATTCTCCTGTAGATGGGCAATTGATTGCAAAAGTTAAAACATCAACCGCTGCAGATTATGAGAAGGTTATGGAGGTAGCAGCAACTGCTTTTAAACAGTTCAGACTGATGCCGGCGCCACAACGTGGAGAAATCGTACGTCAGTTTGGTGAAAAGTTACGCTTGCATAAAGAGGCATTAGGGAAGCTGGTTTCTTACGAAATGGGGAAATCGTTGCAGGAAGGTTATGGCGAAGTGCAGGAAATGATTGATATCTGCGATTTTGCAGTAGGTCTTTCACGTCAGTTGCATGGATTAACAATGCATTCAGAGCGTCCGGGTCATCGTATGTACGAGCAATACCATTCTTTGGGAGTGGTAGGAATTATTTCGGCTTTCAATTTCCCGGTGGCTGTCTGGGCATGGAATACTGCACTGGCTTGGATCTGTGGAGACGTTTGCGTTTGGAAACCTTCAGAAAAAACACCTATCTGTGCGATTGCCTGTCAGAATATTATAAGTGAAGTTATCAAAGAGAATAATTTGCCGGAAGGTATTTCAGGTTTAATTAATGGTGATTATAAGATAGGAGAGTTGCTAACCAACGATAATCGTATTCCTTTAATTTCGGCTACCGGTTCTACTCGTATGGGGAAAATCGTAGCGCAGGTAGTTGCAGGACGTTTGGGAAGATCATTACTGGAATTAGGCGGAAACAATGCGATCATTGTAACACCTGATGCCGATATTAAAATGACTGTGATTGGTGCCGTTTTTGGTGCCGTTGGAACAGCGGGACAAAGATGCACATCCACTCGTCGTTTAATCATTCACGAAAGTATTTATGATAAAGTAAAAGATGCGATAGTGGCTGCCTACAAGCAATTACGCATCGGAAATCCGTTGGATGAGAAAAACCATGTTGGTCCTTTAATCGATACTCAGGCGGTTGAAATGTACCAACAGGCTTTAGAGAAAGTAGTTGCTGAGGGTGGAAAAATTCTGGTAGAAGGAGGCGTACTTTCAGGCTCCGGATACGAAAGCGGATGTTATGTAAAACCTGCTATTGCTGAAGCCGAGAACTCATTTGAAATTGTACAGCACGAAACTTTTGCCCCGGTCTTGTACTTACTAAAATACTCTGGAACTGTCGAAAACGCAATTGCAATTCAAAACGGTGTCGGACAAGGTTTATCTTCTGCAATCATGACTAATAATTTAAGAGAGGCCGAATTGTTCTTATCTGTTACAGGATCTGATTGTGGTATTGCAAATGTTAATATTGGTACATCCGGTGCCGAAATTGGCGGTGCATTTGGCGGAGAAAAAGAAACAGGCGGAGGGAGAGAATCCGGCTCCGATGCCTGGAAAGTGTACATGCGCAGACAAACTAATACTATTAATTACACGACTAGTCTGCCATTGGCACAAGGAATTAAATTTGATTTATAAGCCGAGTTAGAACTAAAGCTTATACAAAATCACAATCAAGAGAAAATTGCATTGAATAAGACAGTTTTGCAAAAGGCTGTCTTATAAGGTGCCCGCTTACAAATAAAAAAAAACAAAAAACGAAATTTTAATTAACCAAAACCATTACCAAAATGAAAAAACTACTCATTAGGAAATTAAATTTTATTCCTTTACTGTTATGCTTGTGGTTGCCAAACATTAACTTTGCGCAAGCAAATCAGGCACAAAAGACCATTTCTGGAAAAGTCACTGATGACAAAAACAATACATTGCCAGGTGTGAGTATTTCTATTAAAGACTCTAAATACAATGCAGCAACTGATATTGACGGAAATTATACTTTAGTATATTCATCAAGCCTTGTCAATCCGGTTATTGTCTTTTCATACATGGGATTTATTGAGAAAAGTGAGGCTGTAAATAACCGCGCTGAACTTTCAGTTAGCATGCAGGAAGAAACCAATAAACTGAATGAAGTAGTGGTCATTGGTTATGGTTCTCAGAAAAAAAGTAACGTTACGGGAGCTATTTCTACGGTTAAAAAAGAGAGCCTTGAAACCAGAGCTACCACGAGCCCGGCCGAAGCACTTCAGGGTCTAGTTGCAGGGGTAAACGTGCAAAAAAGCGGTGGTGTGGCAGGAGCTGCTGTAAGCGTAAAAATCCGTGGGGTAAATACCTTTGGAGCTACAGAACCACTGTACATTATTGACGGTTTTCAAGGATCTATTAATACCATAAATCCAACCAATATTGAATCAATGGAGGTGTTGAAAGATGGTGCTGCAGCTGCAATTTACGGATCTGTTGCTGCAAATGGAGTAATTATCGTAACGACTAAAAACGGGCAAAAAGAAGGTGTAAAAGTAGATTTCAGCTCTTTTTTAAGCATCACAAATCCATCTAAAACATTAGATTTATTAGATGCTGACGGATACCGTACTGTTCACAAAAGAATGTACGATGAGTACAATAAATATGCGACTTCGCCAAAGGCACTTCCGGCATATATAAATGCTCCGTCTGATATCAACACAGATTGGCAGGATGAGGTTTTCCGTTCCGGATTTACACAAAACTACGGTTTGGGAATTCAGGGAAGGCAAGGTGATTTTAAATTTGCTTTGTATGGTAACTTCGTAAAACAAAAAGGAATTGTAATTGACAATCAGTTTGGATCACAAACGGCCAGTGCAAGAGTAAGTTTTAAAAAATCTATTTTTGATATAGACGGAAAAATGGCCTATATCGGAACACAAAATGCATTGCCTAACTTCCAATTGAGAGAGGTATACACCATGTCGCCTTTGGTTCCGGTTTATGACGATAATGAAGAATACGGTTATGGATTAACCAGTAAAAATGGTCTGCCTGCCGGAACAAACCCGGTTGCTGAAGAACATTTTAAGAAAAGCAACGATGTAGGACAAGATATTACAGCCAATATTGCAGCAACAGCGAATCTTGCGCCTTGGTTAAAATATAAATTAGCGTATTCTTACCGTGTGAAGAACAACCAGCAAATGGAGCATTTTCCTCCATACATTGCTAATCCAAAAGAGGTACATTTATATCCGTTGCAAAGGGAGTTGAGAACAACCTGGAACGAGCAAATCTTAGACAACATTATCACAATTGATAAAACTTTTGGTAAACATGTTTTCGGTTTAATGATTGGTAACACTTTTAACAGTCAGGCCTCTAACTGGAACGAGGTAATTGTAGAAGGAAAAACAACCGATTATACAGTAGAGAATGGACAATTGGTTTCTATAGACCGTCCATCAGGATTTCTTGATCCGGGATTTGAAACTATTGGTGCCGGAAGAGGTGGAACATATACTGCTGACGGATCAAAATTTCAGTACAATCGTGTTTCTTTCTTCAGCAGGTTAAATTACTCTTACAATGATCGCTATTTGTTGCAAATGACCGTTAGAAGAGACGGTTCTTCTAAGTTTGGAAAAGACAGCCGTTGGGGAACTTTCCCGTCTATTGCATTAGGCTGGAAAATAGAACAGGAAGATTTTTTCCCGAAAGATATTTTTATCTCTACGTTAAAACTACGTGCCAGCTGGGGACAATTGGGTAATGAGGCAGCTTTAGGATATTACTCTGCAAATACACTGATTAATACCGGTAATAGTTTAGGTTCAGGTTATGTACAAGGAATTGGAAGCAACCCTTGGCCTGGAAGCATTGCAAAAGCGTTAGAAAACAGAAATCTACAATGGGAAACTACAGATTCTAAAAATATTGGTATCGATTATACCCTTTTAAAAGGTAAAATTAGCGGTTCGATGAACTACTACCACAATGTGACCGACAAATTATTAATTACAAAAAGACTAGCTCCATCTGCCGGAGTTGATGATCCGATTTTGAACGTAGGTAAAATTAGTAACAGTGGATTTGAATTTGAAGTAAATTACCGCGATCAGGTTAATGAATTTAAATACAATGCAGGTTTAAACTTTACGACACTTAAAAACAAAGTAATAGCACTAGCCAACGAAGGGCAGACTATTTATGGAGAAGGATTAAAATTCGGAGACGAGCATTTTCCAACTCAGGCACGCGTAGGAAGCCCTATTAGTGGATTCTACTTGTACAAAACCGATGGTATTTTCCAAACTACTCAAGAGGTAGCAGCTCATAATAAAAATGGTGTTTTATTACAGCCAAATGCTCAGCCAGGAGATATTCGTTTTAAAGATTTGAACGATGATGGTGTTATTGATGATAAAGATAAGGCGTACTCCGGAACCGGATTACCAAAAGTAGAAGTGAACCTTACTTTAGGGGCAAGCTATAAAGGCTTTGATTTCTCTGCTTTAATTGGAAGCGGTTGGGGGAATAAATTGTACAACGGAAATCGTTATTTTTATGAGTCTATGAATTCAGGAACCAATATGCTGGCTTCAACTTTAAATTCATGGACACCGGATAACCGCAGTGATATTCCAAGAGCGGTATTGCAGGATCCTAACGGAAACAGCCGTGAGTCAGATCGTTTTCTGGAAAGTGGAAATTTTATAAGAATGCGTCAATTGCAATTAGGATATACTATCCCAAGCAGCATGTTAGGCAAAGCAAAAATGGACAAACTTAGATTTTATGTGAGTGTAGAGAATTTATTTACGATCACCGATTATTCTGGTATTGATCCTGAGTTTTCACGTGCTTCTGTGCTTAATACTGGCGTTGATCGTTTTGTGTATCCATTTACAAGATCGTTTGTATCGGGTATTCAGTATATATTTTAATTCTATTTTATAAAAGACACCATCATGAAAAAGATATTTTTATTATTATCCACTATAGGTCTGTTGACCATTACAAGTTGTAGTGATTATCTGGAGCAACAATCTCCGGACGAACTTACCTCAGAGAATTTCTGGAGAAATAAGGCTGATGCCGAATCTGCTTTGGCGGCAACTTATGGACAGCTTGAATGCGCTACTAACGAATGGTCTTTTGCCGAAATAAAATGGCCGGTAGAAGCGTACCGTGAAGACATAAACGAACTAGGAAGCGATGCTTTGAATTACCAAAACTGGGTAGAACTTTCGACTTTTACTTATACCAATGGAAACAGCCAGTTTACCAGTTATTGGAGAATTAATTACAGAGGAATCAGTAATGCCAATCAGGTTATTGATAAATTGCCACAAGTTCCGGGTTCTAAATTAACAGATGCTGATCGCAAACAAATTGAAGCTGAGGCTCGTTTTTTACGCGCTTATTATCATATGAAATTGCTTTTGAACTGGGAAAAAATTTATGTTAGAGATAAATATGTAACCAAAGAAAGTGATTTGAACATTCCGCTTTCTACACGTGCGGAAGCGTGGGATTTTATCACAAAAGAATTTAAAGCGGTTGCAGATATATTACCTGCAAAACAATCTACAGATAAAACAGGCCGTGCAACAAGTGGTGCAGCAAATAGTTACCTTGGTTTTGCCTATTTAACCAGAGCGTACGAAGAAACTGCTCAAAAACAAAGTTTTTTAACCGAAGCACTTACTGCACTGAACAAAGTACAGGGCTATGAGTTGGTTAAAGATTATGTTTCTATGTTTGATGGAACGACAAAAAATAGCAAGGAGTCTATTTTTGAATTGCAATTTTCAGAAACCACTGCCAATGGTGCTTTCTATCGTAATGCCCTTCACTATTGGATGGCGGCTGCAGAATTGGGCGGATGGGATGAGATTCTTCCGAGTGCAATGCTGATAAACGAATTCAAAAAAGAAGGAAAAATTGCCACTACAGGAAATTATGATAGCCGTTTGTACAGCACAATTTTCTTTAAAGATCCTTATTTTAATGATGCGAACAATCCAATGGTATTAGGCGCTACTTATGATGAAAAATTTGAAGGTACTGACAAACCGGTGTATCGCAGATATATTCCAAATACTCAGGAAAAGATGAATCAGGAATTTACGGCAATCAACATTCCTTTGATGAGATATGCCAATGTATTGTTGATGCAAGCCGAGGCATTGAATGAGTTGGGACGTACCGGAGAAGCAATCCCTTACATCAACAAAGTTCGCGAAAGAGCCGATATGCCAGCCATGACTGGAACAACCGCAGTAGCAGTTAAAGCGCAGATCGAACACGAAAGAATCATAGAATTCCCATTAGAAAACTATCGTTTTTATGATTTACGTCGTTGGGGAAAAACTAAAACAGCACTTGATGCAGTGGGACGTACTGGTTTTGATACAGCAAAAAACAGCTTTTACCCAATTCCTTTAACGGAACTACAAGCGAATTAATCCTTTAAAGGAAAGAAGTCAATTCCTAAAAATTGATTTTCAATAGAGATTTTTAATCCTACGAGGTCTTTTTCGGACCTTGTAGGTTTAATTTTTATATCCAGAAGCCTCACATATTTAGAAGAAATTAACTACGCGCTGAAATATAAGCCACGGATTAAAGGATTAGAATGATTAGAAAAAATCTGCTCAATCTGCCATCTGCGAGAGTATATTGAACGCAAAGCTTAAGTAGTTACTGAAATACAGCCACAGATTAAAGGATCAGAAAGATTAGAAAAAATCTGCTCAATCTGCTCAATCTGCGGGAGAATATTGAACACAAAGCTTAAGTAGTTACTGAAATACAGCCACAGATTAAAGGATCAGAAAGATTAAAGAAAATCTGCTCAATCTGCTCGATCTGCGGGAGAATATTGAATGCAAAGATTAAATAGATACTGTAATAAAGCCGCAGATTAAAGGATTAAAAAAAATCCCCTAAATCTAAGGTAAAACACTTAAGTTAAAGAAAGATTTACTACATTATCTAACTAAAAAACACACCATAAAAACAAAACAACATGAGCAAAAAGGAAATACTTTTTATTCTTGCCTCCTTTTTTATAGTACAATCCGGTTGGACACAAAAGAGCTATCCAAACTTAGAATCGGGTAAAAACAGTCTGAACTATAAAGGAAATCCAACCAATGCCACGGACCGAAAATCATTGGCCTTTTCAGACAAAGGAGCGTGGTTTGCATTTGGATTTTTAGAGCCCTCAGCAGTCCAGGCGGGATTCTCGGGACCATTTTTAATGACGGAACAAAATGGCGTTTGGTTAAGTCCTTCGTTTGTTTCGTTGCAGCTTCAGGATGAAAACAAAAAAGAAGCAATCCAATGGAAAAACACTCTGGTGAGTCAAAACAGCTACAACAGCCATCTCGAGCAGGAATTTAAAAATGATAAACTAACGGTAAAACAGCAGTTGGTGTATTTATCAGGGCATTCTGTTTTACAAAAAACAAGCATTACCAATACATCAGGAAAAGTCATAACACTTTTTCCTTCATACAGCTCTACACTTTTTTTAACTGATTTACAATTGTCAAAAGAAGGTAAAATGCTAAAAATTGTTTCGACCAAAAGTACGGCAACAGGCTATATTCAATTTTTGAACAGTACTCCCGAAATTGAAATTACCAAGCAGGGATACAATGCCCAAACAGAGAAATTGGTTTTAAAACCAAATGAAACTAAAGAAATAGTCGTTTCACAAACCTTTATTTTTCCTCAGTACTCCTGGAAAAGTGAGAACGAAAACATTGCCAAAACAGTATTTACTACACTGCTGAACAACACACAAAAAGAAAAAGAAAATCAACTGACGCAATTAATTGCCAGAAAGAAAAATATTTACAAAGATGTCGTTTACTCTGATTTGGTAGCCAAACTGGCATTGACTTTACAAAACAATACCCGAATTGCAGCAGAAGGTTTAAAACACGGAGGTCTTTTTCCAAGTTACAACTACGAGTGGTTCCATGGTTTTTGGGCTTGGGACAGCTGGAAACATGCGGTTGCAGTAGCCAATTACGATTCGCAACTGGCAAAAGATCAAATGCGTGCCTTGTTTGATTATCAGGAGCCAAACGGGTTTATTCCCGATTGTATTTACAGAAACAATCTCCTTGAAGAAAACAACTACCGAAACACCAAAGCACCGCTTGCGGCTTGGGCAATCTGGAAAATTTATGAAAAAACAAAAGATGCAAATTTTATAAAAGAGTTTTATCCGAAGTTAAAATCATACCACAACTGGTGGTACAAAGAACGCGACCATGATCAGGATGGTTTATGCGAATTTGGTTCGACCGACGGAACTGTGATTGCTGCAAAATGGGAAAGCGGAATGGACAATGCCGTTCGTTTTGATGATAGTAAAATACTTAAAAATGGAGAGAAAGCCTATTCCTTAGACCAGGAAAGTGTTGATTTAAATTCCTTTTTGTATGCTGAAAAAAACTATCTGCAAAAGATGGCAGAAGTTTTAAAACTAACAGAAGAGGCAAAGAAATGGAAGGAAGAAAGCAGCGCCTTGAAAGTTAGAATTCAAAATCAGTTTTGGGATGCTGCGACAGGTTGGTTTTACGATACCACAATTGATGGCAAAACATTAATAAAAGCAATGGGTTGTGAAGGATATTTGCCTATTTGGGCGGAAGTAGCGACTGCAGAGCAGGTTCAATTGGCGAAAAAGAATATGATGGATACCGCCAGCTTCAACACCTTTGTTCCGTTACCAACGCTAGCCGCCAATCATCCAAAGTTTAAACCGAATAATGGGTACTGGAGAGGACCAGTTTGGCTTGATCAAAGCTATTTTGGGATAAACGGACTGGAAAAATACGGATACACGAAGGAAGCCAATGAACTGGCCCACAAACTGCTTTATAATGCAGAAGGAGTTTTGGACAAAGGAACTTCTATCAGAGAAAATTACCAGCCAGTTACGGGAAAAGGATTGGAAGCCTACAATTTTAGCTGGTCGGCTTCTCATTATTTAATGCTGCTTTTAGAAGATAAATAGTGAAACAAGCTGTTGTTTATAAAATTTTAACACATAGAGACATAGATTATGTACGCTCAAAAAAGACGTTTCACTTCGCATTAATGCATCCCGATGCATCGGGACTATGTGTGAAGAAATGTGTTTCTTATCGTATTCTCTTTTTTAAGAATAAAATCTATGTCTCTATGTGTTTAATTAAACTTTTATAAATTACCGACAGCGAGTTAAGAATAACTATCTAAATTTGATTAACACAACAATAGTACAAAGTATGTTCAACCATAAAATATCATTCACAAAAATAGTAGCAACAGGATTGCTTATTGCGAATTGCAATTCGGTACCTGTTTTTGCTCAAACGAAAAAAACTACAGCGACAGAAAAAAAAGATCCGCAGCGTTTTTTCTCAAAGCCTGATTTAATGCAGATTGGGGTTTATTATTACCCGGAACAATGGCCAAGAGAGCAATGGGAGCGTGATTTAAAAAACATTAAAAAACTGGGATTCGAGTTTACTCATTTTGCCGAATTTGCCTGGACGTATATGGAGCCTGAAGAAGGAAAGTACGATTTCAAATGGCTCGACGATGCTCTTGCGATCGCAGAGAAAGAAGGTTTAAAAGTTATTCTTTGCACGCCAACACCAACACCACCGGCATGGATGGGTGAAAAATATCCTGAAATCTATCTGGTTGATGCAAGCGGACGCCGCAGGGAACATGGCAACAGAGCCAATCAATCGGTATCGAATGAAAAGTACAGAGCGTTTGTAGAGAAAATAGTTACCGAACTTGGAAAAAGATACGGGAAGAATAAAAACATTATGGGCTGGCAAGTGGATAACGAGCCAGGAGCTCCGGATGATTTTAGTCCCTCTGCACAAAAAGGATTTCAGAAATGGCTAAAAGCGAAGTATGGTACGATTGAGAAATTAAATGCCGAGTGGCTTGGAAGTTTTTGGAGCATTCGCTACAACAACTTCGAACAAATTGCGATTCCAAATGCCGAGATCTACTTTGAAGACAAACTAAGTCCGCATGCTATATTAGATTTTAAAAGATTTACAGCAGATTCTCAGGCGGAATACTTGAATTTACAAGCTGAAACACTTCGAAAATACGTTGATCCGAAACAATGGATTACGACCAATTACACCAATGTAGTGTATGGGGCAGATCCGAGAAGAACTGATAAAATGGATTTTGCTACCTATACCATGTATCCGGTAAGCGGAAGAAATCAATTGGGTGGTCAGAATTTTAGAATGGGACATCCAAACAAAATATCAGAAGCCAATGATTATTACAGATCCATAAACGGGGTTACCGGTGTTATGGAAATGCAGCCGGGTCAGGTGAACTGGGCGAGTATAAATCCGCAATTACTTCCGGGAACGGTTCATATGTGGATCTCGCAGGCTTTCGGTGGAGGTTGTTCGTTTACTTGTACGTACCGATACAGACATCCGTTAGGAAGCAGCGAAATGTACCACGACGGAATTGTAGGTACGGATGGTGTAACCCTGACAACAGGCGGAAAAGAATTTGTACAATCCATCGAAGACATGAAACTGCTTCGAAAAGAATACAATCCAAAAGCAGTACTTCCGGCGGATCTTGCCAAAAGAAAAACAGGTTTTTTATGGAGTCATGAAAATCTTTGGGATTTGGAAAACCAAAAACAAACGGAATTTTGGAGCACGTGGAGACACCGAAATACCTATACATCTGCTGTAAAATCGACTGCTGCGCCAATGGATTTTATCACCGAAGAAGACGATTTCTCTGCTTATCCTTTTATTGTGGCCCCGGCTTACCAGCTTATCGATCAGAAACTGGTAGATAAATGGACTAAATATGTAGAAAATGGTGGTAATCTGATCTTGTCCTGCCGAACTGGTCAGAAAGATAAAAACGGACATTTCTTTGAAGCCAAATGGAGTGCACCGATCGTTCCGTTAATTGGTGCTGATGTAGATTTCTTTGACATGCTTGTTGCAGATGTAAACGGAACGATAAATGCCGGAAACAATACCTATAAATGGAATACCTGGGCTGATGTATTAGAACCGAAACCGGGAACAGAAGTTTTGGCCACTTATGCCGATCAGTTTTACAAAGGAAAAGCCGCAGCAATTACCAGAAAATTAGGAAAAGGAACCGTAACTTATATTGGAGCAGAAAGTAAAGACGGAGATTTGGAAAGACAAGTGGTAAGATCGGTTTACGAACGTGCGAAAGTAACGATTGATGATTTGCCAAAAGGCGTATTTGTAGAATGGAGAGATGGTTTTTATGTAGGTGTAAATTATACCAATGAGCCAATCCAATTGCCTATACCTCAGGGAAGCAAAATACTAGTGGGTCAAAATCCATTACAACCGGCTCAGGCGATTATTTGGAAATAAAAAGTTCGCCACGAATTCACGAATTTTTATGCGCATGCTATTTAAAAAAATTCGTGCTCGTTCGTGAAATTCGTGGCGAAAAAAAAATAAACAAAAACAATTTAATATAGTACCAATGATTTTTTCAGAAGCAGCTATTCAGGATTTAGTAAAAGAACATTACGGATTAATCGTTACCGTAAAAGCATTAAATGGATATGACGAACTGAACTTTCTTTTATCGAATGAGAAGAATGAAAAGTACATTCTAAAAGTATCAAACGAAAGTCACCCGTTTCCTTTTTTAGAAGCGCAGATTAACATTATTCAGCATCTTAAAAAGAGCAGTATTTCAGATTGTTTTCAACATTTCAGCATCAACAAAGACGGGGAAGAACTGACTAAAATTGTTAGTGATTCCCATACCTATTATATCAGAATCTTAAATTTTCTAGAGGGTGTTTTTTGGGTTGATGAGAAAGCCAAAACAAGTGAATTGCAATATGATTTGGGAAGCTTTTTAGGTAAGATGGATCATGCATTACAGGACTTCTCACATCCTGCCATGCACCGCAATTATACCTGGGACATAAACCACGCAAGTGAAGCAGGTGATAATTTGATACACATATTAAATCACGAGAAAAGACGTATAGCAGGTTATTTTCTGCTGCAATTTGATACCGAAGTTGCACCACAGCTGCATCGCCTGCGTCATGCCTACATTCATAACGATGCCAACGATTATAATGTATTGGTACAGGGCAATCGTGTTAGTGGGTTAATCGATTTTGGCGATATGGTCTATACCGCTTTAATCAACAATCTGGCTATCGCCTGTACTTATGCCATGTTGGACGAGGAAGATCCTTTGGCAGTTGCGGCATTGCTAGTAGCAGGATATCATAAATCGTATGCCTTAACAGAGCAGGAAGTTGATTTGTTGTATTATCTGATTGCCGGAAGACTTTGCATCAGTGTAACACAATCGGCGTACAATGCCTCATTAGACAGCAACAACGAGCACCATTTTATTACCGAAAAACCAGCCTGGGATTTGTTGTTCAAACTCATTCAAATTAACCCTATCAAGGCTCAGGATGCTTTTAGAAAAGCCTGTGGTTTTGAAGGATTGATTACTGCCGATGATTATAGCGATTTATTGGAGGTTCGTAAAAAAAGAATTGGACGTAATCTAAGCATTGGGTATCAGGACAAATTAAAAATAGTAAAAGGAGCTTTGCAATATCTATACGATGATAAGGGGAGAACCTTTGTGGATTGTGTTAATAATCCTTCGCATGTAGGGCATTGTCATCCCGTAGTCGTTCGAAAAATGCAAAAACAAATTGCTACTTTAAATACCAATACCCGATATTTAAATGACGCTATAACAGCTTATGCTGAGAAATTGACAGCGACATTACCGGCTAAACTGAGCGTTTGTTACTTTGTGAATTCGGGTAGTGAGGCCAACGATTTGGCGATTCGAATGAGCCGTCATTTTACCAAACAAAAAGACATTATTGTACTGGATCATGCCTATCACGGAACATCTACTGTGGCGATGGAAATGAGTCCGTATAAATTTGACAGCAAAGGTGGATTTGGTCAGATGCCGTGGATACACAAAGCAATCAATCCTGATTTGTATCGTGGACCTTATAAATATGGAGATACCAATGCAGGAGAAAAATATGCAGCCGATGTACAACGAATTATAGACGAACTAAAAAAAGAAGACAAGGCTCCGGCCGTATTTATTTGTGAAACCTTATTGGGAGTTGGAGGTCAGATTCCGTTACCGGAAAATTATCTCAAGACAGTGTATGACCATGTCAGATCTGCCGGAGGAGTTTGTATTGCCGACGAAGTTCAGGTTGGATTTGGAAGAATAGGTGACCATTTTTGGGGCTTTGAATTGCAAAATGTAGTTCCGGATATAGTTGTTTTAGGAAAACCAATTGGTAACGGGCACCCGTTAGCGGCCGTGATTGTAACAGAGGAAATTGCTGATGCTTTCAACAACGGTATGGAATATTTCAACACTTTTGGCGGTAATCCCGTATCCATGACCACAGGATTGGCGGTACTGGATGTGATTCAGGAAGAAGAAATGCAGCAGCATGCTTTGGAAACAGGGAATCATTTAATGAATGGGTTAAGAGGTTTAATGGCCAAATACCCAATTATTAGTGATGTGCGCGGACATGGATTGTTTATTGGTGCCGAAATGGTAAAAGATAAAATCACGATGGAACCCGCTGTTCCTGAAATTGATATTGTAGTAGAAAAAATGAAAGCTCAGGGGTATTTATTAAGTACCGACGGACCTTTACACAATGTTTTAAAAATAAAGCCACCCATGACATTCAACAAACAGAATGCTGATGAAATGGTGAAATTCTTAGATATCGCTTTGAGCGAATTGTAAAAAACGTTTAACATAACCCCGAAGTTTAAACACAATGTTGTCATTTCGACCGAAGAGAGAAATCACACAAGAAACTCGACAAAGAAGTTTCCATGCTGCATGGAATCCCGCTTGTGATTTGCTTCGCCTGTTCGCTATCGCTCGAGTCTCCTTTGGTCGAAATGACATCTTACTTAATTTAAAGTATTAAAATGAATCACAATAATATCCTTTCTAAAGGGACTGTTCCTCTTGAAAGTTTAGAAAAACAATTAGAAGGTAAATTATTCTACGATCATACCATGCGCTTGCTTTATGCGACTGATGCCAGCGCTTATAAAGAAATGCCTCTGGCAGTTGCGATTCCAAAAACGAAGGAAGATATTCAGAAAATCATTGCTTTTGCGAGAGAACACAAAAGCAGCGTAATTCCGCGTGCTGCCGGAACATCACTTGCAGGACAGGTTGTGGGTAACGGAATTATTGTCGACATTTCGCAGGAATTTACCAAAATTATATCGGTTGATCAGGAGGGGAAGACCGCCTGGGTAGAACCGGGTGTTATCCGCGATGAGCTCAATCTTTATTTGAAGCCGTACAAGCTGTTTTTCGGACCCGAAACTTCTACCAGCAATCGCTGTATGATTGGCGGGATGGTAGGAAACAATGCCTGCGGTGCAAGATCGGTTATTTACGGATCAACACGCGAACATTTACTCGAAATCAAAGGTTTTTTGGCCGATGGTCATGAAGTTACTTTTGGCGCCTTGACGAATTCGGAATTTGAAGATAAGTGCAACGGAATTAATGTAGTAAGCCCTTTGGAACAGGCCGTTTATGTTCAGGCAAAAGAAATCTTGTCGGTAGCATCAAACCGAATTTTGTTTGAAGATAATTTTCCTAAAAAATCCATTCCAAGAAGAAACACCGGTTATGCTTTGGATTTATTGGCAGATACAATGCCGTTTACAAATTCAGAAGAGAAATTTAATTTCTGTAAATTAATTGCAGGATCAGAGGGAACTTTATTCTTTTCGACAGCTATAAAACTGAATCTGGTTGAGGCATTAAAACCTTATTCGGCGTTGGTTTGTGTGCATTTTGAAAGCATTAATGAATCTCTTAAAGCCAATATCGAAGCTTTAAAATTCAACCCTGATAGTGTAGAGTTAATCGACCATTATATTCTGGAATGTACAAAAGAAAATATTGAACAAAGTAAGAATCGTTTTTTTGTAAAAGGAGATCCTCAGGCCATTTTAGCAGTCGAGTTTTTAAGGGATACTCCCGAAGAAATCGACAGTATTGCCAAAGAAATGGAATCCCTGATGCGTTCTAAAAATTTGGGTTATCATTTTCCTGTGGTTTATGGAGAGGATACCAATAAAGTCTGGGCCTTGCGAAAAGCGGGATTGGGCTTATTGTCTAACATTCCCGGTGATGCCAAGGCTGTTGCGGTAATTGAAGATACGGCAGTAGATGTAAACGATTTACCGGACTTTATCGAAGAATTTAATGCGATTCTAAAAGAGCGAAATCTAAACTGCGTACATTATGCACATGCGGCAACTGGCGAATTGCACCTGCGTCCGATTATTGATTTAAAAACCAAAGAAGGGACTGCCATTTTCAGGACCATTGCAACTGATATTGCCCATCTAGTAAAAAAATACAAAGGTTCCTTAAGCGGTGAGCATGGTGATGGAAGGCTTAGGGGCGAATTTATTCCGTTGATGTTAGGGGAGGAAATTTACCAATTGTTTCTCCAAATTAAACAAGTTTGGGACCCGTGGGGCGTTTTTAATCCCGGGAAAATTGTGAATACACCACCAATGGATACCAGTTTGAGGTACACTCCCGGGCAGGACACTCCAATGCCGGAAACCTATTTTGATTTCTCGGAGCATAACGGAATTTTACGTGCAGCCGAGATGTGCAACGGATCGGGAGATTGTAGAAAAACTGAAAAAAGCGGGGGTACCATGTGTCCGAGTTATATGGCCACGAGGGATGAAAAACATACCACACGTGCGAGAGCAAATATGCTGAGAGAAACCATAAGCAACTCAACAAAAGCAAATAAGTTTGATGACGATAACCTTTTGGAAGTACTCGATTTGTGCTTAAGCTGTAAAGGATGTAAATCAGAATGTCCTTCAAATGTTGACATGGCAAAACTAAAAGCCGAAACCTTACAGCAATATCACGATAAAAACGGAGTAAAGTTCCGTTCCAGACTTATCGGAAATACGCCTAGAATTAACCAATGGTTTGCAGCGATGCCTTGGGCATACAACTTATCGGCCAAAGGAGCTTTTGGAAATGTGATTAAAAGAGCAACGGGTTTTGCTACAGAACGAAAACTCCCTCTCATGCATAAAATTACTTTCGCCAAATGGATGAAAGCGTACAGCCAGAAAGGAGATTTTGTAAATGGTAAAGTCTACCTGTACAATGATGAATTTTTGAATTTTTATGATGTTGAAATAGGGCAGACGGCTGTTCAGTTATTGAATCGTTTAGGATATGAGGTTGGGATACCCAATATAGGGATCAGCGGGAGAACCTATCTTTCGAAAGGAATGTTAAAAGAAGCGCGTGAAATTGCCGAACAGAACATCAGAAACTTTGAATTGGCGATTCCTGAAAATGGTATTCTGATCGGAATAGAACCGTCGGCGATATTAACTTTTCGTGACGAATATCCTGATTTGTGCCGTGGGGAATTAAAAACAAAAGCAAAAACATTCGCAGCAAGAACTTTTTTGATTGAGGAATTTTTAGCCAAAGAACTCGAAGAAGGAAGAATTTTGTCAGATAGCTTTACAGCGAAGTCGGAGCGTGTGCGTATGCATGGGCATTGTTTTCAGAAAGCCTTATCCTCATTGGTACCGCTCAAAAAAATATTAAGCTTACCCGAGAATTATACGGTATTGAACATTCCGAGTGGCTGTTGTGGTATGGCGGGATCTTTCGGATATGAAAAAGAACACTATGAATTATCGATGCAAATAGGAGAGTTGGTTTTGTTTCCAACAATCCGTTTTGAGGAAGAAGCTACTTTGATCTCTGCTTCGGGAACCAGTTGCAGACACCAGATTGCAGACGGTACAGGCCGAAAAGCACAGCATCCGGTAGAGATCTTGTTTAAAGCATTAAAATAGACCCAAACTGGCGAGTTTTTAGTTTCTTCAATAGGCCGCAGTGAAAGGGTTTTTGGATTTTCAGTGATAGATAGGGATGAGTTTTTTAGTCGATTGTTTATAGTTTGTTAATAAATAATGACAGATGAATATTTTTTTAACAACTAGTCAAAAGAATAATAATTAAATTTGATAGTAGGCTAAAGGTTTATCAATTTAAAAACATCTACTATGGAAAAAGCTATAAAACTAAAAGTTCGCAAGGAATTAGATGGTCGCCAACAGTTGAATATCATTAAACTTAAAGGAAGTTTGATTTCTAAAGGATACACAGAAATCATACATATTCTGGATCAGGATGATGAATTTCACATCAACTCTTTTGAAACTCCATCTGAAAGTACTAATGAAGTTCAGGAGTTTATTACAGCTTTTATCCATAGAGAAAACCTAACCGATACCATATCGTTTTTCAAATAAGGTTTTTCAACAGTTATAAAATAAAACAAGAGCCCCGTTTCAGTAGAGAAACGGGGCTCTTTGTTTAAGCAGATTTCAAGTTTCACATCTCACATTTAACATTTCACAGAAACTCTGAAATACGAAGTTTTACTCCATTCCTCCACCCAAAGCTTTATAAAGCAAAATCTGTGCGTTTGCATTTTTCAACTGAATATCAACAAAATCGAGTTCGGCCTGTAGTTTGTTTTTTTGGGCACTGATGATTTCGAGATAATTGGCATATCCGTTAAGGTATAAATCATTTGAAACATTGACCGCAATCTGCAGATGTTCAATTTCTTTGGATTTGTACTTCAACACATCTTCAAAAGCTTCGGTTCGGTGCAGCAAAGCACTTAACTCATTATAGGCTGTTGTAATGGTGTTTTGATACTGCAAAAAAGAAATTTCCTGTCTTCGGTTGGCCGTAAAAAACTCCTGTTTGATTTGTCCTTTGTTGAATACCGGAGCAGTGATTCCGCCAAGCAATTGCCAGGCAAACGAACCGCTGTCAAAAAAAGTAGAAAACGAAAAAGAGTTCATACCCACATATCCGCCTAAGTTTAAGGTGGGAAAAAAGGCAGCACGTGCAGATTTTGCGTCAGCATTTGTGGCCATTAATTCAAAGTAAGCTTCAGAAACATCAGGTCTTTGGTGAATGATAGAGTCTACACTAATTTTTTGATTTAAAACTTTAAGATGACCGGATAAAAACTCAGTACTTCTTTCGACTTTTCCTCCGTATTCTCCCAGTAGGGTAAGCAGTGCCTTTTCGGTTTGATTAATTTTAAGATTGAGCTGTTCTGCTTCTGCGAGTATATTATTGTTTTGTGCGTTAAACTGCTGTACCGCAAGTTCTGTCGCTTTTCCAACAGATCGCTGTGCCGAAATAATATCCAATGCATGCTGCTGTGTATCTAAGTTTCTCTTGTAAATTACCGCCTGTTTGTCTAAGGCTACCAGCTCGTAATAAAGCTCAGCTATATCGCTTAGGAGTTTGGTTTTCAGTAATCGCATTCCCTGTTGTGAAGCAAAGTATCTTTGACGTGCCGCTTTTTTCCGGTTGCTTAGTTTACCCCATATATCGGCTTCCCAGGACACTTTTCCACCTAAAAATAAGTTAGGAGTAGCGCCCGTTGCAATTCGTTGTCTTTCGGATATGTTTTGAGACAAATTGGTATCAAAGTTTCCAACACCTTCCATAGTATACTTTCCGTAACGTGTTCCGGAAGCATCTGCCTGAAGATCAAAAGAAGGCAGTAAAGCAAGTTTGGCTACTTTTAAATGAGAGTTGGCGATTAAAATGCGTTGCTCCATGACTAAATAATCCGGATTCTGAGCGACAGCTTTATCTAATAATTTCTCTAATTTTTCATCTTTAAAATAAGTAGCTGTTTGCAGCGGAACAAAAGGTGTTCCGCTGTCAGCAGCTTTTTTTGAGGTCACATCAAAATTCTTCGGCAAGGGTTTAGCAGCCAGATTGTCGTTTACTTTTGGAGCAGAACAGGCAGTCAGCAGCAGCGTTCCAGTTGCCAATAAGAACGAGAACATCTTAAACTTATAGTTGAGATGAAGCGCTATTTTATATTGATTTAGTGTATTTTTCATTATATATTATTTTTTTAATGCTTTTTCAAATTTGGCAAACAGGATATAAAGTCCCGGAATGATTACAAGTCCGAAGACTGTTCCTATAAGCATTCCTCCGGCGGCGGCAGTACCTATCGAACGGTTACCAATGGCACCGGCACCCGAGGCAATACATAAAGGAATTAAGCCTGAAATAAAAGCGAAAGAGGTCATTAAAATGGGTCTGAAACGTAATCGGGCACCTTCGATCGCAGCCTCGGTAATATCGCGGCCTATTTTGTTTTGGGCCATCGCAAACTCTACAATCAGAATGGCATTTTTGGCGAGTAACCCGATAAGCATGACGAGTGCCACCTGAGCATAAATGTTATTGTCCAGTCCAACCATTAACAAGGCGAGATACGAACCAAAAACACCTACTGGCAGACTTAAAAGCACCGGAAAGGGAAGCAGTAAACTTTCATATTGAGCGGCAAGTAGCAAATAGACAAAGAGTATACACAACGCAAAAATGTAAATAGTCTGATTTCCGGACAGAATTTCTTCACGGGTCATGCCCGACCATTCCAATTCAAACCTGCTTGGGAGTTTTTCGGCTGCGATTTTCTCTACGGCTGCGATTGCTTCTCCTGAGCTGTATCCCTCAGCAGGCTCTCCATTGATCATAGCCGACATGTACATGTTGTAACGCGTTAAAACTTCAGGACCATAAACACGTTCCAGTTTGATAAAGGTCGAGAACGGAACCATTTCTCCGGCATCATTCTTAAGGTACATATCCAGAATACTTTCGGGATTTTTTCTGAACTGCGGACTGGCTTGAACCATTACTTTATACATTTGGGAGAAACGTATAAAATTGGTCGCATAAAAAGAGCCCAGCATCGTTTGTAGAGTAGACATGGCATTGTCTACCGAGATACCTTTTTTGGCAGCCAGATCATAATCAATGTGAATTAAATACTGGGGGAAAGTAGCATCAAAACTACTAAAAGAGTTTTGTATTTCGGGTGCCGCATTTAGTTCCTTAATGAAGTTTTTGGTCACGGCATCCGTGTTAGTGATCGTTCCACCGGATTTATCGAGTAATCGAAGTTCAAATCCGCTTGTATTTCCGAAACCGGGAACGGTTGGCGGTGCAAAAATCTCAATTTGTGCATCAGAAATGTTTTTTGTTTTCTCACCCAATTTGGCGATGAATTCATTTACCGAGATGTCACGATCACTCCAGTCTTTCAAATTGATCATTCCCATACCATAAGACGCTCCCGCAATTTCAGTCACAATACTGTATCCGGCAAGCGTTGTCACATTGTCGACACCTTTAATTTCTTTGGCCAAACGAGTCACTTCATCCAATACTTTTTCGGTACGTTCTACGGTGGCTCCTTGGGGAGTAGTCACACTCACATAAACCATTCCTTGATCTTCTGAAGGAATAAATCCTGCAGGAACAAATTTGCTGGTTCCCCAGGTGAGTAAACAGAATAAAACCAATAAACCGGCTGTTACAGTTGTACGGTCTGCAAATTTTGACAGTATGCGGATGTAACCGGCCGTAACCTTATTAAACCATGTATTAAAGCTGTTAAAGAAACGATTGATCAAAGAGTTCTTTTTCTCCTCTGGATTATGTGGTTTTAGTAAAATAGCACAAAGGGCAGGGGTTAAAGTAAGGGCATTGATTCCGGAGATGACAATACTAATAGCCATGGTTAATGAGAACTGCCTATAGAAAACTCCAACCGGACCACTTAAAAAGGCAACCGGAATAAACACGGCACTCATGACAATGGTAATGGCAATAACAGCTCCGGTAATTTCTTTCATGGCACTAATCGTAGCCGGAAGTGGTGCCATATGCTCTTCGGAGATTTTAACGTGAACAGCTTCGACGACCACAATGGCATTGTCGACCACAATTCCTATCGATAATACAAGGGCAAACAACGTAAGTAGGTTGATCGAAAAGCCCATCATCGACATGAAGGCAAACGAACCAATAAGGGCTACAGGTATCGCCAAAACAGGGATTAAGGTAGAACGCCAGTCTTGAAGGAAAATAAAAACCACAAAGGCTACCAGAATAAAGGCTTCGATAAGTGTTTTCAAAACCTCATCGATCGAAGCATCCAGAAAACGAGATACATCGTAGGCAATATTGTAATCCATTCCGGGAGGGAAGGATGTTTTTTGAAGTTCGGCCATTTTTTCTTTTACGCTGGCAATTACTTCAGAAGCATTAGAACCCGGTCGTTGTTTTAACATGATTGAAGCAGAAGGTTTACCGTCGGTTTTAGAAACCATTCCGTAACTCATCGATCCAAATTCGATTTTAGAGATGTCCTTTAATCTTAGGATCGTCCCGTCTGAATTTGCCCGAAGCGGAATTTCTTCGTACTGTTTGGGTTCGTAGAATTTTCCTCCGTATTTGATTACATACTGAAGCTGATTGTCGAGCTGTCCTGAACCTTCACCCACTTTACCCGGAGCAGCCGATATGTTTTGTTTCTGGAGAGAAGCAATCACTTCATTTGCCGAAATGGCATACGAAAGCATTTTTTGTGGATCGAGCCAAACCCTCATGGAATACTCCTTCTGTCCCATGATTTCAGCACGTCCGACACCGTCAATCCTTTTCAGTTCCTGAAGAATATTGATATCGGTGAAGTTGAAAATAAACTGTTCGTCTTGTGTTTTATCTGTACTGGTAATGTTCAGATACATCAGCATACTGTTCACCTCTTTTTCGGTAGTTACTCCGGCACGAATTACCTCTTCGGGCAATTCATCCAGTATAGTTGTCACACGGTTTTGGACGTTTACAGCCGCCAGATCCGGATCGGTTCCTACTTCAAAAAAGACTTGTATCAGTGTCAGACCGTCGTTGGAAGTAACAGTCGACATGTAAGTCATTCCCGGAACACCGTTGATAGCACGTTCTAAAGGCAATGCGACGGCATTGGCCGAAACTTCGGCATTGGCTCCCGTATATTTAGCCGTTACCGTTACAGATGGCGGAACAATGTCAGGAAATTGTGTGATAGGCAGCTGAAACAAGGCCAGTATACCCAGGAGTACTATCATAACCGATATGATTAACGACAGTATTTTTCTTTTGATAAATAACTCTATCATTTTATGTTTTTTTTGATACTAATTAGAAACTATAAGCTTACGTTTTGTATGTCTTTGATGTTAATCTTGTCACCGTCCCGCAACGACTGAGTGCCTTCTTCCACAATCAGGTCATTGCTTTTCAGTCCTTTGTTCAGGATAAAGACATCGTCGAGCGTACTGCCAATCGTAATGTTGGTCATTTTTACAATTCCTTCTTTATTCACAAGAAATACAAACTGTTTGTCCTGTATCGAGAAAACAGCTTTTTGTGGAATTAGTATCACATTTTTCTTAGGTTCCGAAATGATTAGTTTTCCGGATGTTCCGTGTTTGATGAAGCCTTGCGGATTGTGAAATTTAGCTTTGTATTGAATAGAACCCGTTTGGCGGTCAATTTCACCATCGGCAGTTCTTAATTCACCTTTTTGGTTGTAAACAGCTCCGTTGGGTAAAACTAACTTGATATCACCACCGGCTTTGTTTAGGCTTTTGTCGGCCATCATCTGAAAATAAATGTTTTCGGGAATGGAGAAATAAGCATATACATCATCCAGTTGCGAAACCGTTGTCAGCAGAGAACCATTTTCTACAAGGCTTCCTTCTTTGAATGGAATACGGTCGATTGTTCCGTCAAAAGGAGCTCTGATGGTGGTGAAACTAATTTGCTGGTTGATTGCTTTTCGTTCTGCAACAGCATGCGCAACTTTAGCGGAAGCGGCTTCGTGTTTGGCTTTAGAAAGTTCCAGTTCCTTGTCGGCGATTACTTTTTTATTGAAAAGTGTTTGTGCCTGCTCCAATTCAACGGTTGCAATTCGGAGATCTGCCAAGGTGCTTTTGTACACGGCCTGGGCTTTGAGTAATTGTATTTGCAATTCGACATCACTGATTTTAAACAACAATTGACCTTTTTGTACTTTTTGTCCTTCGCTCACAAAAACTTTATCCAGTAATCCGGGGATGCGAACATGTATTTCTACATTATTTTTGGCGTGTACGTCAGCGACAAACCGGTTGGAGACAATAGTGTCCTGCAGCGTAACCTTGTAAACAGGCAGCGTTTTAATTTTCGAAACATCTTTTTTGGTTTTATCCCCACAAGAGGTCAGGAATAAAACAGATAAAACAATTAACAAGAATTGATTTTTTGTAGTGTTCATAATGAATTTTTAAAATAGGTATATAAATGGAGGCTCTCCCTGATATTGATTGACAGGGAGTTGTGAATTACTTAAATGTTAAACATGAAAAATGCAACGACAACCGCTTTAGGAAGACGGTATCGTTTGGAAGAAATATTTTTATAGTACAACAGCTCCTTTGTGCGAAAACAAAAGAGTGCAGGGCAGAAGATTTCGGCCTATAAAAAAAATAAAATTGTTGATCTAGAAAAGTTGGTAAAGATGCAGATGAGTATGTCGCTGAATCTGATATATAGTCGCAATACCATAGATTAAGCCATTCTCAAAGATCTTAAAATGTACTAGTTTAGTAAAGTACGGTGTTTTTAGAGTGCTGCTGTCAGAAGTTGTCGCACGATGTTTAATCTTCTTTTTGACGATAAAATGAATGTCAAGATCTTTGGGTGTGACCAGAGAGGAAGAAGAATATTGCGGTACTTCAGAAGCTAAAAAGTTTTCCTGTGCCTGGCAAATCGTAAGTTGTACAGGGGTTTTGCCCATTTCTGCTCCACCCACAAGAGGAAGCAAGAATAGCAAAAATATACCTATGAACTTAAATGATTTCATGTATGCCGTAAAGAATTGTAGCTTGTAGTCTGAAAAGACAGGCTTGTATTTGATAAGGGACCAAATATAGTCAATTGCAAAATAATGAATTCTTAAAATTTTTAGAAAATATTAAAAATTCAGGATAGGATAACATTCCGTTAAAAGAGATTCTCTTTTTTAGTATTGTTTTGTGAGGATTGGGTGTAGTAAAAGAACAATTCATTCTTAATTTTGTAGAAAAGCAGAGATGCATTAAAAAGATAAAATGAACAAAGTATATTCAGAACAGGGTACCTTTTTATTAGGAATAGCCAACTCAGAGCAGTTTGCTTTAGATAAGCCCGTTCAGTTTAGCGAATACACGGTTTTGTTTGTTAGTGAAGGGGAAGGGATCTATCATGCCGATTTTGCTTCGTTTCATTTTTCGGGTCCCGTTTTATTATTTTCCACACCTCAACAATCGATTCACATAAAAGAAATGAAAGCTGTTGAGTATAGTGTTTTACAATTTCATGGTGATTTTTATTGCATTGAATACCATAGAAATGAAGTTGCCTGTAACGGCTTACTCTTTAATAATATTTATATAGAACCGTCTATACAACTGTCTGCCGAACAACATGAGCTGTATGCGCAGTTAATGCATCAGATCAGAGATGAGCTCAGGCAGGAAACACCTTCGGAAATTGTATTGAGAGCCTATATTCAGCTTTTTCTGGCGAAATCGAGCAGTATCAAAATGAGTTGCATCGAAAAGCAGGAGTTTCAAAAAGATGAAAAAATGGATCAGTTTAAACTCCTGCTCGAAGAACATTTTTTAGACCTTCACAAACCAAGCGATTATGCTTCTTTATTAGCAATGACTTCTAATAGTTTAACCAAACAATGCAACAAACGTTTCAATAAAACTCCGACACAAATGATTCAGGAGCGATTGATTCTGGAAGCCAAAAAACACCTGCATCTTACCAGAATGAGCATTAAAGAAATTGCTTTTGCTTTAAAATTTCAGGACGAATACTATTTTAGCAGGGTCTTCAAAAAAATGACTAACGTTTCTCCACAAACTTTCAGAAAAACAACAGGAATATCGATTGTGGCAGATTTGTCTAGGTAATATCCTTTTTCGTCCATTCTTTGCGGTGGTATGCGGACGTAGTTTTGCGCTGTTACTTTTAAACAATTAATTTAAAAACAGCAGCAATGAAAAATACCCTTTTAAATGCCATCGCCAATTTAGATCAACTCGGAAAAAAAGCAGTACGTGCCGGAATTGTAGTTGTTTTTCTATGGATTGGCGGACTTAAATTTTTTACCTACGAAGCAGATGGAATCGTGCCGTTTGTCGCCAACAGTCCGTTTATGTCTTTCTTTTACGATCACCCTTCTGAATACAAAGAGTATGCGAATAAAGAAGGAGAGTTAATTGCCAAAAATCACGAATGGCATCTAGAGAACAATACGTACGGGTTTGCCAACGGTCTTGGAATTTTATTAATTGGAATCGGGATTCTGGTTGCCATTCATCAGTGGGCACCTTTGGCGAGTATGATTGGCAGTATATTGGTTTTTATACTAACCATTGGTACACTTTCTTTTTTGGTAACGACACCCGAAAGCTGGGTACCGCATTTAACTGACGATCAATATGGATTTCCTTATTTGTCCGGCAGGGGACGTCTGGTTTTAAAAGATATTGTTATTCTGGGAGCTTCACTAATTACCATGAGTGAATCGGCAGCATTGTATTTGAGAAAGAAACATTGAAACAAAAAAGAGCCTTTAGCGTGCAACTAAAGGCTCTTGATTCTTTTTCTAGTAAAAGATTGAAATTATTGAACTGTTACAGCATAACTTAGATTGGAAGTGCCAGATTCTCTTTTAAATCTCATTCTGTCATACACTCCGGCAGGAACTCCGGCAGGAATTTTTAAGGTGGCTTTATAAGAAGTAAGTTTTACAATTTCTAAAGGATAAGTTACTGCTGTATTAGCGGTGTTGTAAATTTCTACGGAAGTCAATAGATCCAATAAACCGCCTCGTACTTCAAGTGTTTCACCGGAACGTTTGGTAGTTGGAAAACCAAATCTTTCGGTTTTAAAATAATCGGGCTCGACCACTTCAATTTTAAACCTGTTTTCTACACTGGCGTTCTGAAGGGTGTAAGCTCCGTTTTTGATGCGCAGATCATACATTCCCAATGGCATATTTTCGGGAAGAAAGTAATAAACGCCATATTCCAGAAACGGAGCGGTAGTTTCACCACTGCCTAAATAAGCAATTTCTGCGGTATACTCTGTTTTTTGATCGGCAGCAGACACAAAATAGACTCTGGTATCTTTAAGACTCATCCATAAATCATTGATGATGGCGGGATCACTGGTACCGCGATTGGTCATTTTTGCCATAAAACCTTTGGTTATAGGTTCTTCGGCGGTCGAAGTCCATGTTCTCGGCTCTTTTTGCCTGAAATCTATTTTCAGTGTGTACTTTTTTGTAGTACCTGCTTTTGAAGTCACGGTATAAACGGTACCGTCTTTAAAAGACACCTCTGCACCTGAAGCAGGAGAAATGACAGCTTCCGTGCCCAGAATAATTTCGGGTTTTACGGTTTCCGGAAGCAGCAGGTGGTTGCTCCAGGTAATTACGATATGCTCTTCTGTTAGTGCTGCGCTGATCGAATTATTATCAGCATCTTTAATAGTAAAGGATTCAATATGGGTATATCCCGGCACTTTTATAACATCTGCAGGGATAGTATTGACTTTGTCGATATATTCTGTATCGCACGAAAGGCACAGCAGTGTTATAAAAAGAAGGGCAATCTTATATAAAAAGACAGGATAATGGATTCTTTTATTCATGATTGTATTGTCTATTTAATTTTTAATTGATTTTATTTATTAGTTTTGCCACTTATTGGATAAGTAGGCTTTTATTTTTTAAAATGCCTGTTTTACAATGCTTACGGTAATTTTATAAAGCCGTTTGTGATCATGGGGGAATGATATAGGGCAGGGGGTATTTTGCAGTTGATCGCCGGTCAGCTTTTGCTGCAGTTACCTTTATCTATTTCGTGCTCCCATGTTCTTTTTTACGCTGTTATTAATTATTTTACCTGTGTCCAGTTATAGTTTACTGTACTGTTAGAAGATCCCGGAGTAATGCTAGTTACTTTAACCAAATAAGCTTCTAGAGCTGATGCAGGGCTGGTAACTGATTGTGAATTTGTTCCTGAATTGGTTCTCCAGATCACAATAGCTTTCGCAGGAGTCATAACGTGTGTCAGGATGTTGTAAGAGTAATATCCCAAACCATAGTTTGCTCCGGATATAGTTCCGTTGTATCCCAATACATTGTAAGGATCAGCGGGAGAAGTACCAACATTACCTGATGCGTTTTTAACTACGATGTTTGCATTCCAGCTATCCCAGTCATCACAAGTCTGGTTTAAGTTCACAGTACCAACATACCATTTACCGGTATTACCTACCGGACGAATTGAACCTCCGTAGATTCCTTCCCATTGAACATTAACACCTCCAATTGCGGCAGCAACAGGAGTCCAGTTTGTGTAAGTAGACGAAGGGGCTGCAGTTCTGTTTACAGTAACAGAAGTTGAAGTAACCGTGCAAAGGGCTAAAGCCGATTTCTTAGTTAAATTGGTTCCTTGCGATTGTTCGTTTGCTACTGCTTGTGTTTCTGCATTTTGTTCGTCAGTACTACAAGATGTAAATGAAATAGCAGCCACTGCTAAAATTGATAGAATTATTTTTTTCATAATGATTTATATTTGATAGATTAAGTGGCTTCTTTTATTACCTCGGCAGTATAAACAGGCATTTTTATGTTTCTGAAATTTAGTTTGTTATTCGGAACGGATATTTCATTGTGGCCGACAGATTGTAACTTTCCATCATGAACCAGTAATCGGTATCCGGTTTAAGAGGAACAACAGTATTGGTATTGTCTGCAAAAACATACATTGCATAAAAATTTCCAATGTCCAGACCTTCATTGTATTGTTTCATCTGCCATTTTTTATTGCCCTGTGCATCAACTACAAATATTTTTGTAACCTCATACGACGGCAGGAAGTTTTGCCCTTTTACGGTAAGCGGACTGTCTGTACTAATCAAAAAAGGATCGGTTGCATTTGAAACCTCATTTACCACTAATTTAGGTTGTTGTATCACCACATTTACGGTGTAAACAGCAGTGGTCCCATCGGCAGCTTTGGTGGTATAGGTTACCGGAGTTTTGCTGAAAACAGGTATAAGTTCCTTAGCAGCAGGCGAAATAGTGGTATTGGTGGGTACTGTTATGGCTGCTTCAAGATATTGGTATTCATAATAAGAAGGCAGGTAAACCGTAACTGTTTTCTTTAAGTTGTTTACGGCACTATGGATCACCTGTGTAGTTCCCGGATTTGTTACGCTAAAAGAAATGATTCTTTTGGCATCCAGAGTCGTAACTATTTCTGTAATGGGCTTTTCTTTTACATCTGTCCATCTTTCTTCTTCATTGCTACAGCCTGTCAGAAGGGCAAGCAGCGTAAAAGCAGAAAAAAGAAGGTTTGATTTTAATGGAGTAATTTTGGTATTCATGTGAGTTGATTAGGTTATTTGATTTCAAATTTGGTGCTACCGGCAGGTACCATTACATAGTCAAAAGTGTAATACATATGTGGGGTATCTTTGTACCAGTCTTTAGAATTGTATACGTCTTTATAAACGGAGATCATTTTGATTTTTGCATAACTACCGTTGGCAGTCTTAAGGATAACCGTTCTTGCCGGAATCACAGTACCGTTTGTAATTTTAAGAGGTTCTCCAAGCGCATAAGCAACATGTGCTTTCTGTGGATTCTTTCCGTCCGATACCACATCGCCACCAAAGTCGTACAAGTACCAGCCAGTTCCATTCCCGAAAGAGCCGGCATCATCGGTACCAATAAGGTCAATTCCGGTTTTGAACTGATTGTCGGCCGGGATATCAACCACCTCGTTAAAAGGCTTGGCTACAATCGTGATTCCGCCTATACCGCCTGCAAGCGATCCGTTATTTTGCGAGTTGCTGCCGTTATTTCCGGATAAAAAGCTGGCATATAGTCCGCCGAAGGCTAAGTCCCATTTACGGGTTTTTTTATAGGATCCCTCTACGGCTTTATTCTCTTCAAGGCTATAATAAAGTGTTGCCGATGGAGCGGTTGGATTGGCATCAGAGGTGCTTCCCTGATAGTTTTTTACATGTATTACTTTATAGAATAAGCCTGTTGCAGGCACTTCAGTTCCGGGATTACCACCATTTCCGTTTTCCGGATCGGTCACTTTGGGATCATCTGCAGAGCAGGCTGTAAGCAATGCAGTGAGAAGAAAAACGGTCAGGAGGTGTTTTGACAGTTTTTCGGTTAGGGTTTTGAATTTTGTCATGTTATTAAATTAATTGGTATTTAAATTTTTACTTCCGTCCTGTTGCACGTAATATTTAAAAGTAAAATAGGGTGCAGGCCAGTTAAGGTCGGTCACTGCCGGGGGATTGCCTTTGTAGGCATTTACAAGCTGCAGCTTTGCATATTTTCCACTAGGTAATCGTAGTACGTAAGTGCGATCCGGAATGGCCTGCATAATATGACTGCTCAGACTGTAATAAAACCAGCCAGGAGAGCTTTCAGAAGAAGACCACCCGATTTTAGTGATTTCACTATTGTTAAAATCAGCATCAGTAGCGGCTTGGTTTACATTTTTGTAAGCCTCTTTAACTAAAACCACTGCTGTATTTTTGGCAGGGCCATTGTAACCCGGATTGTATTGGTATTTGCTGTTGTTTATAAAAACCTCGCTGTTGTAAGGTCCGGTAAAGGCAATGTCCCAGTCGTTTGTTTTCATAAACTGTAACGAGTCTGCTTTTGTATGCAGCCAGATTTGTTTTTGATCGCTAAAGCGAAAAAGAAAAGTATGAAAGTTTCTTTTTTCTTTGCCTTTTGTTTCACCTCCCATTGCAGCTCCGGTATCTCCGGCAAGATCTGAAACTACAGTGCTTTTGCCATCGGCAAGTGTGGTTACCGTATTTTCTTCGTTACTGCTGCACGAAACAGCCTGTAGTGTTATAATGAGTAGTAATGCTAAAATTCCTTTTTTGAGTATATGGTTTGTTATCATTGTGAAATATTTAATGTAGATTAGTTTTATTGATTTTTAAAGAAGCGGTAACTTACACCGAGAAGCAAAATTCGTCCCGGCTGCCCCGGCATTAGCGGATCTGTATAGTCAAAAATATTATCGGCTGTGAATCGGATACTGAGGTGATCTTTTAAAAGTTGTTTTTCAAAACTCGCATTGGTCAGCCAATAGTCCTTCACAAAAATGTCGTATTTATCGATGAATTGATTCCCGTTGCGATCTCCGAACGGATATTTGCCTCTGAAATTAATTCTGATATTGGCGTTGAGTTTCCATGGTTCGTACCGATAAAAAATAGAAGTATTGGCCATGTGGCGCGAGCGATTTTCGATTCCCCAATAATCGGATGGCCTTGGTTTATAAGAGTTGCCGGTTTCCGGATCATGTATGTTTTGACTGTACGGCCATTTTCCTGCACTAATGCTGTCTTTAACGCTGAGATCCTTAGCAATGAGGTATTGATAACCGGCACTTACTTCCATATTTTTGATCGGACTGAATTTTAAAGCAAATTCAAATCCTTTGTTAACGGCTTCCGGCAGGTTTTGATAGGTATAAATAATTTGGCTGTTGGTTCCGGTAGCCACCTGTACACTATTGATTTGATTGGTGATTTTATGATAGAAAGCATTTCCTTCTATTTTAAAACTTTTGGCAGGTTCAAGGACTAATCCCGCATTGTACGAAATACTCTTTTCGGCCTGAAGATTACCGGCAGTCTGATTAAGTACGTACTGTCTGATTTCGCTTATCTGACCGTCCTCTTTTAATTGCTGAAGTGTAGGAGCAAGGACCGCATTACCAATAACCAGATAATTTCCGTTCGGATTAAAAAATACCAGATAGTTTGTTTTAAAATCGGGAGCTTTAAATCCGGTTCCAATACCGGTTTTAAATGTCAGTTTTGGTGTAAGGTAGTACTGTAATCCAAAACTTGGATTGAGTCTTCCTCCAAAATTATTGGTATGATCATAACGCAACCCGCCAACCGCTTTTAATTTTTGAAACGGAGTCCATTCGCCCTGAATATAAGAAAAGAAAGTTTGGAGAGAATTGACACCGTTAAGCGATTTGTCGTTCATGTGCTCCAGACTTCCGCCAAGACCACCAACGAGCTGGTAGGAATTGTTGTTGCTATATGAAAACTGCTGTTCCAAACGGTGTAACGTTTGTTTAAACACATCCTGACTTACTGCACTGTTGCTTTGCTGCCAGGCTACACTCATGTCGGCAGTATAATGGGTGAGGTAATATCGGGTAATGCTTCTTAGATTGCTATTAAAACGATGATCAAACGAAACTGAAAGGTTGAGATCCTGCTCGTCCTGATGGTCTCCTGAGATATGACCAAGGCCAAAATCCTTCTGCATAAAAGAACGACGCAGACCATAACGACCGCTTAAATTTAAGTAACTGTTGGCACCGGTTTGATAACGAGACCTTCCCTGTAAACTATAATTGTCATAGGGTGGGGATGTGGTGCCTTTGATGTATTTGGAGTTGGTGTTATAACCATCGGTTCGGTAATAATTCGCCGCCAGATTTACGGTTCCTTTGTTCTGCAAAAAGGGTGTTTCGCCTTCCAAAGTAGCATCAATAATATTGAGAGAACCATAACTTAAAGAAGCTTGTAGTTGCGGATCAATTACGCCATGGCGTGTAATAATGTTAATCGTTCCGCCCAGAGCTTCACTGCCGTAAAGACTGGAAGAAGCTCCTTTAATGATTTCAATGCGTTCTATATTGGATACACTAATTCTCGAGAGATCGAAATTACCGTTATTCCGTCCAACCATAGGCTGGCCATCGATGAGCACCATGATATACTCGCTGCCAAAGCCCTGCATTTGCACTCCTACAGATCGGGCGCCGCCACTAATGCTATTGACAATAGCGATACCGGTTTGTTCTTTTAAAACCTCGTCAAGTCTTCTGCTTCCCATCAGTTCAATGGTTTTACGGTCTATGACTGTAACAGGCATAGCGCTATATTGAGCATTAATAAGAGTTTCAGGATTGTTTTTCTTTGAGCGGCCTTTTATACTAACTTCATTCAGATCGATACCTCGCTCCATGTTCACCTGCAAGGGACGTATTGCTTTTCCATTTAAAACAAGCTGTTGGATGTAATCTTTATATCCCATGGTTGTGATTCTGATAGTGTAAGTTCCATTTGATAGTCCTTTAAATGAAAAAAAGCCAGTAGGATCGGATACCACTGATTTACCGGAAGACTCTAATACGACCAATGCTTGCGGCAGCGGATTTCCGGCATGAGATACAAAACCGTTGATGCTAGTGCCGTTTTGAGCCTGAGTTAACGTTATATACAATACAAAAAAACAAGTGATGATTGTTTTCTTGGCAGGACCGTAAATGTTTTTGTTTTTCATTCTTATTGTTATCCATTGTCTATAGTGATCAAAGATTAATCGCGCACTATTCTTATTTAGACTTGGTAAAAATAATAATTAATACAGTAGTAATAGTACTTTTTTTACAGAATGAGCAAAAATTAAGTAGGTAAAAGATTATGAATATGAATTTAAACTTGAATTGGTGTGTTTTACTTGATTGTTTATTAGGTTTTTAAACGATAATGAGATGTAATAAGCTTGTTTTATATTTAAGAAAAAATTAACAATAAAAAAGCAATAAAAGCGCTGAAAATACCGACCACTTTTTAAGTTATTTAACACTTAATTACTTTAAAATGGTTTCAAAAAAGAAAGAAAACGATGTTTTTTTTATTTAATGCGCTATAATTTTGATACTCGTTTTACTCTAAATTCGTGCGATTTGATCCTTAAAAGAACAAAAAATCCCATCTCGAATTGAAATGGGATTCCTGAAGTAAATATTTTAATTTTTTTAATCTGTGGCGATTTGAACTGCATCTGGCAAGGTATTAGGATACAGTTTTATATCCATTCTCCTGCGATGTTATGATCGTTTGGTAAATAAGTAAGGTACTGCACCATTCTTGGGCTTTGACCCTTGTTGGGTGTCGCGCAATGGGGCAGTGCACTATTCCAAATGATAAAATCACCTGCATTCCCAAGTATGGGTTTTGGTTTCAGTGTTTTTACAGCTTCTTCCCTTGGGTTAACATTCGGATCAAGGTTATTCAGCCAATCGTCTATTTTGTTATGAAAGCCTGCAACACAATGAAAAGCACCATCCTCGACACCACAATCGGTGAGGTAGAGCAGTCCCTGCAGTTCGAATTTTATAGGCTGTTTTAAACTGGTATCCCAATGTAACGGACTCCCCAGAAAAGTGAAATCTTTAGTTTCGGGAGGATTAAAACTTACCTTATCAATCGTTTTGTATATTTTGTCTGTGTTGTAAAGTTGCTCGTAGGCCTTTTTTATTTTTACTGAAAACCGATTGCGATTCAAAGTTTCATGATCGGAAAAGTTAAGCATCAGTCCCTTTTGATCCTCATGTCTTTCATACCAGCTTTCTTTTTTGTTAGGATCCATTTTTAAAAAATCCCAAATAGCTTTTTGAGTTTTCTGACAATCTTCTTCTGTGATGGCATTTTTTAGAATAACATAACCGTTTTCATTCCAAAACTTAAGATCCTCCTGGGAGAGCACATCGCTAATCACATCTTCGGATTCATGACTTGCGCTTCGCATTCTTTTGTCAATCCAGTTTTTAAATGCCTCAAAATCGGGTTTTTCAAAATACAAATACTGTAAGGTGTCTTCCATACCAATACCTAATTGGAATAAGGTTTTAATTTCTGCATTCCAGGTTGTGTCATTACTCAGATCGGTAGTGCTGTCAGGATGTAAAGTTCGTTTCCATAACTTTTCAAGAATAGTCAGGGAGTCTTTCATTTGGGGAGGTTTTATAATTTAAGAATCAATAGTTTCAAAAATAAGACATTTCAAGTTGCCTGCTTAAAGTATAAATACGCGTTTTTATTGTTTTTAAAGTAGATTCCCAGTATGATTTTCTTTCAATCTCAGCTAATGAAAAAGTGTTAAAATCAGGTGTATTTACTTATTAATAATATTGTAAATTTACTTATACTTGTGATAGGTTTGCGTGAGTAAACGATTGATTATAAGAGGCTGGTTAATTAGATAATTAGTTAATCAGATAATCAGATAATTAGATTTTTGGAATTTGGAATTTTTAGAATTTGGAATTTAAATTTTAGGAGAAAGCTAAAAATCCTTTAAAGAGTAAGCAAAACTTTAAATTAAGAGATGATGGAAATTAGTTTTTTTTCCTCGACGATTGTTCAGGTTGCGATTTCATTAGTCATTAGCTGGGCTTTGTTTGCACTATTGTGCAGCATGATCCTCGAAGCAACGGTGCAGATAAAAAGCGAAAGAGGCCGGTTTTTCAGAAATAAAATTGTAGAAAAACTGTTTGATTTTTCGAATCAGATCAATTGGGGATTGTTGATGTACAACAACAGCAACATTAGATTGTTGACCAAGTCAGAAAAAGCACCGCCCGCAGAAATTAATTCCAAAACTATGGCAGAAGTGTTAATTGATACCGTTGCTAATGCTCAGGCAGCCAAAATACTTTTGCAGGACAGGAAAGAAGATCTTACCAATAAGTACAATAATGATTTGCTCAATAATTTTGAATTTGCGATTACCTATTTAGGGCAGAGTGATTTAATTATGATGTTGAGAAACGCCATGAACAAAGCAAAAATCAAAGCTTCTGGTACCACTTCAGCTGTTGTAGAAAAAAGGCTTTATGAAGAGCTGGTTAAAGAAGTTACGACCTGGTTTGATCAGTTTAACGACCGAACCAGTGCCTGGTACAAAAAACTTTCCAGAAAACGTTTGTTTATCATCGGGCTTCTGGTGAGCGGCATTGTGAATATAGACAGTATTGCTTTGTTTAAGTATTATGATAGTAATCCAACGGCAAGAGCTGCCATGGTTGATTATTATACAAAGAACAAGGAGCAATTAGAAGCACTAAGCGCAAAATATAACCCAACTGGACAAAGTGTGGTTGTAGATCAGGCCTCTCTCGCTCTGATTAAAAAAGATACTGAAAAATTAACAAAACAAATTGATAGTCTGAGAACGAATATTGATTTGCCTATTGGTTGGAAGAAAGCGGTTTGTAAGGAAAAGAAAGACCCTTCGGGAAAAGATTGTTTTACGCTGTCTTGTATTTTGCTAAAAATATTGGGGATTATCATTTCGGCTTTTGTAGCGAGTTTAGGAGCTCCATTTTGGTTTGATGTTTTGAAAAAAGCAACCTCAACAGCTCAAACAGTAACTAAAGTAGTATAGTCATGAATAACAATTATAAAAATGCGCACACGCACATATTCACCATGAATAATGCGCCCCAAAATTTTCTGGATTTGTATCTGCCTCCATTTTTAGCAAAAGGAGTTGACAATTTTACCAATACCGATCTTGGTGCCTGGACCATCAGGCTTCTGGCCAGCAAGAATAAAGGAATGGCTAAACGATATGCTACGTTCCTGCAAATTGGTAAAAGTAAATACCAGACCGATATTTTTGAAGATTTAATGTCCCGATATCCCAACGAGACATTTCAGTTTGTTACCTTATGTCAGAACTTAGAATATTTGAGTGTTGGCAGATCGGTTAGTGGATTTGAAGGACAAATTGAAGAAATAATCGATATCAAAAGAAAATACCCCGCAAATATTTTACCCTTCTTCGGACTTGATCCCAGATGGAAAAGCAGCGGAGATGAAATTCAGAAAACGGTAGAACGTTATTTTGAGACCCAAATCGAAGTGGGAGGAACTTATATTTATCCTTTTCAGGGATTAAAATTATATCCGAGTACCGGTCATTATGCTTTTGATGTTAAACTAAAAAAAACCATGGAATGGGCCGCCGATAATGGTGTTCCGGTAATGA
Organism: Flavobacterium sp.; assembly: GCA_023251135.1. Lineage (GTDB taxonomy): Bacteria > Bacteroidota > Bacteroidia > Flavobacteriales > Flavobacteriaceae > Flavobacterium. Next base: position 28,381 of record JAHEZJ010000023.1, on the reverse strand, counting down.
CGCACACTTATTATCTGGGCGGAATTTACAATTATAGCAGGGAATATATTACCCGAAATCTTAACCCTGTTGATCCGTATACCGGAAATATATATGGGATTCCTAAATTTATTGAAGAGAAGGGAGGTTTTTTTGGAAATGTCTTTAACGGACAAACCCGAAGAAGCTGTAGAAGCAGCTGTTCTTATTTTCTGGAACCACATTCGTATGAATCGATGCTCGACAAAATTAAAAACCTTAAAATATGTTTTGCACATTTTGGTGGTGTCGACCAGATAAAAGCATCGAGAGGAGACAATAAAGAAAGTGAGCAGGTTAATCCGTATGGGGTATTAAGAAAGAACTGGTTCAATCAGATACAAAACCTGATGACTCAGTACCCCAACGTTTATACCGATATATCATATGACGTGGCCGAATGTCTGGATAAAAAGAACAGTGATCTTTATGGGATATTTCTTGAGGAAGCCAAAAAATCGTACGGAAAACAAATATTGTTTGGAACAGATTATTTTATGACCGAGAAAGACAGTTTGGAACAAGATGCTGTCAAAGGTTTTAGAAACTACGCTTCAGATAAGATGCTTAGTAGTGGAAACTCTTTATGGGATCAAATGGCCCGAGATAATATCAACAGTTACTTAAAGAGCAAGTACTATTAATGAAGAAATAGCCGAAATAGATTTGAATAACCAAAATTAGATCCTCCTCATTAATTTCAAAGCGAGAGAGGCTGTCTGTCATTTGTCGATAATGAACAATAAAACCAAAATAAATACTAACCCTCAAAACCAAACATTATGAAATTGAAAATTACTTTAACACTTGCTTTTCTTTTAATTCTCTTAAAAGTTCAGGCGCAGACTCCTTCAATCAACGAAACCAAGAAAAAAGTATTCGAGAATAGCCTATCGTATCAAAAGGTGTATAAAAAGATTATTGAAGACGATCTAAAAATTATTGAAGCAGAGAAAAAGTTACTCAAAGAAAAAGTTGCTTCTAAAATCTCGGAAGATGATAAGACAAAGATTTCTAAAACAATTGCTGAAAAAGACAAGGAAATTGAAATATTAAAAAATAAACTGGAAAATCCGGCAAGAGATATTTTATACCATGAATATGATAGTTTGTATACACGAATAATAAAACAAAAAAGAGATAGTATTGCGGGATATAAAAAAGTTATAGCGGACAGAGGAGACAAGTTAACTCTGAAAAAGTTAGACTCGATTGCAGGATTAGTTAAAAAAAAGCAGGGAGAAGAACAGCAGACAATACAGGAAAAAAATGAAAGACTTTCTGCGCTGGACAAATTTGACTGGGTACTGCCTACATGGGAAAGAGCAAATCGAAGAAAGTTTTTTGAAGACATGTACAATAACAAAATAGAAAAGCTCATTTTCTTAAACTCATTTGCCTTAAACAGTAATACTGATGCGGCGTCTGTTCAGAATGAAATTGTTACCGATAATTTATTAGCGGTTCGTCTTACTTTCGGAAGTGTACTCTCAGTATCTTCAGGTTCTAAAAAAGATGGAGAAACACCAGAAGAGAAAGAGGAACAAGACAAATACAAAGCAGAGCAGGAAGCATTGAGCAGACTGGTAAACGGAGGAGGAAATTTTTATCTGGAAGCAATTCTACCTCTTGCTTCTACCAACCAAAGCAATGGGGATCAGTTTACATTTTATGCCTACGCTAATCTTAGAGGTGCAATGGATTTAAAAGATCTTAACAATAATGTAGATACCTCAACAGGTAACGGTAGTGCCGGATTAAATATATATATGGCGGTTTCATCAGACAACAAAAAATTCAATTTCTTTGCTCAGGGTAATGGGAATTTTACGGTTGGTAATAGGGGTTTTTACCAAAATTTGGGATTAAATTACGAAAAACCTTTTTTAAACGGTAAAGTGATAACCGGGGTTACTATTTTAAACAAATTCCGTCTTTCGGCAATTATAAGTGCATTTGGAAGCGACGAGAAAGTTAGAAGTAACAAAGTAACGGTTGGAATTCAGATACTACCATAGTTCGATTCTAAGAAACAGCTGATATCTTTTGTATTTATTAAAAGAGCAGGTAAAATTTTAACCTCCAAAATCGATTGATTTTGGAGGCTTTTTTTTGTGGTAGACTGAACAAAGTCAGGAACTGTTATTCTTACAATTAAAACGGAGCCTATTATATTTTGTGATGCAAAAGTTATTTTTATTTAATTAACTTAAAATCAGGTATTTGTACTCTTTTTTGCTTAATTTAGTTTAACGAGTTTTGTTGTGTTTAAAATAAAATCCTACAAATGCGCTAGGTTTTGTAGGTAAATAATAGCGATGTATTAGTGTTTATGATTGAGTCAACTCTTACAATATTCTATCAAATTATTTAACCTTTAAACAATTCAAATTATGGAAACCAGAAGCCCCCCTTTTGTTTGTAAAGATTTTTGAGATATAAAAAATGATTAACCCCTTAAATCAGATTATATGAAAAATTTATACAAAATTATGCTGCTTTGCGTCTGCGGAGCTACTTATGCACAAACCCAAAATGATATTACCAAAATTCGATCGGGCAGTAACTTGTCTGAGCTTCAGTCTTTAAGTGTACGGTACCAAGCCGAATCCGACAAAAGCAAACAAAGAGTAACTAGTCTGGCCAAGGCAAACGGCTGGAAAACCTCATTTTTGAATAAAAATGGAACCTCAAGTGAATTAGTAGATGTGAGCGCAGATGGAAAATCGCCCATTTATTATGTTACAGAAAATGTAAATGCCGCAAAATCAACCCGGGCAAACTTTCTGAATTCTGGTGGTGGCTTGGGATTGAACCTTAACGGACAAACGATGACCGCTTATGTTTGGGATGGAGGTGCCACACTTCCTACTCACAATGAGTTTGGCGGAAGAGTGTCAATTGGGGATGGTGTTACTGCTATTGTTACTACCAATAATAACAGCCAACACGCCAATCACGTAACAGGTACCATTGTTGCGGCAGGTACTGTAGCGGCCTCTAAAGGAATGGCCTTTCAGGGAAATGCCAGAACAAATGAATGGACCAACGATTTGACTGAAGCGACTACTGCAGCAGCAAACGGAATGTTGATCTCCAATCATTCGTATGGATGGGCTACAAGAAACTCTGCTGGAACGGTTTTGATTGCCCCGTGGCAGTTTGGTGCGTATCAAACCACTGCCAGAGACTGGGACATTCTGATGTTTAATGCTCCTTACTACCTGCAAGTGAAATCAGCCGGAAATGATGGTGGTGATAACACTGCAAATACAAGTCCGTTAGGTGGTTTTGCTGCTTATGATAAACTGACAGGATTTTCTACCTCTAAAAACAATTTGGTAATTGCCAATGCTAATGATGCTGTTATAAGTGCAACAGGAGCTTTAACAAGTGTTACCATTAGCGGATCCAGCAGTCAGGGACCTACAGACGATTTGAGAATCAAACCGGATCTTGCCGGAAACGGAGCCTCCGTTTATTCGACAGCCACACTTACAAATCCGATAACACCATTAACGAACAGTAGTTATGGTAATGCCAGCGGAACTTCTATGGCCGCTCCAAACGTGACTGGTACTTTACTTTTGCTGCAACAGCATTATAAAAATCTGACAGGAAACTTTATGCGTGCAGCCACTCTTAAAGGATTGGCGCTGCATACCGCAGATGATGCCGGAGCAGTTGGACCGGATGCTATATTTGGATGGGGACTGTTAAATGCAAAATTTGCAGCAGAAACCATTACCAAAAACGGAACTGCGTCTATCGTTCAGGAAAGTACACTGGTTAACGGAGGTACTTATACATTGTCCGTAACCTCAGACGGTGTTAATCCTTTAATCGCATCTATTTCCTGGACCGATCCTGCTGGTGTTGCTTACTCAGGAAGTACGCCAAATATTGGTACAGCAAAATTGATAAATGATTTGGACATTCGTGTAACCAATGGTGCCGGTACTAATTTTCCATATCGATTATTAACTGCAACAACAAATGGATTGGGTGATAATACCAGAGATCCATTTGAGCGTATCAGAATTGTTGGAGCAGCCGGAACGTATACTATTACAGTAACTCATAAAGGGAGTTTGGTTAATGGCAGTCAGAACTTCTCGACTGTTGTAACCGGAATTACAGTACCGGATTTGTACGTAAAAGACAGACCGTTTGACGTTGGATTGCAACCTAATCCGGATTCAGGACCTATGTGGATCAGTGATGATATCTGGGTAAGACAAACGATTGACGGAGGAACTGTACATGAAAACCCTGAGTTTAAATTAAGTTCGCCAAACGGAGTTTACGTTAAAGTTACTAATAAAGGAACCGTTGCCAGTGCTTCCGGAAAAGTGAAACTGTATTTTGCAAAAGCTTCTTCAGGATTAACATGGCCTACCAACTTTGTTAATTTTTATGTTGGACCTGTATTGCATGGTGATTATATTGGAGAGGTAGCTATCCCGGCAATTGCTGCAGGTGGAAATGCTACGGTGGTTATTCCTTGGTATCCGCCAAATCCTGCTGATTTCACTTACGATGTACATCATTTTTGTTTAGCTGCAAGAATAGAATCATCAGAAGATCCTATGTTTAATGAGCAAAACAATGTTAGTATTGCGGTTAATACCAAAAACAACAATAACATTGCCTGGAAAAATTTAAGCGTTTACAACCTGAATACGACAGATTTTGTTCCTCCAACAGCAGTTTTTATTAGAGGAATCAGATCTAAAAACATTAATGTAAGATTTGTGGATAAAGGATTTAACGAACAGCTTAAGAATAATTTCTTTGAGTTAGGCGGTACCATCGAAGCGACACTGGATCCGAAATTATTTGAAAGAGCACAGGCCAATGGAAGTCTGAAAGGAGTACAGATTTTAGATAAAAATAAAATCCTGATCACGTCAAGAGAAGGAGCAATTGCTAACCTGCCAATTGATATTGATGAAACTTTCGGAATTACCTTTGATTTCAAGGTAGCAAAAGATTTCCCGGCTGAAGAGCAAATTACGATAGATCTTGTTCAGGAAGATGCCAGAACGGGTGAGCTTGAAGGAGGAGAGCGTTTTGCACTGGTAAGAGCTAAAGCCAATACTAAACCGGGTGTTATAGCGCTTGCTGAAGCAGCTGAATCGCGTATTGTTACTATTTATCCGAATCCTACAAACGGAATCTTTAAAATAGGAATCAACAACGAGGAGCAGGGAACTTTAAGAATAACAAGTGTTTTCAATAGTGTTGTTTTTGAAGAAAAAACGAATAAACAAAAAGAGTTTAATGTGAACATCTCCAAACAAGCTCCCGGAATTTATATCGTTCAGTTTATTTCTGATAACGGAAAAGTAGTGACGAGAAAAATAATTAAAAACTAATATTTCTCTATTGAAATGCATATTCCTTTAGGGAATGTATGAAAATGAAGAAAGTCGTCTCAATGTAAAAGTTGAGACGATTTCTTTTTTATAGCCATCAATTAAGGATAAGCATTGGCCGTCAGGTTATCTGTGGGAAAAATAGAAGCGGTTAAGCTGAAAATCTTTCAGCTTAACCGCTCGCTTATTAAAATCTATAATCCTTTAAAGGAATCTTGCTTTATTTTCACGGATGAACTTTGGCAACATACGAAGACACGGTTAGGGTATTCGAATCATTTTTAACGGTATAAACGCCTAAGATACTATTTTGATAAGCCGTATTTGCGCTTGTACTGTCAGCTTCCGGAAAATCAATATCTATCCAGTGGGCCTCTCCAAATGAGCCATCTGAATTTCGATTGACAGCAACAAAGGAAGCTCCCATATCTTTTCCGTTAATACTAATCCAGTCAGAGGGCATATGATAACCATTACCTTTGGCAGCAGTAATACCTTCAAAATGTGTGACTACAGACAGCGCCGTTTCATTCTTATAACTAAACGATTTTAAATTAGTTGTTTCCTTCGTTTTGGAGTTATAATCAACCAGAAAAGCTTGACTTATTTCCCCCAGTTTAGCGCTCGAATAACCGCCTGCCATAGTATAATGATCACCGCCATTGTGCCAGATACCGTACAAAGTAGTCGTTAAGGAATTGGGAACTTTAAAATCAATATATTCTTTAGTGACAACATCATATAGAAACGCATATCCATTCTTGTCGTTCTCTACATCATAATTTCCAACAGCGATTCCACCCATTATACTATGAACAAATACATTATTGGTATTACCACCATTTGGCGACACCTGAATCCAGGTTCCTGAACCATCCACTGGTCCTTCGTAATAAAAACCAAGATTTCCGCTCGGAGCTTTACCGGTAGAAGCTGAGATTTTATAGGAACCAACTAATTGTACTTCGCCATGATGTCCGTTATTAGGACCGTAACAAGAGGTATTGATAACCGTTGCTGCTGGTGTACTTGGAAAATTTACAATGTTCCATTTGCCTTGATTACCACTTGCATTAATTGGCCCTTCATAGATTAAGCCCTGAACAATCTTATCAAGGCCTATTAAACTGCCTGAAATGTATACATTTTCAGATCCTGTTACACCTCTTATACCTTGTATGCTGGTTTCTCCACCAGCAGGATAATTGAAATCCGTATACTTTGCAGTATTGACTTCCAGATTTATATTTTCTGACATAATTTTTCTTTTTTGATTGTTGTTTTGTGTTTTTTTTTTAGCACTGCGTCCTAAACTTGTTTTTAGTTAAACGTTGTGGTACTATAGACATCTTTTGGAGCATTTACCCAAAGCTTTTCTACTTCCAGCTGATGCAATTGCTCTTCTAGTTCGTGTCTGATTTCACTGTAAGCCGGATCATAGGCCAGATTTGTGATTTCCAACGGGTCATTAACTAAATCATACAGTTCATATTGTTTGAAATAAGCCGTAGCAGCATCAAAATAGTAATCAAATTTCCATTTTTCGGTTCTGATACAAAGGATGCGATTGGCAGCTCTTACGATGGTCCAGGTACTATTAGATCCGGCTTTGATATCATCATAAGTAAACAGCAGACTATGCTGAACCGGTGTATTGTCCTCCATTGTAGGCAACAAACTCGTACCGGCAAGCCCTGTTGGCGGATTGGAAACATTGGCCATCTCAATAAAAGTAGGGAAGATATCGGCTAATGTTGCTAAGTTCATCGAGTGTTTGACAGGATGGTTCTTAAACAGTATCGGATTTGAAATGACAAGTGGTACTCTTAAAGCCTCTTCATACGCAACAAAAGTTTTCTGACGTAATCCGCCATGAGCGAGTCCCATTTCGCCATGATCGGATGTCATGGTCACGATGGCAGAATCGGCCAGTTTATGCCCATTTTCATCTTCCTTATACAGTTCGTCAATCAGATAGCCATATTGTTTATCAGCGAGACTTAATAAATAACCGTAGAAATTGATATAATTCAGTTTGTCTTCGGTGCTATTGATTGCTCCGAGGGTTAAAGCCATATTGATCAGGATTTGTTCCTGTGCCATTGGTTTTTTATTCTCGAGCAGATTCTCATTTACGGTAGCAGGAAGGCCGATCTCTCTGTCTAGCCAACTGTCGGGATGATATCCTGATGTACCTGCTGTATTCGGATAAGCCAATACATCGTGTGGATTTACGAGAGACAGAATCAAACAATAAGGTTTATGGTTTCCTGCGGCTCTTTGAGCTCTTACTTCCTTTAGATATTGAATAGCTTCGGCTGTATACCTGGCATCATGATTGGCATATCCGCCTCCAAAATTAAGTGGATTAACATCTTCACCGGCATCGGGAGCAATCCAGCCCATAGCTCCATACAATGCAATATCAGCAGCGGTTAAATCTTCATAATTTGTTTTAGTACCATTAGGGGCAACACCTTTACTCATGTGCCATTTTCCACGGTATTGCACATCATATCCATCGGCCCAAAGTGTATTCATAATATTTGGCAGTGCATTGCTAAGCGTAGGTTCCTGAGGTGACAACAGACCGCCTTCGGTCAGGGTTTGGCTTACACCATGTTTCGCAGGATATAAACCTGTAAATAAGGTCGAGCGGCTAGGGGAACACATGCAGGTATTGCAGAAGGCACGGTCAAAACTAAAACCATTTTGTTTCAGAAAAGTCAATGTAGGAAGGTTTTCCTCTTCCCATCCCGGTGGGAAATGTTGCGTAGCACGTTGCTCGTCGGTAATAATTAAAATCATGTCCGGCTTTTGGCCAATTTCGTTAAGTTTTTCTTTTAAGTTCATTGTTTATGGTTTAAGGGGTTAATAGAATATACAATTGTTGATATTGATGGGTAGTCAATAATGTTAAGTGAGTTTGAAACAATCTAAAAAAGGAGATGCTTGGGGTACTTTATAGAATCCGGGCGCGAAGAGAGCATGTTAAGATGCAGGTCTGGAGTAAATCGCAAAAGGCTTATATACAGTATTATAATCAAGTTATTGATTTGATTAATAAGAATAAAATTACAATAAGTAAGCAGATTTGAGTTACGTATAAATACCTGTTTTGAAGTGCATTAGGTAATTTATTAGAAGAGTAAAGTTAGGCGACATTTAGATATGCATGTATTATGATAAGATTTTTTCCCACCAAAATAACATTTAAGCATGTATATCCTTTTTTAGACTTATTGATGTAAAGTTTAGCTTTTGAGCATCACTAAAATTGATGAGTATGAAAATATCCCTAAAAGTTGGTATTGCATAAGGCTAGAATTATAATCAAATTTGGTAAAGTAACAATGATTGAAAGTAGAGTATTTGGTTTAAAATCAGATATTTATTCAGGTTGTTTGCATTTTGAATTAATCTTTAATTGCTGTTCTCTAATTTAAAAGAAACAGAAGTACGTTTGAATCTTTGTAATTATTTGAGACGTGTAACATTATTGATACAGTCAGAATTATATGCCGGAATTTTAAAAGTTTTACTAATCTAAATTCATTAAATATATGATTCATAATTTACACAGGGCAATTTGTATATTTGTACTTATAAGTGCCGCAATTTTATTTTCAAGATGTCAAATAGAAGAAACCGAAGGTTTAGACAATGAATATGTCGTTTCTGAAGCTAAAAAATGGTTGGAGCATAATAACCTAAATTTTGAAGCATTTGCGTTTACAGAGCATATCGATTGGGGGAATGCCATTGTAACTAATGGAACAGTGGGGAAAAGTATAGAAGTTCCTCTTATACTGAAAGCCAATACCAATACCAATGTTGTTACCGATCAGGAGTATAAAACCCATATGAGATTATTATTTATTCAGGGCATTGACGGAACATTTAACGTGTTTAATGTCGTTTATACTACAAAAGATGATTCTTTTAATAGTAGTGAGAAGTCATTTAATATCCTTGATATTGGTTCTAAATATTCAGGTTATATTACGATTCAAAAAAGTGATACTAAAATTGCATTTTCTGGGCATTACGAAAAAGGAAAGCTATTAGGATTGCATAATTTTGATAAAGACGAGAATAAAACTAATAAACTTGTCTGTACTTACTATGTCACGGTAGGTTCTTATACTAAATGCAGCAGTTGGGTATGGTATCCTGATTATAGTCCTGGTAATCTTCCTCCGGGCTATATGCCTGGAATCTCAGGTCCTATTTATCCAGAGGATCCTCCGCCTGTTGATCCTTGTACTGCTGCAAGAAATACGAGTTTCATAGCAACAGATAATGGCTATTTAAGTGCTAAAGCGACAATTATGCAAGCTAGTGCTGATGGTAATGAACATAGTATTACTTTAGGTTCGGCATTTAATGGAGAATATACACAGTCACCTATGAATAACGGAGGAACAAATGGAGTTCAGGTAAATCAGAATTGGCCCGGAGCTTTTGGAGCTATGCATAACCACCCGAATAATTCACCACTATCTAGCGGAGATATATATGCAGCGGTAACATTAAACAAAAATAACAGCGATTTTACTACTTCTTTTATTTTTACAGGAGGTGAAACGTACGCCATTGTAGTTACTGATTTAGCCGCAGCAAAAGCTTTCGTAGAAGCATATCCGGCTGATATATCACCTACTTACCCACCAGAGTTCCCACAGGTTATTTTTGATCAAATTCAACAGGTGAGGGATAAGTTGGGAGAGTCTAATGAAGGACGAACAAAAGGCATAGCTTTAGTTTTAGATAATAATAATGCCGGTATTACATTAATGAAACAAGATAACGACGGAAATTTTAAACGCATTAAAATTCAGCAAACCACAAACTCAGACGGCTCTGTAACATTTTCACCCGCACCTTGCAATTAAATTAACTTTAAAATTTAATAAAAATGACTAATACTTTCAAAATTTTTGCAACCTTATTATTGGTAATAAATACTAACTGCAAAGCACAGCAAATGGTTCAAGTCCCAATGGATGTTTATAAATTAAAAGCTAATGAACAACAATTTATCAATAAGCCCTTAAAAGATCTTCTCATGGAAATAAAACCAGAAATAAAATATGTGTTAGGTACGCCAGATTACCCTCCTTATTTCTCTTTCCGATTTATCACACGAGAAGAGTTGATTCGTAAACCAATAACTGGAGTTACATTAGGGATATATGTATATGTAAAAGAACCCTTAGACTGGAAATTTGACAATAGGCCTAAAGATACTGCCTATCAATGGACAAAAGAGGATATAGAAAAATATGGCAATCTTACTGTAGTTAGGATTAAAGTTAGCGGTAAAGAATAATCACAAAGTAATTTTTATTAATCTGAGAATCATTGATGAACACTAGATATAATTCCAACCATTTTTAGAATAGTTGGAATTATCATTAATTAAAGTACGGTATTTGTAAAACATTTTGTCGTGACCATTCTTTACTATTTAAAAACGAGCAGAATTATGTTCTAATTTCCTTTTAGTAAATTGATACTTACGGTCGCGATATCAGCATCGGGGAATCTTTTAAAAATTGATTTGTCCGGAAATAATCCTGCCTCTGCGGCAACTTTATTAAAAACATCTATCTCAACAATATACTGGTCCGAAAAACCATGAGTAGCGTCATAGGCTGTTGCAGGAGTTTTCCCGATATTATCAGCGGCAAGTTTCGGATCTATGGTATGCAGTTCAATTAGCAGTAAGCCAAATTTACGCACATAGGGAGCCCATTTTTGTAAATGTTCCAGAAGATTGTCTTCGACCAGATTGTTATTGATTCTTTTCCCTCTGTAGGCAAATGCTCCGGTAGACGTACTGATTCTGTCTTTGTTAATGTGTTCCGGATCTTTCCAAATTCGATTGTGATCTAAAAAGGTCCTTACGTTAAGCAAATCCTTCAGATCAATATTGTAGTTTTCTTTCAGATCCTCCGAAAGCAGTTGCGGGCGTCCGATATCCCCCCAAATGACTTTTGCCCAAATGTCGGCCTTGATCAAATTGGCTCTGGTTACTTTTAATGCGGCCTGATTATAATCGGCTCCAACTAAAAATAAGGGATAATCGTCGAGCATTTTTCCGCGTAACGTTTGTCGGTCGATTACTTCAAAAATATGCTGAAGAAAAGCACCATTACCGCAGCCCATATCAAGAATTCCTTTAGGCTGTTGTTCGATTGGCAGATTAAAAAGCGTAACAATGATTTCATCTACCACTTTAAAATAGGTGTCGTGAGCACCGCCGCTTCCCCAAACGTTCATTTCACGGTCAACATGAATTTCGTTCTCGCCATCGGTTATCATTCTTAGTACCGCCGGATCGCCAAAGATTAATTCCTCGATTTTGGCAAATGTTGGCAAGTAAGAAACCGTTACACCATAGGCACTAGCTCTTTTGGCATAAAAGAGACCCGTTTCGGTAAACTGGTAGTTGCCATTTTTTTCCAGAAACCATCCGAGATGCACAAAAAAGTCCAGTATTTTTTTAAAATTTTCAGGAGATTTATGAAATTCTTCGGGCTGGAAGGAAGTTTCCATGAAATATTTGTGAAACATCCCTTTCATGGCCAGACGAACAATTGTTGGACCAATCAAATGGCCTTCGATATGTTTTAAAATCTGCTCCTGAATACTATTTTTTAACGGATTGTCAGAAGGGAGAATTCCATATCTTTTTTTATATTTTTCAAAGATAACATTGAGTCTTTCAAAAGGGACATCTTCAAAAAGTCGTGGATGAAACTGTACCGAAAACTGAAGGAGATCGACAACATCCTGATAGAGATAAAACAACGAAAAAGCCGTTTCGGTTTTTTCATTGACAGCGATCGTAATTTCCTGTGTACCGTTATCGACTTCATAATCTAAAAAGCCCTGGGAAGCCAGAATTCTTAAACCGACATTCAGATAACCTTCATTTGCTTTAGAAACCGTTACCAGCTCTGATAATTGGACTTGTTTTTGGTTTAGTATATACTCTAAAACAGCATTGTTTTTTAGTGCTATTGCTACGGGAGCAACGGCTAAGCCGTCAAGATGTCTGAAAATAGAACTTCGTAATTGTGATTTATCGGTCATAAAATAAGAATGATAGTTTGTTAAAAATAGTGATTTTTTTTGACCGAAGATCAATACTTGGTTTCATTTTTTAAATCGCCTGTTTTAAGATTTCTATTACAGTATTTTTATAGGCCGAGTTTTTTATTTTACTAAATGGGTTTAGATAATAAACTAGTTCACAGCCATTTTGTTGTACTTATTGCGGTATTCGATCGGATTTAAACCTGTTACCTTTTTAAAAATGGTACGAAATGCTTTGGTGTCGGTATAACCAACATCATACATGACCTCATTAATATTTTTGCGGCTGGTTTCGAAGCTTTTTTTGGCAAACTCAATTTTCACCCGGTTGATGTATTCTAAAACAGAATTGTTGGTAGCGGCTTTAAAACGTCTTTCAAAACTTCTTCTTCCCAATAGCACCAGATCAGCCAATTCATCGATAGTGATTTTCTCCTGTATATTATCTTCAATAAAGTCCTGTACTTGTTTGATTGCTTCGTCGTTGTGATTTTTCTGTCCCTGAAACATCGCAAAAGCGGCCTGACTGTCTCTGTCAATATCGATCGCAAAATATTTAGAAGCCAATATTGCCGTTTGTCTGTCGGTATATTTTTCAACTAAATGCAGTAGCAGATTCCAATAAGAATGCGCGCCACCACTGGAGTATATTCGGTGTTCTTCGGTAATAATGCTACCGTCTATGACTTCTACTTCAGGAAACATTTCGCGGAATTCATTTTGAAAACCCCAATGTGTAGAACATTTTTTTCCATCCAATAAACCGGTAGAAGCCAGTAAAAATGCCCCAACACAAAGCGAAGCTACTTCAGCTCCTTTATGATAGTGTTCGTTTATCCAGGGCAAAAGCTCTTGGTTTTGAGCAATTGCGCTTTTCATATCTCCAAACAAGGCAGGAATAACAATCAAATCAGTGGTTGTAACCTCTTTTGTAAGTTGAGACGTATTAACCGAATACAATCCGTTATTGAGTTTGACTTCTTTTTCTAAACCAACGAGCTGTACATCAAACAATAGGGGTTTGCCCGATGCAGTCATAAACTGATTGACTGCCGAAAATAAATATTGAGGATCTGCTATAGCCTGCAGAACGGAGCTTTCAGGAACAAGAATACTTACTTTTTTTATCATCTTCTTTATTTTTAGTACGGACTGTAAGGGCTTATTTGTTGTGCAAAGCCCCTAAAAATCACATCGTTTGCTATTTTGCAATTTCAAAGATAAAGATAGTTTGTCGTAAATGGCCTTTTTGTTGTCGCTTTTGCGTATCCGCATTCTGTTATTTCTGCTCCACCTTTGTATTATCAATTAACAACTAAAAAAATAGAACAAATGGCAACAAAAATTTTCATCAATCTGCCGGTAGCAGATTTACAAAAAGCAATGTCTTTTTACACAGCAATTGGATTTACAAACAATCCTCAATTTACAGATGCAACAGCAGCCTGTATGGTTTTAACCGAAGAAATTTATGTGATGTTATTAACACACAGTAAGTTCAACGAGTTTACCAACAAAGAAATTGGCAATGCTTTTCAGAAAGCGGCGGTAATTAATTCATTGTCAGTAGACAGTATCGATGAGGTGGATACCATGCAAAATAATGCATTAAAAGCGGGCGGAAAAGAAACTGCTGAAGCGAAAGACTATGGTTTTATGCAACAGCGAAGCTTTGAAGATTTAGACGGACATCTTTGGGAGGTTTTATACATGGACCTGGCCAAAATCCCACAACAATAACAGTATTCAAATGGCACAGCTTAATTCTTATTTAACATTTAACGGTAACTGCAAGGATGCAATGTTGTTTTACAAAGCATGTCTTGGTGGCGAACTCGAGCTACAAACGATAGCCGATTCGCCAATAGGCGAGCGCCTGCCGGAGAAAATGAAAAGATGTATTTTGCACGCCACGCTTAAAAGCGATACTCTTGTGATTATGGGATCGGATATGGCTCCGGAAAACCTGACAAAAGGGAATGCCTTTTCGATGATGCTCACTTTTGACAGTGAAGAAGAAACCCGAAAAGCTTATGCCGACTTATCGAAAGACGGTCAGGCTACTCATCCGTTAGAAAAAACTTTCTTTGGAGCCCTGTTTGGACACCTTACGGATAAATTTGGACATCAGTGGATGCTCTGTTATTCGTCAGAAGAAAGCAAAACCTTAGCCGTTGGGTGTAATTAGTTTTGATAATTATACCCAATTGGATAAGCTCCTTTAAAAAACGCTATGAATCAGGAGCTAATGACAAACTATTTTTAACCAACAACCTTTACAGCTATGAAAAAAGATAAAATATTATTCTGGACCACAACAATTATCATTTTTATTATGGAGGGCATTATTCCGGCCCTAACTTCACAAACCGAACTTGCCAAACAAGGGATCAGTCATATGCAATATCCGGCTTATTTTGGTAACGCATTAGTAGTTTTCAAAGTGATTGGAGCACTTACCGTGATCATTCCGCAAGCACCAAAATTTGCGAAAGAATGGGCGTACACCGGTTTTGGCTTTGTGTTTATATTTGCCAGCATCAGTCATTATGCTGTTGGCGGATTCGGGTTTCAGGCGATACTGCCTTTGATTTTCCTTGGTATATTAGTGATTTCATACAGATTGTATCATAAATTATATCAAAAGGAATATGCAGTTTCAGCAGCTTATTAGATCTGTTAAAACGGTAGTGATAAGCTTTAAAAAGTAAAAGAGACGACTATGCAGGTCGTCTCTTTTACTTTTATAGCATTTAGAGTTGGTATTTTTTTACGCCTAATATCTATGTTTGGATGTGTTGAATCAATTGTACTTAACGGGGGTAAATTCATCTAAATAATAATATGGATCGAGCCTACGGCTCTTTTATGGTTGTCTCTATTATTTACGACGGATTAAAATCCGTCGCTATAATTTGAATCGAGCCGATGGCTCTTTTACAAGGTTAGTCTTTATCTCAAAAAAAAACTATTTGGTCATTAAGAACCATACAATTAAGTTCCGAAGGAACGACAAATATTGTAGCAACGGATTTTAATCCGTTGGAAATAAAACGTATTCAAAATAAGTTCCGAAGGAACGATACATTTCGCAACAATTTTTAAATCAGGACAACGATTTTCAATTTAATCGGTCAACAACAAAAAACAACCGCATAATTGAGTTCCGAAGGAACGACAAATATTGTAGTAACGGATTTTAATCCGTTGGAAATAAAACGTATTCAAAATAAGTTCCAGCGGAACGATACATTTTGTAACAATTTTAAACCGGGCCAACGATTTTCAATTTAATCGGTCAACAACAAAAACAACCGTATAATTAAGTTCCGAAGGAACGATAAAATTTGTAGCAACGGATTTTAATCCGTTGAAAATAAGACGTATTCAAAAAAAGTTCCGGAGGAACGATACATTTCGCAACAATTTTTAAAGCAGGCCAACGATTTTCAATTTAATCGGTCAACAACAAAAACAACCGCATGATTAAGTTCCGAAGGAACGACAAATTTTGTAGCAATGGATTTTAATCCGTTGAAAATAAAGCGTATTCAAAATAAGTTCCAGCGGAACGATATATTTCGCAACAATTTTTAAACCAGGACAGCGATTTTCAATTTAATCGGCAACAACAAAAACAGTCGTATAATTGAGTTCCGAAGGAACAACAAATTTTGTAGCAACGGATTTTAATCCGTTGAAAATAAAGCGTGTTCAAAAAAGTTCCAGCGGAACGACACATTTCACTTGATTTCCTTGTAATTATAAGGTTTTGCAACAGAAAATAGTTGACACATGACATTAAATCCCGCGTTCGTTGCATCTTTTTTATCTCTATTAGAATCAAGCATTAGCTTTACTACAAAAGCAACTAAAGAGACAGTTCGGCTAAGACTTCCAAACTAAAAGTAAAAGACAATCTTAGAAAACAGTACCGTATAAAGCTGCTTCATTGAGTTCAAGTTAGGGCGGAATCCGAAAAGCCTATGAGTAGGGCAAATGCAAATTTAAATTATGGAAATTAAAGAAATCGTTAAGCAGGAAGTATTACAGAACTTCATGGCAAAGGGAGCAAAAACAACGGCTACTGCCACTTCAAAAATGGTAAAGTACACCGATGATAAGTTGGAAAAACTGCTTGTATTTGATGTTACGACCATAGCAGAACAGCTAACTCCTCAGGCGCAATTTACGGTTGATCAATGGACTCAAATTTTAAGAAATCCGGAAAACATCAAGATTCGTTCTGCCGCTGTTGCAGATCAAAAAGCGTATTTTACGGAGCAGGAAGTGAAAGACAATGTCTCCAAAATATTAAGTCTTTTCCTTGATGGAAAAGAAGTAAGAATCCCGCTTGTTACTAAGAAAGACCAAACTACGAATGATTATTATAGCGACGTTTTTGTTGAGATGAGTAATAATTTTTATAAATTTTATTCGCTGAATGCTATAAAAGACGGAAGGGATTCGGCGCAGGAAGTCATTACAAAGCTGTCGGTACTCAATGATAGCCTGGCCAGTTTTGATACCGACTTTAGAAAGATGGACAGGGATGCCGGTTCCTTCTGGAGACCTGACAATCCAAAGCGATACGACAATGTTCGAGGCTCACTGAATGAGTGTCTGAGAATGCTGGGGCTGACTCGCGCTATGGCTAAGAATTATCTAGAAGTACTAGATAATATTCTGCCTGTAATAGCAGAGTACAGTAATTTTATAGACCTGGTAAGTTCGAGACTTCCCGATTTAAAAATTGATTCATCCTTTAACCTGCAAACACTTACGGAAAAAGAATTTTATCTTTTTGGCTGGATTACTTTAGGGACCAATTTTTTTGCCGGTGTAGCTACTGTTGGCATGTTAGGAGCAGCGCTTGGACCATTGGGCTGGATTGTTGCGGGCTTAGCGGCCATACTTTTAATTATTGGTTCGATAGATTATATTATTAACAGTATTTCTGCGGCCAACGATTTAATGGATTGGTACGAGAATACACAAAAAAAATTAGACGAAACAACTAAGAATCTCAATGAGCTGTACGGACAATTAAGCTATTCAAAAAAGCTTTTTGATGAAAACTGGATCGATTTCCAATCGCTTGCAAATAGTCTGAAACAGAATGATCTGCCTGTAAACAATGGAGATCAGGTTTGTAATATTTTTAAACTGTACATCGGATCGTTTAACGAGAGATTGATACAGGAAAAGCAATTGTTTTTGGATATGGCAAATGCCGATGGACTTGCCTCTTTGGTACTGATTAAGTCCAAAAGAATCATAGATGATAAGTACCCTTATCGTGGAGAACCGGACGATGACGATGAAAAAGAGGTTTGGTTAAACTCCAACAGCAATAAAATTAAGTCTTTAGCATTCAAATGGCTATTAGAAGGTTATGCGAAAGCCGGAATTGATGCAGAAAAACGTCACTCTTTTGAGGTTGAAATAGATAAAATAAGTGATCATCTGTCTCATGAAGAACTTAACCGATTGCTGATTACGTCAGTTTTTGTCCATGCTGCATCACCGGAGGAAGTTCTGAAAGATGCAAAATTCAACGAGACATTAGTGACCAAGATCAGATTTGAATTGATACAAAACTTAGTAATTGCTGCCTAAGGATTGGATCAGGATCAGAAAAAAGGGTTTTTAATTTCAGGAAATCTTTAAAACCGATAAGCATATAAATCAAATTTCGCCCCTAAAAAAGCCGTCTGATCCAGACGGCTTTTTTGTTTTTATGAAGTGAAGAAACTCTCAAAAACGGTTCTTTTTTACCACTTCAATTCTTTGATTCGGAGTTAGGGGAAGGGCGTTGTATTTTATAATTTTATAATATTAATTATTTGTATAATAGATAATTGTGTTTATTTATATCAATAATAACTTTAGTTTGATTGCAAAATACGGTAACGGATACCATTTTTTAAAGAAAAGCAAATTAACAGACATTGCATTTTCTCATTTTAGAAAAAATCTTACACAGCAAAGGAAAAACAATTGGTTGTTAACTATTTTGTTTTTAGTGGTTTATCCTTTTTAGGCTAATTTTTTTAACATTTTTTATATAAAAAAAAGAGTTAAAATTTTGGCATTCGTATTTTTAATATACTTTTGTTCTATCAAATTAGTAGAATATAAGAATCGCCGAATTTGTTCACTTTTGAACGAACAAGAGTCCAATAGAAAAGCCTTTTTCGATAGGGCATCGGGAGAAGTGATCCAATTCAAATAATAATAACCCAAAATAAAAAGAAAATGAAAAAGCGAATGTGTAGCTAATAAAAAACCATTTCTGCGGGAACAGAAATGGCGAAGCTTAAAGAAATTGTACATCTCTATAAGGACGGGCGGAGTATATCCGGCACCAGTCACCTTATTTATTAAACTAAAACAAAGTAATGAAAAAAAAATTAAATAGATATATAGCATTATGTATTTTGTTGATTTCCACTGGAATTAAAGCACAGGAAACGAAACCGCTTATCCAGTCCAAACTTGAAGGAACAGTAATCGATGCTGCGACAAAGGAACCTATTATTGGTGCTTCGGTGAACATTAAAGGGACTACACACGGGGTGGTAACTGATTTTGATGGAAGATTTCATTTCCAAACCGGGCAAAAACTTCCTTATACTTTAATTGTAAGCTATTTGGGGTATAAAAAAGCAGAAGTTGTAGCCAGTGAAAATTCGGTTACTGTTGGCCTTATACAGGAACAAAACGCACTGTCGGAAGTAGTGGTTACCGCACTAGGTATTACGAAAGAGAAAAAATCGTTGGGATACACTACGCAGGCGCTTAAAGGAAAAGAAGTGTCGGATACAAAAGAAACCAACTTTTTAAACAGCCTTAGTGGTAAACTGGCGGGTGTTCGTATTACCAATTCACAGGGAGATATGGGGTCTTCACGTATTGTTATTCGTGGTGAGACTTCTATATCCGGAAACAATCAGCCGCTGTTTGTGGTCGATGGAGTTCCGGTAGACAACTCACAGTTGGGTAGCACTGGAGGAACCACTCGCGATTTTAAAAATGCGATTGCCGATTTAAATCCGCAGGATATTGAGTCATTAAGCGTACTGAAAGGCCCTAACGCGGCGGCTCTTTACGGATCACGTGCGGCACATGGGGTAGTTTTGATTACAACAAAATCTGGAAAAAGTCAAAAAGGATTGGGGATTAGTGTCAATTCTGGAATTACCATCTCTCAGGTGGCGACCTTGCCTAAATTTCAAAATTCATTTGGACAAGGGTCAAACGGAAAGTTCAGCTTTGTAGATGGTAAAGGGGGCGGAATCAATGACGGAGTGGATGAAAGCTGGGGACCTAAGCTGGACGGCAGACTTATCCCTCAGTTTTACTCCAATGGTGTTGCGGTGCCTTTCGTAGCACATCCGAATAACGTAAAGGACTTTTTTAATACCGGTGTTACTTATGACAATAGCGTTTCTATCGCGAAATCGGATGAAAAATCAGATTTTCGTTTGGGAATAAACAATCAAAAACAACTGGGAACAGTACCTAACAGTGAGGTAAACAAAACCAACTTTACGGTTAATACCAATTACCAAATCTCTAAAAATATAAAAGTAGGGGTTACGGCCAATTACATTGTGACCGATGCTCCGGCCTTACCAGGTGGTCCTCAGGGTAACCGTGCTGCCGGTGTAATGTTACAGTTTCTTTGGTTCGGACGTCAGGTAGACATCGACGAACTTCAGAAGAACAGAGACGTGAACTGGAACAACAGCTATTACAGCAATCCGTACTGGAATGCGTATTACAACACCACCAGCCAACAGCGTAATCGTATCATTGGAGACATTCATTTGGATGCCAAGATTATCGAAGGTCTTAATTTTAAATTTCGTACCGGAGTTGACTATTACAATGATCGCAGAAAGTACACGATTAAGTACGGTACAAACGGAACGCCTTTCGGATCGTATGCAGAAGACGCTTATACCGTAAACGAAAGAAACACGGAGGGGATTTTTACTTATACTAAAAAAGTAAACGACGATTTTAGTGTGGATGCTCTTGCCGGATTCAATATTCGTAACCACAGTGATGCCAACAATTATCAAAAAGCACCACGTTTGGCTGTACCGGACTTGTATACACTAACCAATTCAAGAGATCCGTTGACTTCATCGAACTCAATTTCGAGATTGAGAGTGTACAGTGCTTATGCTTCGGCACAATTTGGGTATAGAAATTATGCTTACCTGAACGTAACTGCCCGTAACGACTGGTCGTCTACATTGCCAAGCAGCAACCGTTCTTATTTTTATCCTTCCTTTAACGGTAGTTTTGTAGTTTCTGACGCCTTTAATCTGAAAAGCAATACACTTGATTTCTTAAAGCTTCGTGGAGGTTGGTCGGAAGTAGGTAACGACGCAGATCCTTATCAATTGTCTACTGTTTACGATTTTCAAACTGCCTTTGACGGAAACCCGATTCAAACCTCGGCTAAGAAAAAACTGAATGAGAACCTGAAACCTGAAACGACACGTTCTACGGAATTAGGTATAGAATCTTCTTTCTGGAAAAACAGACTGCATTTGGATGTGGCATATTACAACACCAATAGTTTTGATCAGATCTTAGAAATAAAAACCACAGCTTCCAGCGGTTATAACTCGCAATTGATCAACGCAGGTAAAGTGAACAACCGCGGTATAGAAGTTCAATTGGATGGAACTCCTGTTCAAACGGAGGACTTCAAATGGAATATCGGGGTAAATTACTCTAAGAATATTAGCGAAGTAAAGATTTTGGACTACGACAAACAGATTCAAAACTATACGATTGGTTCTTCAGGAGGTGTTGATGTATTGGCTTCAGTAGGGCAGGCTTACGGTGCTCTTTATGGCACAGCGTACCAGCGTGATGCCAACGGAAATATAGTAGTAGGCGCTAACGGATTGCCTAAGGCCGATCCGCAAAAGAAAGTATTAGGACATTATACTCCGGATTATTTAGCGGGTGTAACCAATACATTGACGTATAAAAATCTTGAATTTTCATTCCTTATTGACGCAAGTGTTGGGGGTGACATTTATTCGGGAACCAACAGAACAGGTACTTATACCGGTGTACTAGCGGAGACATTAGCAGGTCGTGATGCCGCAAATGGAGGTTTAAATTACTATTATCCAAACAACAACTCGGCCAATCCAAAAACATTGTTAACGGGTGGCACAGCTCCAAATGGAGCAACGGTATATGATGATGGTGTTATTTTTAACGGAGTGTACGCTGACGGAACTCCAAATTCTCAGGTGATTAGTGCACAGGAGTTTCACAAAGCATCTTACAACATTAACGAAGCCTACATTTACAGTTCGACTTTTGTAAAACTAAGAGAGGTAAAACTGGCTTACAATTTCAATAAGAAATTTGCTAGAAAACTGGGATTAGAAGGAGCAAGTATTACAGCTGTAGGCCGTAACCTGTTATTTATCTATAAAGATGCACCAAATATTGATCCTGAAACGGCTTTCACTACCGGAAATGCTCAGGGATTGGAGAGCTTAGCTTTGCCAACGACCAGAAATTTCAGTCTGAATGTTAATCTTAAATTTTAAAAAAAAGAAATCATGCTAAAAAAATTAGCCTATATAACTCTATTTGCGGTGTCGCTTACTTCTTGTGGGGATACGCTGGATGATCTTAATAAAAATCCAAATGCAACCGAAACACCACTGGCACCTTATCTGTTAACCGGAACACTAAAACAGGGAGCCGATTTGTATTGGGGATCTGATAATAACTTTAATGCCTCTTTATTATTTGTCCAGCATTGGGCTAAGGTTCAGTACACAGAGCCGGACAGGTATGATGTATCAAACACCTCTTTCACTACTTTGTGGAATACAGGTTATGCCACCTTAATTACAGATTTGAACACCATTCTGAAATTTCCGGATCAGCAGGCAAACCCAAATTATAAAGGAATTGCACTAACATTGCGCTCGTGGACATTTTTATTGTTAACAGATGCCTATGGAAGCATTCCGTACAAAGAAGCAGGTTTAAAAGTAACTCCGGCCTATAATACACAAAAAGAAGTCTACACAGGATTACTGGAAGATTTAAAACAGGCACAGTCTTTATTAAATCCGGCAAGTGGAAGCGTAACGGGAGACTTGGCGTATAAAGGAGATATCACAAAATGGAAGAAGCTGGTAAATTCACTTCGTTTGCGTATCGCATTGAGAATCTCAGACAAAGAGCCTGCATTGGCCAAACAAGCGGCTATTGAAGCAACAAGTGATGCTGCGGGAGTCATTAGCAACAATAACGAAACCTTTAAGTTTACTTTTACCAGTTCACCTCAGCAAAATCCTGCTTCGGCCTGGTTTGAAACTCGTGATGATTTTCGTATTTCGAAAACTTTGGTAGACAAGTTAAACGAATTATCCGATCCGCGTTTACCGGTTTATGCTCAGCTGCCTACAGATCAAACTGTTGGTAAGTATGTGGGTGGTGCAAACGGATTATCAAACAGTGATGCTAACAGCCAGGGGTTTGCTAAGACCTCAAAACCGGGAACTTACTTCCTGACTTCATCGTCACCTGCGGTAATTGTTTCCTATTCTGAAGTATTGTTTAACCTTTCTGAAGCGGTAGCGCGTGGTTATATTGGTGGAGATGCCGAGCAATTGTACAAAAATGCAATCACTGCCTCATTCAATCAATTTGGAATTACGGATGCAGCAACTATTAATAAGTATTTGAATCAGGCTACTGTAAAATATGATGCAGCCAATTATGCCAAATCAATAGGCACACAAAAATGGATTGCATTCTACGGACAAGGTCTTGATGCCTTTGTGGAGTGGAGAAGACTTGATTATCCGGTACTAAAAGCTGGTCCGGCTACGGTTTTGAACGGACAGATTCCTTCGCGTTTCTTTTATCCGGGAACAGAGCAATCACTTAACGGAACGAGCTACCAGGCCGCAGTATCCGCTCAGGGAAAAGATTTGCTGACTACAAAACTATGGTTTGATGCCAATTAAATCCTATTTGGGAATAACTGATTTATAAAAAATGTTTTTTTTGAGAAACAGCCCTGCACTAAACCAATGGTGCGGGGCTGTTTGTTTTATGGTTCTGAAGGTCAGGTAGCTAAAAACAAAGCCTAAATTTCTATTTCATTTCCCATTAACGGAACAGTACATTTAAAATGATAGCGATGCTGAATTTTAATTCGCAGTTCATCCGCAGGCAAATTTTCGCCATGCACTAAAAAGACACCTTTAGGAGTGTTGGTAAGAGCAGACAGCCAGTTTAAAAGATCATTTTGGTCTCCGTGCGCAGAGAGGCCTTCTATCTGAAAGATTTTGGCTCTTACCGTATAGTAATTTCCATAAATTTTAATTTCTTTATCCCCTTCCAGAAGTTTTCTTCCACGCGTACCTTCTGCCTGATAGCCCACAAAAATAACGGTTGTTTTTTCAAGACTAATATAATGTTCAAAATACGATAATACCCGTCCACCTGTTGCCATACCGCTTGCAGCAAGAACTACTTTAGGCTGAGGATTTGCAATAATACGCTGTGTTTCCTCGTACTCAGAAACAATCCTAAACATTTTTGCCATCTCATGACAGTCCTCAACAGACAGTTTGTGCCATTTTAAATTCTCTAAAAATACGTGCAGGGCATTGGCCCCCATTGGTGTATCGAGTATATAGGGAACGTCAGGAATTCTGCCTTCCCGTTTGAGCTGCCACAGCAAAAACATGACTGATTGGGCACGCTCTACAGCAAATCCTGGAATGATTACGGTTTCATTCTGTGCTATAGCAGCATTAATCAGCGTTTCCAGTTCTTTTTTTACATCTAAATTGGGATGCAATTTGTTGCCATAGGTACTTTCCAGAAAGACATAATCGGCCTTTAGGGGTTTGGTTGGCGGAAACATCAGTACATCGTCATCGCGGCCAATATCGCCCGAAAACACTAAAGTTTTGCCCTCGGCAGTCAGCGTAATGCTACAGGCTCCTATGATATGTCCTGCATTTTCAAAAACGGCGGTCGTATCCTCCGCAATCGTTACGGCTGTATCAGGGGGGATGACTTTAAAGAATGACATCACAGCCTCAGCCTGTTCTACGGTATAAAGCGGCTCGGCTTGCGTGTGTTTCGAATATTGTTCCTTGTTGGCCCTTTCGGCTTCTTCTTCCTGAATTTTAGCACTGTCCAAAAGAACCAGTTTGGCTATCGATTTGGTCGGGCCGGTACAGTATATTTTGCCTGTAAATCCTTGGGCTACCAACCGTGGAAGCCAGCCACAATGATCCAGATGGCCGTGGGTAAGTAAGACAAAATCGATACTGGAGGGTAAAACAGGTAAAGGATCCCAATTGAGTTCCCGAAGCGATTTTATCCCCTGAAAAAGACCACAGTCAATCAGTATTCTGCTATTTTCTGTTTCGATCAGCGTTTTAGAACCGGTTACAGTTCCCGCACCTCCTATAAATTTTACTTTCATGTCAAATAAGTTTACAAATTTGTGAAGCTTCGTGTAGTATATTTTTGATTCGGTTTTGGCTAAGTCCTATTTTAGAAAGGCTTTGCGGATCATCAATAAGATCTTTAACCAATATCTGATCCAGAAAAAGCAGCTTTTCTTTTTCAACCAATGATAAGGTGGTGAGACAGGTAATAGGGTAGAGCGCTCCTTTGTCTATTTTGTTTTTAAGACTATTGTCCTGCGGATAATCCCAGCTAACAAGTGAGATTCCGCTGCAACTGGCAAAATCCTGGGCATCTTTGGTAAAACGATTGTTGGTCACAATAATGCAGGAGTTAATACTTTCGTTATTGGTAAAAATAGTGTGCCGGTTTGCCTTAAGGTCATTAAAACGGGAAAGGATGTACATCGGGACTTTTACATCCGAAGAACCTTCTTTGCTGCCGTGAAACTTACACTCGATCATGGTAATCAGATTCTCCTTCATAATAGCCACATCCACTTCATGTGACACACACTTTCCTTGTAGTGTTAGATTTATTTTGGCTTTGTAACCGTCTGCGGCATACAGTCTGGCAATGAATTTTTCAAAGAAAAAACCAGCCGGACCAAGCATTTGCAGCGCCAGTCTGATATTGTAACGCCCTGCATGCCCATTTGCCGCTTTTTTTAGAATCGCAAAGGCCATTTTGTAGATTTCTTTGGTGGTAATACCCTCATAGATTTGCTTTTCGATTTCACCCAGAGATTCCTGGATAAGATCGGGTGCAGCTCCTGATTTTTTGAGAGAAAGCTTTAGTTTTTCTTTGTCGAATGGGACTTTGTGCCCGGAGTGCTTCGTTATTTTCATCACAGACAATGCGTTTAAGAGCTGATTCTGTTTATCAAAAAAGAAAAACAGCAGCTTGTTTCTATTGAGTTTAGGTTCCCTGTATTTGCTTTTTACAGTAGGTTTTGGGAACGATAAATAGGATTTTCGAACTTTATTTGTTCGATTGCTCCTGAAACTGGAAAATTGAAGATTTGGTAGTAAGTTGGCAGAAGAACGGCTGTAGATGGCAACAGGACACTGTCAATTACAACTTAATTGCTATTAAAAGTGTTTATTTTTTAAATAGTATACAAAGAGTAAGCGTATTAACAAATTTCGGTAAATATTTTTGATAATCAAGGTTTTAAGCTAAAATTTAAGAAAGAAAGAAGTGGATCATATTTCAGGGTTTTAAAATATTATTTTTATTGAGTCTAAATTAGGTTATATTTGCAACGATTAACCGCCTTTTTGTGATATAGCTTACTCAGCTGCTAGAAATTTAATACCATGTTTCTTTTTAATAGTCTTACGGCATTCCTGTTTAAAAGGATTGCAACTGTCCTTTCTGTAGCATTTCTGTTGCTTTTTAACCCAGTTTTTGCTCAGAATATCCCTAAAGTTACGCTTCAGATTACCCTTAAAGATGCCGAAAGTAAAGTTCCGTTAAAAGGAGTTGTGCTTTCTATAGAAGGAACCCGCAAGTTTGAAACCCTGTCGGATGATTTTGGTAATATCCTTTTAAATACCATCGACAGTGGCCGCTACAAACTAAAATTGACGTTTCCAGGTTATGAAACGATCGAGAAGAATCTGGAATTGAAAACAAATGAGAAGCTGTCATTCGAATTAATTCCGTCTAGCGTTCAGCTAAACGAAGTGGTTATAACTGCCGTAGAGTCACGCGGAATGACGAGTACCTCGATTATTGATAAAAAAGCAATGCAGCATTTACAGCCATCGAGTTTTACCGATTTATTGGAATTACTGCCTGGAGGACGCTCGAAGGACCCTGTGTTTAATGCTTCCAATCATATCAAACTAAGAGAAGTGGGTATAGCCGATTCGAACTATGATATTTCCTCTCTTGGAACTTCTTTTGTGATTGACGGAATTCCTTTAAATACCGATGCAAACCTGCAATATACTACCGGACCCAACCTGACGATAACGCCGGGGTCGGGATACGCCAATACACGCCGAAACACCACCTCAAAAGGGGTAGACATGCGCTCTATTTCTACAGATCAGATTGAGAGAGTCGAAATTATCAGAGGTATTCCTTCTGTCGAGTATGGTGATTTAACAAGCGGGTTGATTAAAATTCAACGAAAAAGAGGCCGCAGCAACTGGGAGTCACGCTTTAAAGCAGATGAATTTAGCAAATTGTATTATTTAGGAAAAGGTTTTGAATCGGAAGAGAAACGATTGGTACTGAACGTTGGATTGGATTATCTGAATGCAAAATCAGATCCGCGAAACAGTTTTGAAAACTATAAGAGAATCACGGCCTCCCTACGGGCACAAAAAACATGGGAAAATGATGCTCATCAGCTTCAATGGGATTCCAGTTTAGATTACAGTGGGTCAGTCGACAATGAAAGGGCGGATCCGGATGTAGGGTATACTAAAATTGACCGGTATTCCTCTAGTTACAATCGATTTTCATTAGCAAACTCCTTCAATTTAAACTTTAAAACGTCCAAATTTTTAAAAGCGCTTCATACATCGGCATCGCTTAGTCAGCAATACGATAAAATAGAACAGACCAAATGGGTACAGGTATCCAGTGCAACGGCCATACCCAATACGACCCAACAGGGCGAATCTGAAGGGATTTTTCTAACACCGCAGTATGTTTCTAATCTTACTGTAGACGGAAAACCATTGGATGCATTCTTAAAAGCTATGGGAGATTTTGAAGTTCGTTTGTTTGGAATTACACATGCTTTAAAAGCGGGATCGGAGTGGACCTATTCTAAAAACAACGGAAAAGGGCAGGTGTATGATACCACACATCCGCCATCGCCTGAAATGTCTACACGTCCGAGAGCATACAAAGATATTCCTGCAAGTACAGATCTGTCTTTTTTTGCCGAAGACGCCATTACAGTTCCGCTTGGTAAACATCGGTTAAACATGGCTGGAGGTATTCGGGCAATGTCGTTATTGAATGTGCCGTCGGTTTACTCCATTCACGGAAAATACTATTTCGATCCCAGAATCAATACCCAATGGGTGCTTCCGTCCTTTAAAATGGGCGAACATATAATGAAAGCAGAGTTTACAGCAGGTTTCGGACAGTATACTAAATTTCCAACATTGGCACAGCTTTACCCAGATTTTATCTATAACGATTTGGTGCAGTTGAACTATTATCACAATACACCGGAGTACCGAAGAATTAACCTGATGACCTATAAAACGTCTCCGGTAAATTACGATCTGACACCGGCAATTAATAAAAAATGGGAGCTTCGTGCTGATTTTTCGTATGACAGCAATCGGTTTTCGATCACTCTTTTTAACGAACGTATGGATTCCGGATTTAGAAACAATTCGAGATACCAGGCGCTTTCG
>JAHEZJ010000022.1:77872-112014 GCA_023251135.1 Flavobacterium sp. | reverse complement strand
ATGCTGATTTTTCAATCGACACAAGTATTATCCCTGTCTTCAACCCGGCTTTGCACGACACCACAAGTCTTGCAGCTGTGCGAGGAGATATTAAAAAGATGGATGCGGGAATTGAATCGATGCAGCTCAGTATTCAAGCGATGAAAGCAGAGAAAAATCCTTCTTTTAAAATCCAGTTTGACCATATGAATTCTTTTGATAAAATGATGCCCAAAGCCTATTCGGTAATGGCAATGATGTCTATTCCTATTGCTCCGTGGTCCTCAAAAATGTATAAATCAGATGTCAAAGCAATGCAATATAATGTACAGGCAATGGAGAAAGAGAAATCCGCCATGCTGCAGGAAACCCAAGGTATGTTATATGGAATGCAATATGAAATACTGACCATGCAAAAAAGGATTCAGGGACTCGAAACCAAAATAATCCCTTCTATGCAAAAGTCCTTGGATGTAAACTTTCTGAACTATCAGGAAAACAAACTTCAGATTCCTGTAGTAATTGATTCCTGGGAAGCTTTAAATATGCTGCAGAATAACTTATTAGATGAAAAATTAAAACTATATCAAATGATTGTCGATTATGAAAAAGAACTCTATCGCTAAGTTAGTCGGATTGTTATTCGTTTCGATACTAGTATTGACAGCCTGTAACAAGAAAACCGAGCATAACAATAAGCCAGCACATCAGCATAGTACAAATCAGGAATATACCTGTCCAATGCATCCCGAAGTTATCCAGGATAAGCCCGGCAGCTGCCCTATATGCGGTATGGAATTGGTTCCAAGACACACATCTGGTACGGAAACAGCTATAGACAGCAGTTTAAAACACCTTTTAAAACCAGTCAACGAACAGGTCGTTTCTAATATATCTGTCATAAAACCTGACGCAGGTACTAAAATATTCTCCATGGAGGTACAAGGAATTATTACCTACGACACCCGTGACCAGACCAGTATTTCCAGCAGGGTAAGCGGCAGGATTGAGCGTCTGCTGATTAAGTACAATTATCAGCCCGTAAAAAAAGGACAGCTAATCATGGAAATCTATTCACCTGATCTGGCTGCCGCGCAAAGAGAATTGTTATTTATTTATCAATCTGACCCAAACAATCCAATGCTTCAAAAAGCAAAAGAAAGGCTGTCTCTGTTAGGCATGCAGCAGAAACAAATCCAACAGGTATTAAAAACAGGTAAAATTTCCTATCGCATCCCTGTTTACAGTAATGCCTCCGGATACATCTTGGACAACACTGCAGTAGCAAACGTGTCTGCATCAGCTCCAGCGGCTTCTCCTCAAAGCGCAGCGTCAGATGATGGTATGGGCGCTATGGGCTCAAGCGGCAATACAGCATCAAATAGTAGTGCATCTACCCCTGCTGCCTCTGCTATTATGCTAAGAGAAGGACAGTATATTGGAGCAGGACAAACACTTTTTACAATCTATACCAACAAAAACCTTATTGCTGAATTTGCTTTTGATCCATCGGTATCACCACAGATTAAAAAAGGGCAAAAATTGGTGTTTTATGAACCCTCAGATAAGCAAACCGTGTATACTGGTAATATAGGACTCATTCAGCCCGTCTTTAAAGAGGGAAGCAATTTTACCATAGCGCGAATTTATTTGCAGGATAATAAATTTCAGACAGGAAAATTGGTGACTGCAATTATTCCTATTGTCAGTAAAGGCTGGTGGCTACCGCAAAGTGCCGTTCTCAATCTAGGAAATAAATCCATCGTTTTCAAAAAAGAACAGGATGTATTTGTTCCCCGAGAAGTTAAAACGAAGAACAATGCTGATGGCATGGTGCTCATAGATCAAGACATCAGTGATTGGAATATTGCCAGCAATGCAGCCTATATGATAGATAGTGAGAGTTTTATCAAAATATCTTCAGAACATAAATTAAAAAATTAAACCATGAACAATAAATCAATACTTCGTACTATTTTGCTCATTGCTATGGTTTTTCCACTTCTATTTGCAGCATGTACCCAAAAAGAAGAAAAAAAAGCCAGCCAGGAAAAAACTCAAACATATACCTGCCCCATGCATCCGCAAATTGTAAAAGACGGTCCAGGTTCATGCCCAATTTGTGGAATGGATTTAGTACCCTTCGAAAAAAACAACGCACAGGACTTTCTAACTTTGGGGCCAAGCCAGCAAGCACTAGCCAATTTGACTACAATAACTGCTGGGGAAAATGAATTTTCAAATTCTTCCCGTCTCAACGGACGTTTGGTTACTGACCCTGAGCAAACTATTTACATCTCAAGTCGCGTGGCAGGAAGGATTGAAGAGTTGTATGTAAAAGAAACCGGTGTCCCCGTTCGAAAAGGTCAGCCTTTATACAGAATATATTCAGAACAGCTTTCAGCCCTGCAGCAGGAATACCTTCTTGCCACAGCACAGGCCGCAAGCTTTACTGAGGATAAACGCTTTGGCCAAATAAAAAGTGCTGCAAAACAAAAACTATTATTATATGGACAATCTGAAGCACAGCTTAATGAATTATTAAAAAAACAAAAAGCTTCTCCTTATGTTGTTTATTACGCACCAAATTCAGGAATAGTTGCGGAACTTTCCATAACGGAAGGCCAATATGTAGCAGAAGGAGCCTCTATTATGAAACTGGAAGATTACAATCGTTTATGGGTCGAAGCCGATGTCTATCCGGCAGATGCTGGTAAAATTAAACCGGGACAAAAAGTAAA
The DNA here is from genome assembly GCA_023251135.1 of Flavobacterium sp. Taxonomy (GTDB): domain Bacteria; phylum Bacteroidota; class Bacteroidia; order Flavobacteriales; family Flavobacteriaceae; genus Flavobacterium. Next base: position 109,294 of record JAHEZJ010000022.1, on the reverse strand, counting down.
AGTTATAGTCACTGGTTATGAAGATCAGCCCCAAACAATGACCGTAGATTTTATAAATCCTGCCCTGCAAACAAGCAAGCAGATAATACAGCTGCGCGGTGCTATTGCCAATCCGAACAATCAATGGCAGGCAGGTCAGCAGGCAATTGTTTTACTGCCTTCATCAGAACAAAAAATGAAATTGACGATACCTGTAGATGCTGTAATAAGAGACGGCAGCGGTACACATGTGTGGATTGAAATTGAAAAAGGCAAATATCAGCCAAGAATGGTGGCTCTTGGTTCGGAAACTTTCGATGAAGTCGAAATTACTACTGGCTTAAAAAAAGGAGATATTGTTGTTGCATCTGGCGCCTATCTCTTGTACAGTGAGTTTATATTAAAAAAAGGCAAAAACCCAATGTCAGGAATGAAAATGTAATAATCAATCACACAGACAATGAAAAAATTAATCAAAACAGGAATTCCAATATCAGTAATTTTCTTACTTATTGCCTGCGGTAATAATGAAAACAAAAAGAAAGAGATTCCGCAGAAAAATAAAACTTCTATCGTAATTCCAAAGGAATCCGTAGTGAAGATAAATGACGATATTTTAAACGCAATATACAGCCAGTATGCCCATTTAACAGTTGCCCTTACCCAAGATAATGTCGCAGAAGCAAAACTGGCGGCCAATGCGATTGAGGCCGGAGCACGAGAAATCAGCAACAACAGCAATCTTGCAGCAAGCGCAGCAGCAATCGTTTCAGCTCCAAATATCGAAAAGCAGCGAGCTGCTTATTCTAATCTAAGTAATGAAATGGTGGGCTTGCTAAAAAAAGCAGGAATGGCTCAGGCTGAGCTATACGTGGAATATTGTCCAATGGCTTTCGACAATAAAGGAGCTGTATGGATTAGTTCTACCAAAGAAGTGCGTAACCCTTACTTTGGAGAAAAAATGCTCAAGTGTGGTGAGGTGAAAGAAACAATTAAATAATCAGAATCTAAGATTGAAGACTGTTTGCAATTATTTTTTAGTGTTAAACAATCGGTTGAAACAGCTGATGAAAAACTAGCCATTTGAAGTAAGTTTAAAATACAGATTGGCTTCAAAAAAAAATCAGTAACTTTCTATATATTAAACAAATAACACATCAAATCCTTAAAAAATAACTTTATGACACATACCTATACAATATCGGGAATGACTTGCGATGGATGTCGTACGAAAGTAGAAAAAACACTAAATGCTGTGGAGGGAATAAAGGCAAATGTCACCTTAGATCCTCCATTGGCAACCATTACAATGGAAAAACATATTGCGACCGAAGAACTCCAAGAGGCATTAGCTGCGGTTGGAAAGTACACCATTGAAATGACACACACAACTCATTTGCAAGAAAAAACAGCTGAGAAACCATGCTGTAGTACTGCTAACGATCGTGATCATAAAAAGTTAGCTGCGCCTCATAATGATGCGGGTGGAAAATACTATTGCCCGATGCATTGTGAAGGCGATAAAATGTATGATAAACCGGGAGATTGTCCTGTATGCGGAATGCATTTGGTACAAGAACCAGCCGCTGTTCAGGTTCAGCAATACACATGCTCTATGCATCCGGAAATTATAACCAATGCGCCAGGATCATGTCCTATTTGCGGGATGGATCTAGTACCAATGGAACCAAGCGAAAGCGAAGAACAAAGGATTTATAAGGGTTTGGTTAAGAAAATGAAAATAGCGGTTGTATTTACAGTTCCTGTTTTCGCCATTGCCATGATAGAAATGGCACACAACAATCCTTTACTCGGGCTAATGGATGCGGCTAAATGGAATTGGGTACAGCTTATTTTATCACTTCCTGTTGTCTTTTATGCCTGCTGGGTATTTTTTGTACGAGCATGGAAATCAATAATCACATGGAATTTAAATATGTTTACCCTTATCGGAATTGGTACAGGAGTGGCATTTTTATTTAGTTTAGTTGGAATGTTTTTTCCAGACATTTTTCCAAGTGAATTTAAGACCCAGCACGGAACAGTACTATTGTACTTCGAGGCCACAACTGTTATTCTGACTTTGGTTTTATTAGGACAATTGCTTGAAGCCAGAGCGCACAGTCAAACCAGTGGTGCTATAAAAGAATTATTAAAATTGGCTCCTACCGAAGCTACTTTGGTAATTGATGGCGGTGATAAAGTAATCTCAATCCATGATATAAAAAAAGGTAATTTATTACGGGTAAAACCCGGAGATAAAATTCCTGTGGATGGGAAAATAACCGATGGTGAAAGTACAATAGACGAATCGATGATTACTGGTGAACCAATTCCTGTAGATAAAAAAATAGGCGATATGGTGTCTTCAGGAACTATAAACGGAAACAAATCATTTATAATGATTGCCGAAAAAGTTGGTTCGGAAACCTTGCTTTCGCAAATTATACAGATGGTTAATAATGCAAGTCGTTCCAGAGCACCAATTCAGAAATTAGCCGATAGTATTGCTAAATATTTTGTACCAATTGTTGTTGTAATTTCCATTCTTACCTTTTTCATTTGGGCAAAATTTGGTCCCGAACCGGCATTGGTCTATGGTTTTATAAATGCCATTGCGGTACTAATTATTGCCTGTCCTTGTGCTTTAGGACTGGCAACCCCTATGTCTGTAATGGTAGGAGTTGGAAAAGGCGCTCAATCGGGAATTCTGATAAAAAATGCCGAAGCTTTAGAAAAAATGGATAAGGTAAATGTTCTGATTACTGATAAAACAGGAACAATTACAGAAGGGAAACCTTCGGTGGAAAAAATTGTTGCATTACAATATTCAGAAGATGAACTGCTGCAATACATTGCATCTTTAAATCAGTATAGCGAACACCCTTTGGCACAAGCCGTGGTGAAATTTGCAAAAGCTAAAAATGTCTCTTTAACGAAAGTCGATGATTTTGAAAATATTGCAGGAAAAGGAGTTATTGGAACTGCTATTGATAAAAAGATCGCATTAGGGAATAAAAAATTAATGGAGCAAGTAGGCGCATCTATTTCTGCCACAATTGAAGAGAAAATTATTGCCGAACAAAAACTAGGAAAAACAGTTTCTTATATCGCTGTAGATAAGAACGTAGTGGGATTTGTAACGATAACCGATGCTATAAAAGAAACCAGTGCTGCTGCTATAAAAGAATTAATGCGTCAAGGAGTTGAAGTGATCATGCTGACGGGAGATAATGCAAATACTGCCAAAGCTGTTGCCGAAGATTTGCATTTAACCTCTTTCCAAGCAGGTTGTTTACCAGAAGACAAATTAAAAGTAATAGAAAAATTACAAGCTGAAGGAAAAGTTGTTGCTATGGCAGGAGATGGTATAAACGATGCGCCAGCTTTGGCACAATCGGACATTGGCATTGCGATGGGAACAGGAACAGATGTTGCGATAGAAAGTGCCAAGATTACTTTGGTAAAAGGAGATTTGCAAGGAATTGTAAAAGCAAAAAATTTGAGCCACGCTGTAATGCGCAACATCAAGCAAAACCTATTCTTTGCTTTTATTTATAATGTCTTAGGCGTACCAGTTGCTGCGGGAGTTTTATATCCGTTTTTCGGAATATTACTTTCTCCTATGATTGCTGCCCTGGCAATGAGTTTTAGCTCGGTATCTGTTATTGTCAATGCATTGCGATTGAGAAGCTTAAAACTCTAAAGAATAATAATTTATTATAAAAACAAATGACCAATCTAGGACAAATTATTCTGCAGTATAAAAACGATAACGAAAGTGTCTATAATACCTGGTTTATAGATAACAACCAACGGTTAAAGGCATTTCGGACTATAAGACGAGGTGTTTTACAAGTCATTGAGGATATTAAAAAGAAAACCTTTCCTAATGATTTTAAAGAAAGCAGCTTAGAATTTGTTCTGAGTTGCATTGCTGAACAAAAACAAGTCTTTGCAGGGGTTTCCCATCCGTTTTATTGGAAACCCAAATTGCGCATTCCCGATATCTATGAAAATCAAAACAATAAATTGGCTTTCGGTCAATTCCTTGAAAATTGTATCAATGCCAAGTCTGAAGAACAGGTTGTAAAAGAAATCATAAAACTCGATGAATTAAAAATTAAAGGATTAGGACCTGCGGTTGCCAGTATTTTATATTTTATACACCCAACCTGGTTCCCGCCATTCAACACTGCTATTCTCAATGGTTTTAATTTTCTTTTTAAAGACAAAAAAAAATTGGGAAGTTGGACAGAATACCTTAAAATAAGAGAAACTTTGATGGAAACTAACACTTTGCATAAATCTCAGCTGTCAAATGATTTGGGTGCCATTGCAGGATTGTGTTTTGAAATTGGAACTCAGAAAATGCTAATCGGTAACGATGAGTATTTAAGCGAGGCAGAACGTTCAAGATTCGAAAAAAACGTACACAAGCGTCAAAAAGAAATACTCGAAGAAAAACTGGAGGAAAATCTGCATAGTGAGATGCAATACCATCTGCTAAAAATAGGTATTTCTCTCGGTTTCGATGTTACCCCGGCAAGCAATGATAAAACCAAATCATTTAATGGACAAAATTTCTCATTTATTTCACTGGTAAAATTCCCTGAGTTGCCTACCGACAAGGACACTCAAAATACCATTAAGCTTATTGATGTGCTCTGGTTTGAAAAAGGCACAAACAAAATTATAGGTGCCTTTGAAGTAGAAAAGAGCACTAGTATCTACTCCGGCATACTGCGCTTGTCTGACCTGTACTTTAGTATTTCAAGCGGACAGGAAGTTTTTTATATTATTATTCCCAATAACAGAGAAAAGGATGTAGTGCTTCAGCTAAATAGGCCCGTTATAAAAAACTCGAAAATGAATATAAAATATATCCTGTTTTCTGAATTAAGAGCTAATTGTGATGCTATCTGTAAATTTGGAACCGACCATTCGGTAATGGAAAAAATATCAAAATCAATTTAAAATTAAAACTATGAAAAAAATAATTGTATTAAGCTTCATTATTATACAATCGTTATCAATTTGGGCACAGGAAAAAGTTCAAATTAAGCTTACTTCTGCAAGCCCTTCAGCATCATTTCAACAAGAAATTGGAAGCTCAACAATAAAAATGGCCTATAGCAGACCCTTAGTAAGAGGACGAAAAATATTTGGGGAACTGGTGCCATTTGGCAAACTCTGGCGCACAGGTGCGAGCGACTGTACGACTATAACTACCAATGAAGATATTGCCTTTGGAAATAATATTTTAAAAACAGGCACTTATTCTATATTCTCAATCCCATCAGAAAATGAGTGGACTATCATTATAAATACTGATACTGCTTTACATGGAGAAACTGGCTATGATGAGAAAAAAGACGTTATGCGTTTTACAGTTCCCTCAGAAAAGGCACCTAACTTCTATGAAACATTTACCATAGAGCTAAATGACATTAATAGCAAAGGAGAAGGTTTCCTGAAAATAACTTGGGAAAATACCATGGTTAAAATCCCAATCAAAAGTAAAGCTGACCAAGAAATATTAGCCTTAATAGACAAATATATCGTTAAAGAGAAAAGTCAAAATGCTACTTTATTGTTTCAGGCGGCAAATTATTATTCTAGTACCGGCAGAGCAAATAACCAAGCAATATCCTGGTTAGTGGATGCTGAAAAGTTGGAGCCTGAAAATTTTTATTATCCGGCTTTAAGACAAAAAATATCGATAGAGCTCAAGGACTATCCAGGAGCCATTGGAGCTGCAAAAAAAGCACTAGCGATTGCAGAACAGAAAAAAATGAAAAATGTAGAGAAATTGAAAAACCAGATTGCAGAGTTGGAGTTATTACTTAAAAATAAATAACGATAATAATTTATAACAATATCATATTAAAATGCAAAAGCATAAATAATAACCCCGTACAATTTTAAGCAGCTATCGTGTTGTATGTATTAGACTTGCTTTGCTCAGGGAGATCGATGAATTTAAGTAACTTTTAAATAAAAAAATCATGAAAACGGAACACCCGACACTGCATCATTCAAAAGAGTCAAACTCCAAAATGTACAAAAAATTAGCCCTTATGATAGTATTATCATTTTTTTCTATGTATATACTAATGTATTCGATGGTTGATGTTTTTGCTAATGTAATTCCCAATGTAAACCAGTTTTACATGGTAGCAATAATGACTATCCCAATGCTCATAATTGAGATTATTGTTATGGGCAGCATGTATATGAATAAAAAGAAGAACATAGTCTTACTTATTGCAGGCGGGGTTGCCACAATCATTTTTTTTACCTGCATCAGGCTTACAAGCTGCTGTTGGAGATAAACGGTTCTTAAAATCAATGATACCTCATCATGCTGCAGCAATTCTCATGGCTCAAGAGGCTTCTCTTCGAGATCCTGAAATAAAACAACTGGCTCAGGACATTATTAAAGCACAGCAGGCGGAAATTGTACAAATGAAAGCCAAGTTGAATGAAATGAAAAAAAAATAGAACGATATTCTCTAAAAAAAGCAAAATGAAAAATATACTGACAATACTCGTAGTTATGATGCTCCCATCCCTAATTCAGGCTCAGGATATGAAAGGAATGGTGATGGATAAAAAACAATCCAAAGAAGAGTCAAGACCCACAACCTACACCTGTCCGATGCATCCTGAAATTCACGAATCCAAACCGGGAAATTGTCCAAAGTGTGGGATGAAACTAGTTCCGGAAAAAACAATATCATCTCACAGAGACAAGCCAGAACAGGTTTCTAAAAATCAAATGGACCAAGAGCACACATCAGCACAGGACAGCAGCAATGGTACGAACACTCAAAAAAAAGTTGCAGAGAATAAATCGCAACCCCGTGTAGTCCGATATGATCTCTATATAAGAGATACAATTGTAAATTTCACAGGAAAACCCAAAAGGGCTATTGCTGTTAATGGGCAAATACCCATGCCTACCCTTACTTTTACAGAAGGTGATACTGCTGAAATTTACGTCCACAATGAGCTTGATGAAGACACTTCTCTTCATTGGCATGGCTTATTCTTGCCTAACCAATACGATGGCGTGCCAAATCTAACTCAAATGCCAATTAAACCTCATACCACCCATTTATATACTTTCCCTATTATTCAAAATGGTACGCACTGGTATCATAGTCATACGGAACTACAAGAACAAATAGGCATGTACGGCTCTTTTATTATGAATAAAAAAACGGATGATCCAACTTTCCGCAAAGGAATAGACGATTTGCCATCTGTTCCAATAGTACTGAGTGAATGGACAGATATGAAACCTGAAAATGTACACCGACTACTGCACAATGCATCAGACTGGTTTGCTATTAAAAAGGGAACCACACAAAGTTATGCAGAAGCCGTAAGACAAGGGTATTTTAAAGACAAAATTAAAAATGAATGGAAGCGCATGAATGCCATGGACGTTAGTGATGTTTATTATGATAAATTTTTAATCAATGGGAAAAATGAAAATCAGCTTTCTCAATTTAAAGCAGGTGATAAAGTCCGATTACGCGTTTCCAATGGAGGTGCATCAACCTACTTTTGGTTAACCTATGCCGGCGGAAAAATTACCGTTGTGGCCAATGATGGAAATGATGTAGAACCCGTTGAGGTCGATCGGTTAATTATTGCTGTTTCTGAAACCTATGACATAATTGTAACGGTTCCATCTGATAAAACTGCTTATGAATTTTTGGCAACACCGGAAGACCGTACAAAATCTACCTCCCTGTATATTGGCAGTGGTGTTAAGCAATTAACGTCGCCTTTGCCAAAGCTTAAATATTTTGAAGGAATGAAGATGATGAACGGTATGATGAAAATGAATGGAGATCTGGATGATATGGGAATGAGTATGAGCCTCAATAAAATGGATATGAATGTAGTAATGTACCCCGAAATCACTGGTGAAACCAAGCCTAAAACCACTACAAAAATAGATGGTATGAAAATGGATGCTGAGCAATACAATGCCAATGCACTTTCAGATATTACAACCCTGAATTATGCAATGCTAAAATCGCCAAAAAAAACAACACTCCCTGAGAATGCCCCTGTTAAAGAACTAAAATTTGAACTTACAGGGAACATGAATCGATATGTATGGAGTCTGGACAATAAGGTGGTTTCTGAATCCGATAAAATATTAATTAAAAAAGGCGAAAATGTACGCATCGTTTTACATAATAATTCTATGATGCGCCATCCCATGCACTTACATGGACATGACTTCAGAGTCCTTAATGGCCAAGGAGAATATGCACCGTTAAAAAATGTGATTGATATAATGCCAATGGAAACAGATACGCTGGAATTTAATGCTAACGTAGATGGGGACTGGTTTTTTCACTGCCATATTTTATATCATATGATGAGCGGAATGGGAAGGGTTTTTACTTACGAAAATCAACCCGCCAACCCTGAAATACCAAACCCAAAATTAGCACAACGAAAACTTTTTGCAGACGACAGGAAATTTCATTTTATGGCAGAGAATGATTTTGCAACCAATGGAAATGATGGTGAAGCAATGTATCAAAGCACGCGTTGGAATATTGGAACAGAATGGAGATTAGGATACAATGACATGCATGGTTATGAAACTGAAACACATATTGGACGCTATATTGGAAAAATGCAATGGTTAATGCCTTTTATTGGATTTGACTGGAGATATCGAAGAATGGGAGAAGATGTACAGGAAAGAAATCTCTTCGGACAAAACAATACAAAAGATAAACGTGCAGTAGTAAGTCTGGGTGTTAACTACACCCTTCCTATGTTAATAGTTGCGCAAGCTGAAGTTTTTACTGATGGTAAAGTCAGATTACAGTTTGAACGTAAGGACATCCCTGTTTCTAAAAGACTTAGAATGAATTTAATGTGGAATACTGACAAGGAATATATGGCAGGACTACGCTATATAGTTACCAGATGGGGTTCCCTATCCTCGCATTATGATAGTGATATGGGCTTTGGTGCAGGTTTTATTTTAAATTATTAAACTTTTCAACTAAAAAAAATAGCAAACAACTTTACTTGACCAGCCTTAAAAGGGCTGGTCTCTTTTTATAACTAAATACATTTTTTAACTGCAAGTATATTGTCATAAAAATATTTTCAAATACAATAGAACGTTACTTCTCTTAGAACTCTTTAAGACCAGATATTGTCCTATAGACAGGCCGACCGAGAGCTGTATACAGAGTTTTGTCCCATGGCTCCAAATGATAGGGCGCATCATGGATCAGTTCCACCAAAAAAGTTCATAATCCTTATTTAGGCTGTAAAAACCAGTGATATTGACCACCTATTTTCAATTTAAAGTGACCACCAAGTTTCAGTTTAAATTGACCACCTAATTTCGGTGCAAAGTGAGCACCTCTATTTATTTCAAAAAACTACTTTTTTCATTTGTTAATTTATATTCAAATATAGATAAATAACTATCCCTTATTTATGCTTTTTTTCTTCCTCATAGATTCTCCGTGCAATTCAACCCTGTGCGATTGATGTATTAACCGGTCTAAGATCGCATCTGCTATGGTTTTCTCCCCAATGATATCATACCATCCCTGAACTGGTATTTGTGATGTTACTATGATAGAACCGTTATTATGCCTGTCTTCAATGATCTCTAAGAGTGTAATTCTGTTATGATTGTCGAGCGCTTGCAGTCCAAAATCATCAAGTATTATAACATCCTGTCTTTGTATTTTAGCAAGTTCTCTTAAGTAAGTGCCGTCTGCTTTTGCCATTTTTAACTTTGCAAACAGTTTTGAAGTATTAAAATAACTTACTTTATATCCTTCTATACAGGCCTGATAACCCAGAGCTGTTCCTAAAAAACTTTTGCCTACACCAGTACTTCCGGTTATTAAGACATTTTCGTTCTTTTCAACAAAACTGCACTCTGCAAGACGAAGTATAAGGTTTCTGTCAATATTGCGTGACTCATCAAAATTAATACTCTCAATATTGGATTTGTAGTGGAAACGTGCATTTGCAATACTTCGTTCAATGCGTCTGTTATGTCTTTCATCCCATTCGGCATCTATCATCATTGATATAAACTGATCGAGTGTGTAATGATCAGTTTTACCACTTTCAAGGGCTGTTTTAAATGCATTATGCATTCCATGAAGCTTCATTTGCTTCATTTTTGTTACAGTAGATTCATTCATTGTATATTGATTTTAGTTAAAATAATGTTTTCCTCTAATGTTATTGTGCTCAGGAAGATCCTGCTCTTTTTCCTGTTCAAATGGTATTTTATCCAGACTGTTCTCTAAGATGTTGTTTATAGTTTTAAAATTGTAAATTTTAAAGTCCAGTGCGCGTTTACAGGCATTTATTAATCTTTCTTTGCCTACCTTTTTTTCAAAAGATAATATTCCTAAACAGCTTTTATATGCCTGTTCAGGATGGCTTCTGCTATCGAATATATGCATAATATATTCTCCTACTGCCGGATCAATGCTGTTGGCCCATTCAATAAATCTAAAGGCACTCCATTCTGATACAAATTGATGTGTACTTGCAAGATGTTCAGGATTTGTAGTATAGATATAGGGTTTAGGATTTCTGCTGTGAGTAGCTATACGATTGTATTTGAAGTAAATTTCAACTGTTGATTTTGTGTACAACAGCTTTACTTTTTTCTTTAAATATTGATAAGGTACACTATAGTAGTTTTTGTCCTGGCTTAATTGGACGTGTCCGTTTTGCATAACTGTTGCCATTGAATGATATTTAATTTCAAAGCGTTCCTGAGGGAGTGGCTGTAATTCATGCTTCTCGTCTTCAATAAATAGCTCAAAACGGGAGTATGGACGCCCTGTAAGTTTTCTGTTATTATGATCATCAAGTAAGTACCATATAGTTTGATTTAACTCTTCTATGCTAAAGAATTCTATGTCCTTTAAATTTGCATAAATTCTTCTATAGAGTATTTTAACTGCTCCTTCAACCAGAGACTTATCCCTTGGCCTATAGGCTCTAGCAGGCAGAATAGTGGTTTCATATTGTTCTGCTAAATCTGCAAGAGTTTCGTTAATGGTGGGTTCAAAGCGACTGCTTTTGATTACGGCAGATTTTAAATTGTCTGGCACAATTGCAGCAGGAGTACCTTCAAAAAAGCGTATCGCATTTTCTACTGAAGCAACAAAATCTTCTTTTTGCTGGCTCATAGAAGCTTCAGCATAAGTATATTGACTTGCACCAAGAATAGCTACAAAAAACTGTACTTCCTTGACTTCAGATGTTGATTTGTCAATAATTGAGAGTGTCTTTCCGGCATAATCCACATACATTTTATCTCCAGCTTTGTGAATCATATGCATCACAGGATTGACTTTATTACTCCATTTGAAGTAATGGAATCTAAATTGAGAGATTCTAAATCCATCCGGATTTAAAGAGAGATAACGCTCCCACATGCCATACATGGTTACGCCTGTTTTCTTTAATTCCCGTTCCATTTGTGGAAAGAACTCATAGACCTTTTGCATCCTTGGAGTGGTAATCTCTTCTGTGCTTTGAGAAAAAAGAGTATCTAATTCTGCATCTGTTTTTTGATTAATCGATTCAAGACTTAATCCAAGTACTTCAAATAAAGAGATGTATTTCTTTACGGTATTTCTGGAAAGAGATAAATACTTGCTAATAAACAATTTGCTCTTACCGCCACAATGTAATTTAATTACTTTTCTAATTTTATTCATGTTTATTGTATTATTTGCCATAGTCTGTAGTTTTATTACAGATCCATGGTTAAACAACATGAAAAAGAAGTAGTTTTTTGGTGGTCACTTTGCACCGAAAATAGGTGGTCAGTTTAAATTGAAATTAGGTGATCAGTTTGCTCCGAATCGGGTGATCATTTTAAACTGAAAATCTATGGTCAATTTGACCGTTTTTTCCAAATTTGTTGAGAATGCTGCACATGAGCCCCAGACACCTCTTGCTTTGTTTCAAAACAAAATCGATGTTTTATTTCAGATGGAACTCAATAAGGAACAGACACAGGTCTTGGGATCGTTAAGCAGGGATGTGGCCAAGTTAAACCGATTGAACAAGAACCTGCTGCTGCTTTCCAAAATTGAACACGAAATTTATCTGGAAAAAAATATAATTTCGATTAACGATCATATTGAAAAACACCTTGAATTTTTTACCGAACAGGCAGATCTTAAAAATATAGCAATAAATCTGCAGACTTCCGAAAAACTACAGATCAGCGGAAATCCAATCCTTACTGAAATTTTAATTAACAACCTTGTACATAACGCTATAAGACATAATCGAAGTAACGGCACCATAATCATAAGAATAATAAAAAATGAACTGCTTGTCTTAAATACAGGTGATGATAAGCCGTTTCCTATTGAAAAACTATTTAATCGCTTCTTTAACAGTGGATCCCCTTCCAAGGGCAATGGACTTGGGCTCTCCATCATAAAAAAGATTTCTGAGCTTAGCGGCTGGAAAGTCAATTACTCCTTTTACAATGATTTTCATTCTTTCATCATTCATTTCTGACGATCAGTTTCATATCCCAGACGGCAGAAACATATATCTGGACTGAGATTGTAAAATTCTTCCAGCAGCTGGTTGTTCCCTTTTACTACACTGGTGCCCAAATAATGATAAGTAAATCCGATAATAAGACCTCCTAAAGGAAGCAGCGCCATAATCCAGAGATGATTTTCACGATAATTGGTAACGAAATCTAAACTGACAAGAAAAAAAGCAGAGGCAGATCCTACGCATATACTAATTACAGCAGCAAAGAAAATCCATTTGAAAAGAAAAAAAAGATAAGGAATTTGTTGTATTGAAATAATACGGCGGGAGAAATTTTGTTGGGTCATATTCTCTTGAATAAAATGAATACATATCTAGTGGCATAAGCAATTACTAGACGTCATCAGCTCCAATAATATTGGTGGGCGGTTCAAGGCAGACATCATTGCCGTATTGTGCTGTGAAAATAATCTTTTATTTTGATTTAAGGCAATTATCGATTTTAAATTAATAACTTTTTTTACAGAAAGAAAACAACAACATTAAAATAACTTTACCCGATCATAGGCAGAAAAATCAATAGAAATAAAGGGACTGAAGATTTGCCGAATCATCAATAAAAATCTATACTACCAAACCTACTGAACTTGTCAAACTCCATGAGTACTGTTTTGGCAGGTATCTTCTTTTTCTTTTTTGGACAGCATTTCTGCCTTTCTTGAATGTTTTTCTGATTTATTGCCCAGCGGATAAAATAAAACAATCCGTGCCATAAGTAAATGACACGGATTGTTTTGAAAATAGATTTCCTGATGTTCTAGAATTTCATCCTCTGAATCCTTACTGCGTTAAGTATTGCCAATAGTGCCACACCTACATCTGCAAATACGGCTTCCCACATGGTAGCCAGCCCGCCGGCACCCAGAATTAAAACGACCGCTTTTACGGCAAATGCCAGACCAATATTCTGATAGACAATCTGTTTGGTCTTTTTACCGATGTTTATAGCTGTGTATATTTTAATAGGCTGGTCGTTTTGAATTACAATATCAGCCGTTTCAATAGTAGCATCACTGCCTAAACCGCCCATTGCAATTCCGGCATCTGCTAAAGCCACAACAGGTGCATCATTTACACCATCGCCGACAAAAGCAATTTTTAAATTTTGAGATTTAAGTTCCTCTACTTTTTCGACCTTATTTTCAGGCAGCAAATCGCCATAAGCCTGATCTATATTTAATTCTTTGGCAACAGCTTCTACAACTACTTGTTTATCGCCCGACAGCATTACTGTTTTTACATTTATGCTGTGCAGACTTTGAATTGCTTGTTTTGCATCTTCCTTGATTTCGTCTGCAATTAGAAAATAGCCGGCATATTTTTGATTGATGGCAACAACAATAATTGTAAACGGTGTATTATCAATTTCGGCATCATAGCTGATATTGAATTTTTTCATCAATTTTACATTTCCTGCCAGGATTTCGTTTCCATCCACTTTTCCTTTTAGTCCGTGTCCTGCAATTTCTTCCACATCGGTGACATTCACATTTTTTTCAGCACCTTTAGCATATTCTATAATTGCTGTTCCAACAGGGTGTGTTGATTTGGTTTCGAGTGCTGATGTGTATTTAATTAAATCAGCTTCGGGAACACCAACGGCTATTACTTTTTGAACTTTGAAAACACCTTTGGTCAGCGTTCCTGTTTTATCCATTACTACTGCTTGAATAGCTGCCATTATGTCGAGAAAACTAGATCCTTTAAATAATATTCCGTTTTTACTTGCTGCGCCAATTCCTCCAAAATATCCTAATGGAATTGAAATTACTAACGCACAAGGACAAGAAATAACCAAGAAAACTAATGCTCTGTACAACCAGTCTCTAAATACATAATTATCAATAAAAAGCATTGGAAGCAAACAAATTCCAATTGCTAAAAACACAACAATAGGCGTGTAAATTTTAGCGAATTTTCTAATAAACAATTCTGTTGGTGCTTTTTTAGCTGTTGCGTCCTGCACCATTTCAAGAATTTTGGATAATTTACTATCGTTGTAGGCTGTAGTGACTTCAATTTGAACAACAGTATTTAGATTAATCATTCCTGCAAGAATTGTTTCTCCTTTTTGTTTCGTGTCAGGTTTACTTTCTCCTGTTAAAGCAGCTGTATTCAAAGAAGCCGTGTCTGAAAGTAATTTTCCATCAAGAGCTACTTTTTCTCCCGGGCGCAATTGGATAATTTCTCCAATAGTTATTTCGGACGCTTTTTTAGAAATACTATTTGCCCCTTCAATTACCGTAGCGGTATCTGGTCTTTGATCCAATAATAATTTAATGTTCATTTTTGCTCTTTGTACTGCCAGTGTCTGAAATACTTCGCCAACTGCATAAAATAACATTACTGCCACCCCTTCCGGATATTCTGCAATAATGAATGCGCCAATAGTTGCAATGGACATTAACAAAAACTCTGAAAAAATATCGCCCTTACGAATGCTTTCAAAAGCTTCTTTAATTACAGGGAAACCTACCGGTGCATAGGCAACTAAATACCAAACAACACGCACCCAGCCTGTAAACCAAGTTTGTGGAAAATAGTTATCAAAACCAATAGCAATAAGCAACAATGCAAAACTTATTACAGCTGGTAAAAACATTTGAAACGCCGTTTGGTCACCACTAGAGTGGTCGTGACCGTCATCATCTGAATGTTTGTCATGGTTGTGACCATCGTTATTGCTGTGTGCGGCTTTTACTGGTTTTTCATCAGCACAGCAACTGTCTTTTTTAGTTTTGACTTTGATATTTTTATCTGCCAGATGATTTATTTTTTCTTCTTGCGTACAGCAAATTTGTCTGCCTTTTGCATCATATTTGTGTATATGATTTGAGTCTGTATTTTTCATAATTTTATTTTTTTAATTTGTTATTTTAAATTAGAAATTGCACTTATAGTGAGTGCCACTATAATTGTGTTAAATAGAAATGATATTAGGCTATGCATTAAAGCAAATCTTCTAATAGTTTTTGAAGTTATAATAACGTCAGATACCTGAAAGGTCATACCAATTACAAAAGAAAAGTAAGCAAAATCTAGATAATCAGGTTTTGTCTTACCCGGAAATTTGATTCCTCCAATGCTAGAACCTGTGTTGAGTTCGTTATGATCGTGGTATAAATGGGCATAACGAATTGTGAAAGTGGTATGCAAAAGTAACCAAGAAAATACTACTGGTGATAAGGATATAATAGAATGAAATAGTTTGTTTTCGGTTATATTACTAGTCTGATTAATAAGTGACAAAGTTCCAAAAAGACTTAATACAATAGCAATAATTACAATACTAAAAATAGTTTTGAGGTTTTCGTCTTGTTTAGCAACAATGTGACATAATTCATTTTCATTAGTTGAGAAAAAAAGTATCCAACAAAAAAACAAACTAGTCATACAAAAAGTATCCCAACTCAATATAATTTTACTTTGGTTGTCAATTTTAAAAGTGAATAATATAAAATATACAATTAATGCAAATAGTATAGAAATAATTAATCTAGTAACTCCAGAAATTTTTTCAATCCAGTGATATTTTATTTTATTTTCCATTTTAAATTAAATTATCTTTCCTGTTAAAAGGAATATTTAAAAGTGAACAAAGGCAACTATTGTAAAATACTCTAAAATCTACTAATCAAAATCCTTAAAAAATATTCATTTTTGATTTTTTTGAAAATTATTTTTGAGCTACTTAACTAAATTTGTAATCATAAAAGCGTACTTTAAAAGTTTAAATAGAAATGCTAAATGTTTTAGTTTTTTAACTGTTTTTCAAATCCTATTTTTTGATTATTTGTTTGCTATAAATTTAATTTTTATAATATTTTTCGAATCGCATATTTTCTTTTTGATAATTTACTTCTCCTATAATTTGATTGATATTATTTTCTATGGTATTACAAATTGTTGTCATAGGAATATCAGTAGGTATATTTTCAAATGGATCTTGCATTATTATAGCTGTTTTTTCAAATGCGATAAACATTAAAGGAATTAAAGAGGTTAACAAAATTTCAGTAATAATATCTATTTCACTTAAACCAAAAGGTAATAAGGTCACAAATAAGTAAATTAGACAATGAATTAAATAGCTATAATTTTTTGGGAAAACTGTATTTTTTATTCTTTCGCACTTACCCATAGCATCCGTTAATCTAGCTATCGTTGTATCTATTTGTACTTGTTGATTTGAATTTAGTGTATATTTTTCTGTGATAAAATGCAAGTTTTCAGAATGCTTTTGTATTAAAAGCAGTGGGATATTATCTGCTTGTAAATTATGTGCCGTTAAATATTGCTGCACTTTACTAGAAGTTTTTTGTACTCTCAAAGATTCTGAAAGTGTGTAGCACCATATTATTTGTCTCTCTGCAAATATTTTAATTTCAGATTTTCGTTCTTCACTATTAGGATTAGGTATAAAGAGCATTATTTGCCTAATCAAGGTTCTGGAATCATTAACAATTTCGCCCCATACTTTTCTGGCTTCCCACCATCTATCATACGATTGAGCAATTCTGAATGCCAATAATAATGATATCATTGTGGCTATAACCGTTGAAATAGTAATTGGGATATTTATTAAAACCCCAACAGGGCTGTGATCAAATAAACTTGCAATTATTGCATAGGATATGATCAACACAATTTGCCATTTGAGCCCTTTTAGAAAAAAAAGAATGGCTTTATAGTTGTTTTTTATCAGCATAAGTAGGTTAATTATATGGAAAATAAAATCTTTATAGATTTGTTAAATTCATTCCCAAGTTGATGTTGTGTTTTTTTAAGGCCTTATTTATCAGTTGTTCTCGTGCTCTTCTCCATGTTTTTTAATCATTTTTTCTTTCCATTTAATGTACCATTTCAAATGGTGTAATGAAAGTAAAAAGTACAATGCTACAGAACCAATTATTGCTATAATAAACATATTTAGCCCTATAGCAACTCCAACAGCTGAAGTACACCATACTGTTGCTGCAGTTGTTAAGCCATGCGATGTTCCTGCACTAGAATTACGATAAATAATTCCTGCACCAAGAAAACCAACACCCGTTACAATATTTGCAATTACTCTTGAAGTGTCCACTGGATTATTTACCAAATGTGCAGTTATTGATGTAAATAATGTTGCGCCAATACAAACTGCTGCATAGGTTCTTATTCCTGCATCATGACCGTGCTTTTCTCTGTCTAAACCAATAAAAGCCCCTAACAAAAAAGAAGCAATCAATTTAGATACAATAATTAATTCGGCATTTATGTCCATAAATTTATTTCTATTAATTAGTTTAATTTTTAAATGTGTATTGCTTTATTGTCCGTTGTCATGAATTTTATGATTAATTTTTATTTGAGTTTACAAACAAAGCTATTTGCCGTTTAGATCATATTTGTGTTGATGTTTTATTTCAAATAGATTATAATAAAAAATAAACTTAAAGTCTGCTAATAATCTAAATTATAATTATTCCCAGAGCTGTGGGATTTTTTTACTATGTTTTTTATTAATCCATTTATTCAATTTATAGCAAAGATAAGCTGATCCGCTTCCTATGATTGCGCCAGCTAACACGTCACTTGGATAATGAACACCCAATGCCATACGAGAATAGCTAACTGCACTTGCCCAGGCAAACGAAGGAGCAATAATGTACCATTTTGGATACGCCATACTCAAGGATGTGGCAGTTGCAAAAGCTAAAGAAGCGTGCCCTGAAGGAAAGGAAGAACCAGTTGCTGTGGTTGCTTGCTCAATATCAGAGTAAGTTTCAAAAGGTCTGTCTCTATTTACTGTTTTTTTTAAAGCCAATGTAATAAATCTTGAAACGAGCAAAGTTTCCCCAACAAAGATCGCCTTCTTTTTGACTGTACTGTCTTTCATAATCAATCCAACAGAGTACATAATAACAGGAGTCGCAATGCTTACAGGAGTTAGACTATTTGTGACTACTTTTAATGCTTGATCTTGTGATTTGTTTCGGTTTAGATTGATATTTCTTAAAAAATCAATATCTGAATTCTGTGCATTTGCAAAATTCAGCAACAACAATAATATTATTGAAGTGGTTACTTTAAACAGATATACATTGTTTCTCATTGTCTTATTTTTTTGAACAAAAAATTAAAACGCAAATGAACTAATACTAAACAGTACACATTTACTATGTCCTCTTATTAATGGTTGTTATCATCATGGTCTGAATATTTTCCTTTTTTATTATAAGTTAGAACAACAACCACTTTTATTATTTATCTTTTCTTCCTGTGTGCAACAAAGCTGTTTGCCGTTTGCATCGTATTTGTGTTGATGTGTCATAACAGTTATTTTGTTTTATGTTAAAGTGAATCAGTGAAATATTTAGTGTACATATAGAGTTAACGCATATTTATATCTGCTGTTATCAAAGGGTTTACCGTTGTATTCTCCTTTAATACCATCTTTATAATCTACATCTATAATAAACATACCTTTTGAATTTGGGATAGTAAAAAAACCATTTTTATCTGTTTTTACTTCCTCCGATTTACCTTTGTCATTAGTAATTGATATTGATTTATTTGCAAATTCTTTATTATCGAGAACTAATTGGAATTTTTCTTTTTTAACGATAATATCTATTTTTCTTGTTTCAAAATTTGCGAGTTGTGAATTTTTTATATTTCCAACATTATAATTTGCTTTTAAGTTTTCAAAAGGTCTAATAATTCCCAAGCCGTGTTTTGTCCAATCTTGAACTGCTCTTGAATTTTCTTTCATCATTATAGTGTAAATTCCATCGCTAGTTGGAACAAAACTTGCTTTGTAACAATTGCTGTCTCTTTGCAAAATCAAATCTTGTTTTACTCCTTTTGAGTCCAAATAATAGGCAGTAAACGATTCCATATTTTTAAAGAAATGTTCTTTGCTTTCTCTCAATCCCTTTTCAAATTCCCCAAAATATAAATATACCGTGGCTGTATCATTTACTTTGCCATTGCCTTTTACTTCAAGCCAATACGAATGGGCAAAACAATTTTGAGAGAATAAAAAAAGAGTTAGTGCTAATAAAACAGTTGATTTTAATACGTTTTTCATAATTTTTTTTAATAAGTTGTTATACAATTTCCGTGAAGTTTAATTTCCAAGTCCAATTACTAATCCCTCGAAAGCAAATAAGGGAAAAGTCTTATTTCTTACAATTTATCAGTATTTAACGTTAGTTTTATATTCTTATTTTGTTATTTTCTTGGCATAAATAAAATCACCGCTATACCAATGAGTATTATTGCAGTTCCTATCCAATCGTATTTGTCGGGTTTGAAATTATCAATCTTCCATGCCCACAACAGCGCCATAACAATGAAAACACCTCCATATACAACATAATATTTTCCAAAAGAGGTAGTTTACAAAGTCATTACGTATCCATATAAAGCAAGAATTATTGCTCCTGTAACACCATACCAAACGGATTTTTCTTCTTTCAGCCAAAGCCAAACAAGATAACCTCCGCTAATTTCACATAGACCTGCAAGAATAAAATAGGCTGTGATTTTTATAGCAGAAATCATATCGTTTTTTTAAATCCACAAAATTGAAAATTTTGAATGGTATCAAACGGTGTAATATGATTTTCAGTAAAGCATTTTATAACTTCAAAGTTTTCTTTAAAAGTATTTTTCATCGAATTTTCAGAATATTGCTTTATTTCTAATCCGCTACATTTCAAAGGTCCATTTTCAGAAAAAGTGCCTAGTAAGAAATTTCCATTCGGAGCGATTGCATTTTCAACTAAAGCTACATATTTGCTACTACTTATTTCATCGGTCAAGAAATGAAAAACAGCTCTGTCGTGCCAAAAATCAAATTTTATATCGAATTTGAATTCGGTTATGTCTGAAACAATCCAATGCACCAAGTTGGCTTTTTCTCCTAATCTATTTTTAGCTTTTTCTAATGCTACTGCTGAAATATCCAAAACCCAAATGTTTTGATAGCCTTTTTCTAATAATGCATCTACGAAATTACTATCGCCACCGCCAATATCAATGATATTGGCGGTTTTTGATAGGTTTAAACTTTCTAAAAAATCCATTGAGATTTTGGGATACTTTTGTGTCCAACTCACTTCGTTTGTTTTTTTGTTGTGAAAACATTTTCCCAATGTGATTTTTTATTTTCCATAATACAATTACTAATGTTCGTGTTCTCCACCACCTTTCGATGCGGATAGTAAATAGAAAGCACCTTTGGTTACAATTTTTGCATCGGCAGGGATTTCTTCCACAAATTTCACTTCGGTATAACCTAAATCCGTAGTTCCAGGTACAACTTCAATTGCTTTGAAATGAATTTCGTTGTGTCCTTCTTCTTCGCCTGCTGTTTCTTCAGAATGTGCTTCGCCTTCTTTATGCGCATGAGCTTCAGGTTTTTTAGCTGTAGCCTTTTCTTCGTGTTCTTCCTGAATGTAAACAAAATATTTATCGCCATTTTTTACTACAGCATCTTTTGGCAGGGCAGGAACAGTGGCATTTTTAATACTGATATTGGCAGAAACATACATTCCCGAAATTAAATCCTTGGAATCAGCCGGATTAATTTTGGCGTGAACGGCTACGGTTTTACTTTCGTTTGAAAATGATTTATTGATCCCAAATATTTTTCCTTTTATAGATTTATTTCCTTGATTTGTTAAGATGAAGTCTATCGTTTGTCCTACGGCAATAGATCCTAAATCTTTTTCATAGACATTCAAATCCAAGTGCATTTGGCTATTATCAACTACTTCAAAAAGTGTAATTCCTGTTTCGGCAAATGCGCCTTTGGCAATATTAATTTTCCCAATATAACCTGATATCGGCGAAACTATTGGTACCACACTTGATCCTTTAGTACTCATATTCAAAGCCTGTAATTTATCTTTAGATGCTTTAGCTCTTGCTTTTTCAATTGCTAATTTTGCTTTTACTTCCTGTAGCAATTTTCTAGGATTTACATCTTGGTCGCTTAATGTTTTCTGACGATTGTATTCTAATTGCAGGTATTCAATATTGGCAATAGCCGAATTATAATTTTCCTGCATTTCAACTACTTCCAGGTTTTGAATGGTAGCCAATACTTTTCCTTTGTTTACATAAGTACCTTCAAGAACTAAAATATCTTTAACCGTTCCACCAATTAAAGTAGAAACATTTGCCATATTTTGTGGTGGAACTGTAGTGTATCCATTGGCTTTAATCACTAAATTCAAATTTCTATTTTCTACAGAACC
This sequence comes from Flavobacterium sp., assembly GCA_023251135.1. Lineage (GTDB taxonomy): Bacteria > Bacteroidota > Bacteroidia > Flavobacteriales > Flavobacteriaceae > Flavobacterium. The sequence continues at coordinate 87,446 of JAHEZJ010000022.1, read as the reverse complement.
TGTTTGAATTCCAACAGTTTTGTATTGTATAGCAGTTAATGCTACTTCATTTTCTGATTTTTCTTCTTCGTGAGCTGCTTCTTCTGTTTTCTTTTCTCCACAAGAAGTAAGAAGTAAGAGGCAAGAAGTAAGTAGTAAGAGTGTGGTTTTAATCTTGATATTTGAAATTGTATTTATCTTTATATTTTTCATTGTAGAAATTATTAATTGTTAGAAATGGATGGGAATTGTAATTGAATGGCACTTTGATTGTAAGCATTGGTAGCTTCGGCATTTTGTTTTTTGATGTCGATAGCCTGATTCAAAAAACTAATGTACATCCAATAACTCATATCGCCATTAGCATAACTTTTTTGCGCTGTTGCAATAATCTGTTCTGCATATTGCAGACCTTCTTTTTGATAGTATTCTAATGCTTTTTGTTGTTTTTCGAAATCATTTTTCAATTCCTGCATTTTTAACTTCAAAGCCAATTTATTTTTATCCAATTCTAATTGGGATTGCGAAATACTAATGGCTGATGCTTTGGCTTTAGCTGAATTTACACCACCAAATAGAGGAATTTGCAAACCTGCGGTAAATCCTTGAAAATAAGATTTGGTATCAATGGTTTGTGCAAAATAACCCAATCCTAATTTTGGAGTTCGCATTGCTTTAAACGTATTGGCTTCTTTTTGATACACCGAAATTTGTTGTGTATAATAATCACTTACTAAAGTTGCTGCTTTAGATTGGTTTTCATCCGACAGCATTGAAAACTTCATTGGTGTTGCACTATCCGGTACAATATTATCTTCGGTTTGAATAAAAAACTGCAATTGCTTTTGATAAATTGCCAAATCAAATTCGAGTTGTGCTTGCTGGGTTTCAATTTCTTTCGATTTTGCTTTGGCACTGATTACTTCAATTTTTCCACTTTCGCCTGTTTCAAAACGAAGTTCTGCATTCTTCAGAAATTTAGAATAAATATCCAATAAATCTGTATTTAGCTTTTGAATAGTAACGCCGTATAAATATTGATAGTAAGCGATTGATACCGCTTTTTCAATTTCAAATTCGGATAATGCTTTTCGCTTTTCTGCTAGCTTTACCAATTCTTCCTGCAATTGTCGGTTGGCTTTTGTAATTCTTCCTATTGGGAAATATTGTTGTATAGAAACATTACTGTCATAATACTTACTATTAAATTGCCCGCCCTGGTACTGTATTTGCAAAGGATCTGCCTGAAAGGCAGTCTTTTTCAGCACCGTTTGTTTTTCAATTTCCTTATCGGCAATTTTTAAATCGATATTGTTTGTTTTTGCCATTTCTATTGCTTTTTGAAGTGAAATAGGCTGACTGTTTTGAGCAAAAGAAAAACTACTTATCAATAAAACAATTGAGGTAACGAATGAAGTTTTTATTTTTTTTCTTCTTCCTTTAATTCCTTTCTCAAAGAGTAAATATAAAATTGGTAAAACAATCAATGTCAATAACGTGGCTGATAATAATCCGCCAATAACTACGGTTGCCAATGGTTTTTGTACTTCGGCACCACCGCTTGTTGATAATGCCATTGGCATAAAACCTAAAGAGGCTACAGCAGCTGTCATTAAAACAGGACGTAATCGTGTTTTTGTACCCATTAAAACTCGTTGCAATGGATCGGTTATTCCTTCGGTTTTTAGCTGGTTGAAATAGGAAATCAATACAATTCCATTTAGCACTGCAATTCCGAAAAGGGCTATAAATCCAATTCCTGCCGAAATACTAAAAGGCATTCCTCGCATCCACAAGGCAAAAACACCACCAATAGCTGATAGTGGAATAGCGGTAAATATTAATCCCGCCTGCTTCATACTATTGAATGTAAAAAATAAAAGAACCATTATTAATCCTAATGCAATTGGCACCGCTACCGAAAGTCTTTTAGTAGCTTCAATTAAATTTTCAAACTGTCCGCCATAGGTTACGTAATAACCTGCTGGAAGTTTAAAATCTTTGTCTAATTTTTGCTGAATCTCTTCGACAACACTTTTAATATCACGACCACGAACGTTTAATCCAACAGTAATTCTACGTCTACCATTTTCACGGGAAACCTGAACAGGACCTTGTTCATACGAAACCGTTGCTACTTGTGAAAGCGGCACTTGTTGACCATTAGGCAGAGGAATAAAAAGGTTACTTACATCAGTAATATCACTTCTATTAGTAGCATTCATTCTTACTACTACATCAAATCGTTTGCTTTCTTCATAGATTTTACCGGCACTTTCTCCTGCAAATGAGGAACGGATAATTTGATTGATATCAGTAATATTCAAACCGTATAATGCTATTTTATTATAGTCGTATTTTACAGTAATTTGCGGCAATCCGGTTACTTTATCGGCTTTTAAATCGCCCACACCTTCAATTTTATTGATTTTGCTTATTAACTCGGTAGCTTTGTTTCCTAAAGTTTCTAAATCATCACCAAATATTTTAATGGCAATATCACTTCGGCTTCCTGTCATTAATTCGTTGAATCGCATTTGGATGGGTTGCGATACTTCTATATTGGCACCTGGAATGGCTTCCATTTCTTCTTTCATTGCATTGGCTAAATCTTCCCAGTTGTCATAATCGCCAGTCCATTCACTTTTGTCTTTCAATACAATAATCATATCTCCACTTTCAATTGGCATTGGATCGGTTGGTATTTCGCCGCTGCCTATTTTAGTCACAATCGTTTTTATTTCGGGGAATTTTGCTTTTAGAATTTTTTCGTATTCTGTAGTCGTTTTTACCATTTGCGAAAGCGAACTTCCTGTCATAATAGTAGCATTAATAGCTAAATCCCCTTCCTCAATTGTTGGAATAAACTCGCCACCCATATTTTGAAAAATTACGATTGCCAGGACAAATAATCCTAATGAGATTGCCAGAACGGTTTTTTTGAAAAGTAATGCTTTTTCAAGAAATGGGGTATATATACCCTCTAACCAAGCCATCATACGGTCACTGAAATTAGATTTGTGTTCTGTATTTTTGGATAAGAACATGGCACTCATCATAGGAACATAAGTCAAAGAAAGAATAAAGGCTCCGATTACAGCAAATCCTACCGTCATTGCCATAGGTTTGAACATTTTACCTTCTGTTCCTACTAATGCCAGAATTGGCAAATAGACAATTAAGATAATGATTTCCCCAAAAGCAGCACTATTTCTAATTTTTGAAGCAGATTGATATACTTCTTCATCCATTTCAGATTGGGTTAAATCTTTTTTTCTTTTGAGTTTCTGCAAATGATGCATAGTGGCTTCGACAATTATGACTGCGCCATCGACAATAATTCCAAAATCGATTGCTCCAAGACTCATCAGGTTTCCGCTGACGCCAAAAGCGTTCATAAGTATAACGGCAACCAGCATCGAAAGCGGAATTACGGAAGCAACGATTAATCCCGCACGAAGATTACCAAGAAATAAAATCAGTACAAAAATTACGATTAATGCTCCTTCAAGTAAATTTTTCGTTACCGTTCCAATGGCATTATCGACTAATTTACTTCTATCAATAAAGGCTTCGGCAACAACTCCCTCGGGCAGGCTTTTGTTAATCTGAACCATTCTTTCTTTTACCCTTTCGGTTACGGCTTTTGAATTTTCACCTTTCAGCATAAGGGCCATACCACAAACAATTTCGCCTTTCCCGTCTTTTGTAGAAGCTCCATAACGCAAGGAAATTCCTTCTCTTACTTCTGCTACATCACGTACTAAAACAGGTGAACCATTTCTATTTTTGACTACTACATTTTCTAAATCTTTGATGCCGGTAGCCATACCAACACCACGAATAAAATAAGAATATTGGTCTTTTTCGATATAAGCACCACCTGTATTTTGGTTGTTTTGTTCTAAAGCATCAAATATTTCTGTGATGGTTACTCCAAGACTATTTAAGGTATTTGGATTTACCGCTACTTCATATTGTTTTAATTTTCCACCCCATGTACTTACTTCAGCTACGCCTTCAACTCCCTGTAATTGAGGAATGATAATCCAATCCTGAATGGTTCGCAATTTTACGGCATCGTATTTGTCTTCATAGCCTTTTTTGGCATAAACATCATATTGGTAGATTTCGCCCAAACCTGTAGAAATAGGGCCTAAATCTGGTTTTCCTGCATATGCCGGTATGTTTTCTTCGGCTACTTTTAGCCGTTGTGAAACTTGTGCTCTGGCCCAATAAATATCTACATCGTCCTTGAAAACTACGGTTACTACCGATAATCCGAAACGAGAAATGCTTCGCAATTCGATTACTTTGGGAATTGTTTTTACAGATTGTTCAAGAGGATAGGTAATTAATTGCTCTATTTCCTGACTTGCCAATGTGGGGGCAGTAGTAATAATTTGTACTTGATTATTGGTTACATCTGGCAGAGCATCCAGAGGTAAGTTTTTAAGAGAATAACTCCCCCAGGCTATAAGCACAAGGGTAAATAAAAGTATAATAAACTTGTTCTTTATACTAAATTGTATGATTTTGTCTAACATTGAAAATATTATAATGAATTAGAAATTAGCAAATAAATTATCTGCTATTATTTGTGAAAAGGTCACAAGATTCTAACCCCGTCCAAAAAGACGGGGCATCATTATGCTATTTGAGGTGGTTGCCAAATACTTCCGAAGAAATTGGAAGTAAAAATTGATTTGTATGTAGGTAATTGTGTTTTAATACCATTAGAAGGTATTGGAAAGTCAATAATTATAGATTGCAAAAAAGTTGTCATTTGTGAACCACAACAACTGCAAACACAAAACGGTGAACATAAATCATTTTCTTTATCGTGAGAATGTTTTTCGTGGTTTGAAGCTACTTCTGTTTTACCATACACTGAACTATCTACTTTTATATCTGCACAAGGCATACACGAAAGTAGAAGTAAAACAATTGATAATATGAAGATTGTAAATTTCAAGCTATAAAAGTAATAATTTTTTATTTATTATAACTAATTATTTCCAGTGAAACTCAAAATAGTGAATAACCTTTGCTACTATTCCTATTAACAATATTAAGCACACTAAAATTATCATTAAAACACGAATCACAGCGTATGCTGTAATTGGCTTTTTAGATTTAGTTTTGGGTTGATATTTTGGTTTGTTCTGTTTTTTTGTTCTTTGTTTTGCCATGTTGAAATGTGTAATTAATTTAAAATCCAAGAAAATACAGGGATTAATTTCAGCAGAATTATTTTCTTTGTTTTTACCATATCAGATGCTGAATTTTACAGGCTTTATCAGCAATCCAGGTTAATCGTGCAAAATACCTAAATATCATTTTACTTGTTATTTCTTATTTCTTTTAAAGCTTAATGCGCCAGAACCTCCAGACCGCTTTTTATTACTGCTATTTCAATTTTATTGGTTTTTAAGTTGTGTGATTCGCCGTCAATTTGTATGTCCAGGAAAATTTTCTCCGGCATCTCTATATGTAATTTCTCGATTAATATGTGTCTTGCTTTTTTGAATTTTTCAATTTTATTGGTTAGCACGCACAGACCAAAAAGTATCTTATCGAGAAAACTTAGTTTTGGGACAACCACTAAATCCAAAAGACCGTCATTTAAATTTGCATCAGGTGTAAGGGTCATTCCATATCCCATTTGATTTGAATTAGAAATAAAAAGCATAAAGGCATTTGTATCGATAATTTTACCGTTAAATGAGAGTGTTGCCTGAATTGGCTTAAACTCAATGCTGGATGCTATTGCAGCCCGGAGATAAGAAATCAAAGTTCTCTTATTGTATCTCTCATATTTCTTTATGATTAATGCATCAATTCCAACACCAGCGTTGCTGAAAAAATAGTGCCCGTTTATTTTTCCAACATCAATAAATCTTGTTCTGCCCCTGCGTATAATTTCGGCTGTTTTTTCCAGTGATCTTGAAATACTTAGATTTGAAGCCAGACCATTTCCAGAACCAACCGGAATAATTCCAAACTTAATTTCAGTATTGATCAGACAAGATGCGACTTCGTTTATAGTGCCGTCCCCGCCGCATGCTACAACATAGTGGGGCTTTTTGACAATTGCATTTTGGGTCAGTACTATGGCGTGTCTTTTATAATTTGAATAATCTACTTCAATCTTATAAATGCTCTTTGGAAAATATTTTTCTAATTCGGTTTTTCCGAAGTTGTGTTTTCCCGTACCTGATATTGGATTGAGAATAAAATGAATGGATATCATTATTTTAGGAGTTTGTTGGTAAATAAATAATCGGCAGTCTGATACCATGAAATTGTTTCATTAAGAAAAGCTTTATCCATTGGTAGTGTTTTTAGACTATTATCGGTTTTGTTCCATTTATAAAAAGTCTGCTTTTTCTGATCGGATAAAATCATTACTTTATCTTTTTTCATTAAGGCTAGTTTTCTATATGTTCCTATCAGGGCCCGTTGTTCAAAATTTGATTTCAATACATTTTTACCAAAGAAGTTGCTTTCATAGCTCCAATTCATCATTGCAAAAAAAGTTGGAAAAAAATCTATTTGAGAACATTGCTTATTCACTTTTTGATTCAGTTCTTTTGGAAAATTTACTATAAAAGCCGGAATATGGTAATTGGCCACATCTATTTCATCTTTTCCGGCACTGCTGGCGCAATGGTCCGCAATGATTATAAAGACAGTATTTTTGAACCAGGGTTTCTTTTTAGCCTCCTCAAACATTTTTTTTATGGAATAATCAGTATATTTCACAGCTCCTTCTCGGCCGGTTCCCGATGGAATATCTATAGTATTGTCCGGATAGGTAAATGGCCTGTGGTTCGAAGTTGTCATTACAAAATTGAAAAATGGTTTATTTCTCCTGTAATGTCCATCAGCTACTCTAATCATTTTAGAATAGATGTCCTGATCACAAATTCCCCAAGCGTTTTCGAATGTTACTTCATCATCGTCAATGTTATTTCGTATTGTCCTGATTTTATCACTCAATACACTGCCGCGGCCACGATCGTAAATTGTAAAGCCATTTCCTCCAAAATAGGAGTTCATATTATCAAAATAACCGTCGCCTCCATAAAAGAAATTAGTGCTATATCCTTTTGTTTTAAAAACATTTGAAATGGTGTATAAGTTTTGATTCTCAGGACGTTTGACAATACTTTGCCCCGGTGTTGGAGGAATACAGAGCGTCACTGCTTCCATACCGCGGACAGTTCTGGTTCCTGTGGCATATAAATTTTCGAAGAAGATGCTTTTTTGTGCTAAACTGTCTAAAAATGGTGTTATATTTTCTGTGTTGCCAAACTCTTTCATAAAACTTCCACTTAAGCTTTCTACCAGAATAAAAACTACATTCTTCTTACTTGGCTCTTTGTTGGTAGTGTCTGTTATTGTTCTATGAATGGATAATCCTTCTATTTCGTATTTACTATACTTATCTTTTAATTTATTTCTGACAACATTAAAAGCCTCTACATTTTTGACTGAAGTATAGAATTCATTATATGCCATTTGATTGTTTCTAAACGCTGCAAAAAAAGAATAAATACCCGATTTTGAAATTTCAGAATTATATCGGTTTTTAGACCATTCTGCCTGCTCATTTGTAATGAAAAATGTAAAAAATAATGCTATAGCAATTCCAGCGGATAAGGTAATAATTCTGTCTTTAATACTTACCCTGGATTGGAATGTGCTTTTAATAATATTTAATTTGTAAAAAACAAAAAGTATGATTGAAGTTATCATTAAAACACCAGAAACAAGCATTGGTAATGGATATGATTCCTGTATATTGGCAACTACTTCATGAGTGTAAATCAAATAATCTACAGCGATAAAGTTAAACCTTGTTTTGAATTCATCCCAAAAGGTAATCTCAGCAAAAAAAGTAAAAACTAATATAAAAATTATTAGAGAAGTGAAAAACCAAACTAAGGTTTTATCAAGCCATGATCCAATCCATTTATTAGGAACAATAAAGTAATAGAGCAGTGAAGGAATTAAAACATAGCTAATAGTGCCTATGTCATAAAACAATCCAGTTAACAATGTTCGAATAATTACAAACAAATTAAGAGAAACCTCGTCGTACTGCCAAATAATGAGTACTATGCGCATAATGAACGAGAATGCAAGGAACCAAAATAAAAATGCAAAAAGTAAATTGTAACGCGGTGATATATTGATTTTATAGAACATAATTTACAGTAGAATTATTTAAATTAAACCTTTCAGAGTTTTTTTTCTTTTCCTATTTTATCTCTTAGTTTAGGGGATTTTTGAAAGGTATATTTTTGATTATTTGAGATGCATTTCCTTTGTAATGACCGGTACAAAGGACAATAGCATTAAAATTTTCAAGATTTGTGATTTTTACTATTATTTAAAAATTAATAATCGTAAAACTGCTGTTCAATAACTTAAAAACAAGTGCTGGTATTCACGCAATAATTTTACCTTCAATTGCAATACTGCATAAGGCAAAATAGAATTAAGGCAAATAAAAATATATAAGCTTCTTGATAAAGCTCAATATTAAATTTTGCCAAAGGCTGGAAATATTACAATGAATTAAAAATCAGCTAAAGTAGCTTTGCTTTTATTTGTGAGCAATCACAATCTGACCCGGATCTCGAAGTGTCGGGACGGACTTTATTATACTATCTGAGGAGGCTGCCAAATACTTCCGAAGAAATTGGAAGTAAAAATTGATTTATAGGTAGGCAATTGTATGTTAATTCTTTTAAAAGGTATTGGAAAGTCAATAAGTACCTGCGACAAATTTACCATTTGCAAGCCGCAGCAGCTGCAGATACAAAACGGCGAACATAAATCAAGCTTATTGTTATGAGAATGATCATCATCATGGCTGAAACTGGATTCTGTTACAGTACGCGAAACAGCTGCTTTCATATCTGCACATGGCATACACGAAAGTACTAACAAGATAATTGATAATATGGTATTTGTAAGTTTCAACTTTGCAAAAGTAAGTTTTTTTTTTAAATCCCTGATAATTATTCAAGATGAATACTAAAACATTACATTATCCTTTTCATTATCGCACGTAAATAAGATCAGCAGACAAAGGTTTCTGCGGCAATTTTTTCTTTTTTTATTTTTATATATGTGGTTTTGTCATTTGACTTTTATTATTTACAAAATATAAAATATTGTGCCTTAAAATATTTTAAGAAAAACAATATTATTCTAAATATTTTTTTAGCTTTGTCTAAAAATTAAACCATGTGTTATTTAAATATTTTTTTAAGAAAATCTTTCTTGCTGCTAATCTTATGTTTCTCACTATTATCTTGTGATACAACTTATGTTGAAATACCCGCTGATGACCAACTACTGGACGGTCCAGTCGATGGTTTGTCTTATTCTGAAGCTGCGCAGTTCTTAAGAGGTGATGCAGCTGTAAACGAAGTTTTTACACGCGAAACAGGCCTGGGACCAACATTTGTTGGAACGAGCTGTATAATTTGCCATGCGGGTGATGGAAAAGGACATTTATTTACCACCCTTACCCGCTTTGGACAAATCAATGAGACTGGAAATCTGTTTTTAAATCAAG
>JAHEZJ010000022.1:0-77862 GCA_023251135.1 Flavobacterium sp. | reverse complement strand
TCCAAAACAGGGCACTTCCGGGTTTTTTACCCGAACAAATTCCAGCCGGGGCAACATTCTCCAAATTTACCCCGCCGGCATTTACAGGACTGGGTTTTCTGCAATATGTTTCAGATGCGGATCTCGTAGCAATGGCAGATCCTGACGATAGTGATGGTGATGGCATTTCAGGGGCTGTAAATTGGATTACTATACCCAATTATTCCATTCCAGCCCCCACGGCAATAATCCAAAACGGTAAATACATTGGGAGATACGGAAAAAAAGCATCCGCCTTTGATTTGCTGCATCAGACAGTTAACGCCTACAATCAGGACATGGGAATAGCATCCTTTTACAATCCCATAGACCATTATTCTAATTTAGAGATTGATCCTGAGATTCCAACTTCCAAAGTCAACGATGTTGTTTTTTACCTAAGTACCTTAAAAGCCCCAATTCAGCGCAATCAGAATGATGCCGGTGTTATCCGCGGTAAAAACATATTTGCTCAAATTAATTGTGCGGCTTGTCATAAAAGTGAGCTCAAGACAAGTTATGCTCCTGTAAACTCCCTTTCTTATAAAACTTTTGCCCCTTACACTGACTTGCTTTTGCATGATATGGGAAGTGCATTAGACGATGGTTATACAGAAGGAAGCGCCAAAACCTACGAATGGCGGACACCGCCACTTTGGGGAATCGGCCTTTCAGAAAATTCACAGGGAGGAAACTTATTTCTGATGCATGACGGCCGTGCAAAAACCATTGAGCAGGCCATAACATTGCATGGCGGCGAGGCGCAGCAAAGCAGAAATGCATTTGAAAAACTTTCCACACAAGACAAAGAAGCTTTACTGAAATTTATAAAATCATTATAATCAATGGATCGAAAACAATTTTTAAAAACATGCGGTTTTGGATGCCTGGCAGCATTAACCGGAGCAACTTTATTACAAAGCTGTGCTTCTTCCCAGATTCTATCAAGAGAGATCAAAGACTCTGATCTTTTAGTTCCCGTTTCTGATTTTATAATACAAAAGGGAACAAAAACAGAATTCAAAAAATACATCATCATTCAAAATGAAATATTAAAAGCCCCGATTTGCGTGTATCGATTTAGTGCAGAGGATTATTGCGCCATGTTTATGCTGTGCACGCATCAGGGCGCAGAATTACAGGTTTTTGGAGATAAACTCCAATGCCCTGCGCATGGAAGCGAGTTTAGCAGCAGAGGGGTTTTAGAAAATGGGCCTGCTGAGAGAGATCTTAGAAAATTTCCAATAGCAATTGAAAACAACTTCCTGAAAATATCCCTGAAATGAGAATAAAACCAACTTATATATTCCTTTTTACACTTCTTTTTAATTTAACTTCTTTTGCGCAAATTGATCCCAGTTTACTTAAAAGAATACCTAAAGATACTGTAAAAAACATCTTAAACATGGATGCCCTGTACAACAGACCGGCATTGAATGCAAACAAAACACCAATTTCTATTGGTGGGTATCTTGAAATAAACTGGCAGAAACTGACCACGGACGGAGTATCGGAAGGCCATCAGTTTCAAGCCAGAAGACTGTCTGTTTTCATCTCATCAGCTATTAGCAAAAGAGTAAAGTTTTTAAGTGAAATTGAATTTGAAGATGGAGGCAAAGAGATTGCAATCGAATTTGCATCTGTAGATGTTGAATTTGATCCTCTGGTCAATTTAAGGGCCGGAATAATTTTGAATCCGATTGGCTCCTTCAATCAAAATCATGACGGGCCTAAATGGGAATTTACCGACCGCCCAATTTCATCTACCCAGATGCTGCCCGCCACCTTTAGTAATGCCGGAGTGGGGCTTTTTGGGAAAAAATACACAAAAAACTGGATGTTTGGCTATGAAGCCTATTTATCAGGGAGTTTCGATAATTCTATAATTGAGAACACCCAGAATAAAACTTTCCTGCCCGCGGCAAAAAACAACCCCGAAAGATTTGAGGAAATAAATAGCGGTGAGCCCTTATTTACTGGAAAAATAGCCCTTCGAAACAGTAAAATAGGCGAACTGGGAATTTCATATATGGGAGGGATTTATAACAAATTTCAGGATGACGGAATTGTTGTTGACCAAAAAAGACGGGTAGCTGTTTTCGCCCTGGATTTTAACACGACACTGCCAAAAATCAAAACCTTTATCACTACAGAATTTGCCTGGATTTATGTTGATGTACCCCAGACCTACTCCCAGCAATTTGGAAACAAACAAAGGGGGGGCTTTATAGATATTGTACAGCCCATCCTGAGAAAAACAATGCTGGGATGGGAAAAAGCAACCGTAAGCATCGCCTGCAGATTGGAATACGTGGATTGGAATGTGGGAAAATTTAAAGAAACCGCAGGCAATATTGGTGAAGATCTATGGAGTATAATGCCCGCCATTAGTTTTAGGCCCACCTCTCAGACCGTAATCCGCCTAAACTATCGCTATTTAAAACAAAGGGACATTTTTTCTAATCCGCCATCCATTACGGATGGGTTTAATATGGGAATATCAACTTATTTTTAAGCTGTACATAATTAAATAAAAAGCCTGTAGATTTAAAGGTATTTTGTTCACTTTTACCTGCTTTATAATTCAGTCTAATTTATTTCCTTGTTTTCGTTTCTAATAATCTCCCACTCACTAAAATTCAAATCCTTCTTCCCCTGGGGAATATGGCTTTCCATGAAAAGTCGTGCAGGCTGAATGTAGAAATACCGCGGATACTGGGTGTTATTGCTATGGCAGTAATAGCAGGAAGTCTGCAAGATTGATTCGATATTTACAGGAATTTGATAGACTTTAGAAATATGGATTGATAAAACCTGTCCGTAATCGGAATTTAGGACAGGCTAATAGAATTGCATCAGCAGAAAGATAATTAACCCAATAAAAAGAATCTTTCTGATGAATTGTTTCATTATAGAATGTTTTTTTTATTGATCCGCAGTTGCTCTTTTTTGATCTATAATAGGGTTTTGTGATCTCTTTTATTTCACTGATCCATAGAGCTCGTTTGCCATAGGGCAGTAATCCTTTATTGCTGCCATTGACAGCATTTTCGTTATTAGATTCCTATTTTTTATCCGATCCTTTTTCAATCATTTCCATTCCGCATTTTGTACATTTCCCTTGAGTTTCAGAAACCGATCCGTCCATAGGACAAACATATTTTGTCACCGTTTTACTCATAGCCTGACTTCCTTTTTGGGCATGGGTATCTATTTTTTCAGTGACTTTTACCATTTCCATTCCGCATTTGGAACATACACCGGGTTGGTCTGAAGTTGCCCCATCCTTCGCGCAGACATATTTTGTCACGGTTTTACTCATAGGCTGGCTTCCTTTTTGAGCATGGGTGTCTATTTTTTCGGTAACTTTTACCATCTTCATGGCACATTTAGAGCAGTCCCCTGTTTGATCAGAAGTTGAACCGTCCATGGGACACACATATTTTGTCACCGTTTTGCTCATAGGCTGACTTCCTTTTTGAGCATTAGTATCTATCTTTTGAGTCGTTTTTGTTAATTTCATGCCACATTTTGGACATAATCCAGAACTTGGGTTCATCGCCTCAGGATGTGAAGGGCAGATATAAACTATTTTTTGCTCCTCATTTTTTGCAGCTGTTTGTGCTGTTGCGGTTAAATTAAATGCAAAAAATGCATTTAATATGATAAGTATTGCTTTCATCTTTTTTTCTATTTAATTATTTCTACAGTTTTACCACAACCCAGCATTTGGGAACCGTAGTAAGGATTTTTAATTGTGTTCTCTTTGCTCAGCCAGTTTGTCTTTTGCATCGGGCAGTATTGGTAATAAACGGCTTCTGAAGTTTTTATCAGGGTATACATATTTTTAGACAAAGGATTGAAAAATTCACGGTGCTTTTTAATATCCTGTGTAGCTGAAATACTATTAGCTTGTTGACTCATATCTTTGGATACTTTCATCCAGACCATATGTTCTTCTGTTTTTAGCGTTTCCATTTTTACGGAAGATATTGCGGTCAATAATTCTTTTGAGGCTGACGCGGCAGCTTTACCATCTGTTTTTACCAGTGCATCTTTCAATAGGAAATAATTATCGAAAACCGCTTTGAGCTGCTCTTTATCTCTTTTTGCTAGAGTTTCTACAAACAATTGCTTTATTTTAGACTATTAAAACAAATTGACCTAAAATAAAAAATACTATAAAGGCTTATTATTTTAAATATATATCGTAATATTGCAATATAAATATAAAACGATGGGAGCTACAAAAACAGATCACTTTACAGATAATCAAAACGAATTAGCAATTTTAGCTAAAGCTTTAGGACATCCTGCACGTATAGCAATTATGGAATATCTGTTAAAGGTAGACACTTGCATTTGCGGAGATATAGTTAACGAATTACCTCTCTCTCAGCCAACGGTTTCACAACATCTTAAGGAACTTAAAAATGCTGGCTTAATAAAAGGAAGTATTGATGGTAACTCTATTTGTTACTGTATTAATGAACCAGGATTAGAAAAAATAAAAGGCTTTTTCGAACATATTACAGCTCATCTTGAAAAAAAGAGAAACGAATGTTGCTAATCTCATAAATATGAAAATCAGAAAACTATTGGATACCGATTGGCAGCAGGTTAGATTAATTTATGAAAAAGGCATAAATACCGGAAACGCTACTTTTCAGACCACTACACCAACTTGGGAAGACTGGAATAATTCGCATCTTGCTACTTGTAGAATTGTTGCTGAAAGTGATGATTTGCTTACAGGTTGGGCAGCACTTACTCCTGTTTCTTCACGATGTGTTTATGCGGGTGTAGCCGAGGTAAGCGTATACGTTGACACTGAACATTCCGGCAATGGAATAGGTCTTGCACTTTTAAATGAGCTTGTTCATCTGAGTGAAGCCGAAGGTATATGGACTTTACAGGCCGGTATATTTCCTGAAAACGCAGCAAGTCTGCGCATCCATGAGAAAGCTGGATTTAGAATATTAGGCATTCGCGAAAAAATAGGGAAACAAAATGGAATCTGGAGAGATACTGTACTTCTGGAAAGACGAAGCGAATTGATTAAATAATTACAAATAATATAAAAGCATAGATAAATCAATTTTTGCTCATGCTTTTGCTATATAAGGATAAAAGATACAAATTTTTAAAATACATAAATTATGAAACTTTCAGAAATTAAAAAAGTACTTAATACAGTTGAGGCTGTAAATTTTGAACTGCCAAACGGAACTTTTGTGCCGGAATATTTTCACGTAACAGAAGTTGGTTTGATCACTAAAAATTTTATTGACTGCGGTGGGGTAGTCAGAAAAGAAACGGTTGTGAATTTTCAGCTTTGGGATGCCAATGATTATGAACACAGACTAAAACCTCAAAAATTAATTCACATCATTGAACTTTCTGAAAAGGTTTTAGGGATTGAAGATCATGAGATTGAAGTAGAATATCAGGACACCACAATTGGCAAATACGATTTAGATTTTAATGGTAAGAATTTCATTTTATTAAATAAACAGACGGCGTGTCTGGCTCAGGATCAATGCGGAATCCCATCAGATAAATCTAAGATAAAATTATCCGAATTAAATGCTGACAGTACAAATTCATGCACACCTAGCGCAGGCTGTTGTTAATTTTTAAACTATAATCTAAATATTTATTTTCAATACAGAAAAACTATGTTATTTACAGAAATAAAAAACACGATTAATTCATTTGATTTTAATCAAATCTCCGCAGAACGTAAAACTATCCTGCAGCCATTAGTGGATTACATCCAAAACAAAGCAGAAAATAAACAAGAGATTAGACTTAATTTAATCTGTACACACAATTCCAGAAGAAGTCATTTATCTCAAGTCTGGGCACAGACTGCCGCTGCAAACTATGATATAAAAAATGTTTCATGCTATTCGGGAGGTACTGAAGCTACTGCCTTATTTCCTATGATTGCCGAAACTCTGCAGCATTCAGGATTTAAAGTAAAAAGTCTTTCAGAGGGTAAAAATCCCGTTTATTCAATAAAATACTCATCGAATGAACTTCCTGTAATCGGGTTTTCTAAAGCTTATGATGACGATTTTAATCCTGAGAGCGAATTTGTTGCTATTATGACCTGTTCACAAGCCGATGGAGGATGTCCATTTATTGCAGGCGCAGAAAAACGCATACCAATTACTTTTGAAGATCCAAAAGTATCCGATAATACTCCACAACAAAAACAAGTATATCAAGAGCGTAGTCTTCAAATCGGAACTGAAATGTTTTATGTATTCTCACAAATCAAACAATAAAAATGTCAGCAAATAACTGTGCCCCCGTTGCGGAGCGAAAGAAATTAGGTTTCCTTAATAGATTTTTAACCCTGTGGATTTTCCTCGCTATGGCTCTTGGTGTAGTAATAGGTTATTTTATTCCGTCTAGTGGAAATTTCATCAACTCCTTTTCAAGTGGAACAACAAACATTCCCTTGGCTATTGGACTTATTCTTATGATGTATCCCCCCTTGGCAAAAGTAAAATACGAGCAAATGGGACAGGTTTTTAGAAACACTAAAATTTTAGGTGCTTCATTGTTTCTAAATTGGATTGTTGGACCAATTTTAATGTTTTCTTTAGCCCTGCTTTTTTTAAATGGTTATCCAGAATATATGATCGGTGTCATTCTAATTGGATTGGCGCGCTGTATTGCCATGGTAGTAGTTTGGAATGATTTGGCAGATGGAAACAGAGAATATGCAGCAGGTCTTATTGCACTTAATAGTATTTTTCAGGTTTTACTCTACAGTGTCTACGCTTATCTCTTTATTACCGTTCTGCCTCCATATTTTGGTTACAATGGGTTTGAAGTTAACATAAGTATTGCTCAGATTGCCGAGAGTGTTGGGATATATTTGGGAATTCCTTTTGCATTAGGAATAATCAGCCGATATGTTCTAATTGCACTAAGAGGTTCAGAATGGTTTGAAACTAAATACGTACCTTTTATTTCACCAATTACACTTATTTCATTGCTCTTTACAATTATAGTAATGTTCAGTCTTAAAGGCGAGCTGATTGTTCAAATCCCTATGGATGTTGTACGCATCGCTGTTCCACTAGTAATTTACTTTACTTTAATGTTTATTATAAGCTTTTTCGTTGGAAAATATTTTGGTGCTGATTATTCAAAAGCTACTGCTATAGCTTTTACCGCTACTGGAAATAACTTTGAGCTAGCCATTGCAGTAGCAATTGGTGTATTTGGAATAAACAGCGGTCAGGCATTTGCGGGAGTTATAGGGCCTTTAGTTGAAGTGCCTGCACTTATTGCATTAGTTAATGTTGCTTTCTGGTTCAGAAAAAAGTATTATAAAAAACCAGTTACCAGCTAATAATTGTTTTAATAGTGCATATGAGAATTGCAATAATATCAGATATACATGCCAATTTTCCGGCATTAGAACAAACTTTGAAAAGCATTGAAGAGCAGAATATTGACGCTGTTTACTGTTTAGGAGATTTAGTAGGTTACAATCTATGTCCCAATGCGGTAATCAATGAAATCCGTAAAAGACATATTCCTACACTTGCGGGAAACCATGATGTAAAAGCTGTAGATATAGACAATGAAGGATACAACGAGTCAGAAAGTTATGCTTATCAAATTGTTGGTAAAGAGCAGATAAAATATCTTTCTGCTCTGCCTGATCATATTAAATTGGAATATCAAGCAGCTGATAAGCTAATCAAGATTTTAATGGTACATGGCAGTCCCTATAGTAATAAGGAATATCTACTTGAGGATAAAAAAGAAAATGATTATACTAATATCTTCCTTGACTGTTGTGTTGACATAATTATCTGCGGACATTCGCACAAGCCGTATCATCGTATTATGGAAAACCCTAATAAGAAAGGCAGTTATTTCCATGCTATAAACGCGGGATCAGTAGGCAAGCCTAAAGATGGAAATCCCAAATGCTGTTATGCGGTAATAACTATCGACAAAAGCAGTAATTTCTCAAGAAAAGATGGTGTAAAAGTCGATTTTATCAGAGTTGGCTATGATATCGAAAAAACAGCCCAAGCCATTGAAGAAAGTCCACTGCCAAACGTTTACGCACTTATGCTTAGAAAAGCATATTAAGAGTTGTCATAATAAAATCATTTATGGAAAGTTTTAATTTTTTTTTAAATAGTATTACTCCTATAAGCAATCAGGAATTTGAAAATTACAGCCAATATTTTAAAAGCCATCGTTTACCCAAAAACAGCTATTTTGCATTGCAGGGTAAAATATGTCAAGAGGTAGCTTTTATAAAGAAAGGAACATTAAGAACTTATTATACTAATGAAAAATCCGAGGAAATAACCTCTTGTTTCTGTACGGAAAATAACTTAACAACATCATATAAAAGTTTTGTTTCCCAGCAGCCTTCAGACCTATCAATTCAGGCTATTGAAGATACTGAGCTTTTGGTTATTACCTACGCGGATCTACAAAATCTGTATAGGCAAAGTAATTTTTGGCAGAATATAGGAAGAGTAATTGCAGAAAGACAATACATGGTAATGGAACAGTATGCCAGTGTTTTGTGCAATGAAACCGCAAAAGAAAAATATTTACGACTGCTAAAAGAACATCCATCAATTCTAAACAAAGGATCCATAAATGATATTGCCACTTATCTAGGAGTAACCCGCAGGACACTTAGCCGGATTCGAAAAGAAATTACTGTAAATTGAGGACATTTGTCCTTTTAATGATAATTACCAGCTGCTACTTTTGCTTTAAAATTAATTAAACAAATGGAAACAGCAATTATCATTACCACAGTTTTACTTTTACTCTTTTCAGTTCTGGCTCTCTACGACGGATTTTATCTTCACATATTAAAATATAAGCTTCATAACAATTCCGAAAGTAAAACAGAGCATTACACACATACAATTAGGGCAATATTCTTTCCTTTAATTTTGTACTTTTTATTCTCAAATCAAGACTGTAATATAAGTTTTGTAATAGGTCTAATCATTGTAACTCTTGATATTCTAGTTATGGCGATCGATGCCTTCATAGAAAAAGACAGTAGAAAATTTATGGGCGGGCTGCCACGATGGGAATATATTCTTCATCTTTTTGTCAATGGATTTCATTTTGCATCAATTGCAGTTTTCCTGTCTATTAAACTACACTATGAAAATAATCAAATGGCAATTTTATCTAATATTGTTCAATATCAAAACTATAAAATATTCCATACTATCGTTATTAATCTTTTGCCTGGTGCAATTTTGATTGCTCTGGTGCACTTGCTTTTATGTATTCCAAAAACAAGAACTCATTGGAATAACTTAAGAAATAAAATTCAATGCTGTTAGTTTATATAATCTTCTTTTAGCTATAAAAAAGTAATATCCATTCTCATTAGAAAGAACTTAAACGAGCCTCTAAAACTCGCACCAGTGGTGCGAGTTTTAAATTGAATGAATATAAATCAGTATATTTAAGCCTTACTGTCAAACGTTGAAAAATCAAATGCTTTTACTTCTAAACCTCTGTGAGCTTGCTTAAAATATGGAAATTTTGAAATAAAAGGTTTGAATTTTCACCAAAGTATTCACAGTATACTTTATCCTTTAACTTATTAATCAATAATTCAGTAAATATTTATATGGGTAATTTCTCGGTCAATAATTGACACACATTTATTTACTTCTTATCTGTGATATTGTGTTAATTTCATACCTTTGAAGTTAAGTGTTCCTATAGGCGACCGTTACTTAACCTTGTATTTACTGGATAATTCATAAAGTCATCGAACCCTCTTTCTCCACATAAAGACAAATAAAGGTACTGTCTTTTGTTTTTTATGTGATAATTATTTTATAGTTGTTACATTCTAAATCCTCTTTTTTGAGAAGAAAGTTTTTGTTGAGAAAATACTGAAACCTGAGCAATGGCTTCCTTTAATGTCGGAATTGAACTTATTGAAGGGTTTTTTAGTTCCGATTTTTTCAAAAGTTGTCCGTATCGGTCTTTACTTGTAATTTCCATTTTTTGTATATCAAAACCGTCGTTTTCTTGTCTTACCCAAAAATTGCATACAATACTCGGATTATCATCTCCTGACCATTGTAGATAAGTCGATAGTAAAAAGTTTCCGTCTCTATCAGATCTTTCTTTACCATTGTTACAGGCTTCCATATATTCGGTAATGCTTTCTTTCAACTTTCCCGGATAGGCTACTTGTGTTTGAAAGTAACCATTAAAGCCTTTGTCTATGAGAATTTTTTCGAATGCTTCTAAATCAGGTAACTGTTTCATAATTTTAAATTTTAGTTATTTACTAGATATCCTTAAACTCAAGGGGATTTATATTCCATACAATTAGATGTGCTTTGTATCAACCCCATGTAGGCTAGTTGAAACTTTTTATAAACTCCGGCAATCAAATAATTTCATTCTTAAACCTCTGTCAACTCGCTTAAAACTTGAAAATCTTCAAATAAAAGGTTCGAATTTTGTACCAAGGAGTTCACATCTTGGTACAAGTCAGAAAGCATCTGATTTATCCTTTTTTTTACTATCTAGAGTCTAATAAAATAACAGCTGTAATCGAAGAGCTTCATTTATTTAGGTGATTCAACGTTCCATTCCTTCAGAAGTGAGCTTTTCTGGAAAAATTGAACCAATTATATTTCTCTTAGTTCCATTGTTTCTTCTTCATATAAAGTTGCAGTTATGAAATGAATAATCACTTTTTAGTAATAAATAGTTACTTGACTTTATTACGTTCAAATCTTATAGTTAAACTGTTAGTAGTTTATTTATTAGACGATTGATATTTATTTTATACTAAATGGGTTATGAAGTACCGAATGTAGTGTACACCCAAAACAAAGTTGATACACCTAATTTCTAAATATCAGTTAAGCATCATTAATACTAACAAATCTTTATAAAACAGATATTGGAATACTCATTTAAAAGATATTCCATATATTTACATCGTAATAATTTAATACGCTGTAAGTTAAGTGACCCTATAGGTGACCCTTGATTAAATAATATATCACAATCCTTGTCTTTGCTGGAATTGACATAAAATCAGCGGAACCTCTTTCTCCGCAAAAGACAAAACCCTCAACATTGTTGAGGGTTTTGTTGTCTTGGTAGTGTCTCCCTTATACAGTTTTTAGTATAGTGTCCTGTTTAAAATTAATTGAAACTTTAAGCATTTATAATTTCAATAGCTTTTGTAAATCCTCCAGTAAATGTATTTTGATCATAAATATGCAACATCATATCTGCCTTTGGCATCCATACTCTACCTAGTTCTATTGCCTTAGCGATTGGCATAGCTGGAAAAATATGTAATGGAGTAGTTTCTCCGTATTCCATCTTGATTTGGTTAAACAACTGTCTCACTGTTATACTAAAATCTTCTAAATGTTTCTTACTTTTTAGGTAATCATTAAATGGATTGTCAATAGTGAGGGTATAGATATCACATTCATGACCTAAAACTTTTACAATTCTATCGTTCGTGATACTAGCGCTTAAAGATATATTTAAAGCTACTGTCTTATTTTTTTTAGCTGGTTCAATTACTTTGTATTTAATCTCCGTTTTATCATCATCCAAATTCCAAGTATCTGGGTAACGTACTTTATGATGAATTCGGCAAGTATAAATATCATTAACCAAAGTGCCTAATCTAACCAATAAAGGAATTGGAGCAAAAGCAAAAATTGAAAGATGCTTAATTTCTCCTTTAGTAAAATTCTGGAAAAGTTTTCTATTGAATTGTGCTTCTAAATTAGCCAATTCCATTTGCCAAAAAAAGGCATCCTTATCTCTCTGAATACTGTTAGACAGACTTAAATCTATACAATCTGACATCGCAGGAAAATAATCCGGTTGTAAATATTGACTAACCGTCTTATAACTTATTTCAGGTGTAAAATTACCTACATTTGCTCTATACGTAAGAATAT
Source organism: Flavobacterium sp. (assembly GCA_023251135.1). Taxonomy (GTDB): domain Bacteria; phylum Bacteroidota; class Bacteroidia; order Flavobacteriales; family Flavobacteriaceae; genus Flavobacterium. Next base: position 65,863 of record JAHEZJ010000022.1, on the reverse strand, counting down.
GACTTTGCATGTTTGGTGAAATATCCGTAACACGTTCAATGCGTTCTTCGTGCTCTTTTTTCATTTCTAAAAGCAATGATTCTGTATGTCCTTGCACATCTGCTACATCAATTAGACGATGATGAGTAGAACATAATAACATGAGATTAGACAAATCTTTAGCTAAAAGAGGAGAACGTTTAGCATCACCTCTTGGACCACCTGGAACATCTGCAATTATATGAGCTATGTAAGCTTGATTAAAGTCACGTTTTGTTACTATATCCTGATACAAAGAGATATTACAACCCCTATATTGACATCTTCCCCCTGACTTTACAAGCAGCTGATTCTTTACTGATGCAGGTATTTGTGTTTTACTCATTTATTTCTTGATTTTATATATTATACAAAATGTTAATTTTCCTTATTGATGACTAATTTTACAGACATTTTATAATTTAATTATTGAACATTTACAATAAATTCATTACTTCTTGCTACACAAACCCCATCTTTAACAATAAAGCATTCGATCCAATGCATTCCTATATACTCAGAATATTCTTTCTGATTTAAACCTCCTTTTCCAGCAGTTTTAGAATGATATATACCTCCTCTCAGACATTGGTTTGTTTTAGCTTCATCTCCTGTATTAACTACTTGCCAAAACACATCATAAGGTTTTGGAACATTTGAGCTAGCTACAAAAAATATTTCACAATGTTTAGGCACAATTACATTTGGAGTAATTGATTTCATCTTTTTTCCTTGTTTAAAACTTCCGTAAATCTCAATATTATATTTTAAGCTTAATCTCCAAGATGGCTGGGCTCTATGGCTAACATCAAATACTTTTTTATCAAATGTTACTGGCAAATAACTTTCTGTAATAAATGAAACAGCATTAGCTTTTCTAAACGCCTCATTAACTGCATTTGTACCTAAAATTGTTTTTAATAGTTTATAAATTTGAGTAAAATCGGCATTCCTTAATATTTCAAAATCCGATTGAGCTTTGCTAAGCCATATATCAAAATTCTCTTCCTTTGAAGAAGAATCTGCCCACTTATCTGCAAAGTTTTCTTCATCATTAACTGGATTTCTAACCCATGCTATTTGTTTCCCATATTTTATAGAATATTCATACTGTATGTGGTTACGCATAGAAGAGAGAATATTTAATAGTGCATCAATCATATTTTCTTCTTGCCTATATGATTTTGCGGCAAGTGTTGTTATGATAATTGAAATTGGTTTGTCATCATTACTGCCAAACATTATGTCTCTATGACGTTTTAAAATTTGAACAACTCTTTGTAAAGGAGATTTTCTACGTTCATATTTAGGTAAAGGCTTTACACTTTCACTTAAGTTTAAGGATCTTGTGTAAGATGTTTTTTTTCTTTCATTGAACCAAGCTGCATATCCAAAAGGGTTGCTAGGCATCCAATTTTGTGTATTAGTATCACTATAATAGTTATCTAAAGTATTATCAGTAATTCTAATTGCAATGTTTTTGATTTCTTGGTTTGTAAGGTTGCTGTATGATTTTTCAAGTAGTATAAAATGATTTTGATCTACAACTGACGGTAAAATATCTAAATGGAATTTTGTATCTTCAGCATAATCAATCCTCCAACATCTCTTTCCTTCTTTTTTGCATAACATTTGTTTATATCGAGCATCTTCCTCTATTTGTTTTTTAACCTCTTGCTTTAAATGATATTGTGCCCAATAATCCTGTTTACCTGTCAGTCTGCATACAATATCGACATCTAATTCATCATCGGACATGATTGGTTTTATCATTGTGCCTAGTAAAAAAGAACCTTGAGGCATCACACTTGGCTGAAATTTCTTGAGTAATGATGTGTCCTTACAAAGATGATCACCGACTGCTTTATATCTGTCCTCAACTAATTTGTATTGGGCTTCGGTTAAGTCCAGTGCAATTCCAATTTCATCTAGTATGTTACTTTTTGTTACTTCATTTGTTATTATCATAATTGTTCTTTATGTTAGTTAATATTGATTTAAACTCTATAATTCCTCCGATTTGCAACAGTAATATTTTTATTAGTTATTATAAAAAAATCGAATTCATAACTTTTAAAATTATTATAGTAAAGCATAATTAAAAAACGGTTTTCCATAATTAGGAATATTTTTTTAGTCAAAGTATCAATTAAGTTTTTTTAAATGTCTAACGAGTACTTATACGTAATTTAAACTGCAAATAAGATATTTCGCTAAATACCTCACTATTTATTATAACTACAAATTCATTACTCTTTAAATTATCTAACATAAGATTTATCACGATAACTAATCAAATCAATATGTGGAAGACTACCTAAACTGTAACTACTGCTTTTCAGTTGTTTAACGACTTCATCTCTTGTAATTCCAAATTTGTCAGAAATGTAATGATAATGTGGTTGTCCATTTTTCCAAGATTCTTTCCCTTTTAAACTATCATATGTTAAAAGCAAACAATGCCATTCATTTCCTTTATCGAGGAATTTTGAAACGATTACTTTTCTTTGTTCAATTGCTTGCTTAAGCTGTCCATCTGTAAGTGGGGTATCTCCAATTTTGTGAACTACGTCTTTTTTTATTTCAACAAGAGCAGGCATTTTTGATTCATCTAGGCCTTTGTGATTATGCTCTCCCCTATATTGACTAAAAGAATATCCATAGTTAATTTTTGCTTTAAATAGAAACGCGAGTAACTGATCTGGATTGATTGATTGATTTTTTAATAATTTAACTTGTTCTTTTTTTGTCTTAGATATTAAGAGCGATATAAAATTTTCTGGTATCTTAGTTTTTAAAATTTCATTAAGTTGCTCATTCCATTTTTTAACTGCTTCTTTCATCAGAGTTTGTTCGATAAATTCAATGGGAAATGGGAACGGAGGATTTTTAAGTAATACTATCTCTTTCATCATTGCGAAATTACTTGCTACTATAGCAGTGGAATAATGCTCTATAGGATTTACAAATTCAAAATCAAATGTTTCAAAAATAGAATATTCACCATTCCCGTCATCTTCTTTTATTTTTCGATGTCTTATCATGTTTATAATCTTTTAAGGTTAACTTCGACTCAATGATAGAGCAGATATAAATAATTTAGCTTCTTAGTTCTTTCTTTTCAAGTTAATACTTGTTCTCCATTTTTAAATACGATTTTCTTAATGATGGATCAAAACTACAAATCCTGTACGCAGTTATTTTGCGTAGTGAAAAAAAATATTTGCTAAAAATTTTATTCCATATATAGATATGACAAAATCGTTGATAAAACTTCAGAACAGTAAGCTCACCTATAGCCGTCCTCTTATTGAGAGGTTTACGGGTACCCAATAAATAAAGGATTTAAAACGTAGGTTCGGGATGATACCGCTCCACTACCATCCTTCAGGCAGAACGCTGCTCTTTAAGGCAGACAAACAGATCACTTCCAAAATAATTCAGGCATGAAAAGTGCTTGAAATCAAAGTCCTTGATCATCTCATCATTGCAGCGGATTCCTATTATTCCTTTAAAGAGAGCGGTCATATAATCTGATTCCGCAGACCCAACGCACCGGATTATAAGCCCGCCATTTTAAAAACGGCTGTCTTATCTGCAGTACACCTTCTCTCGTATAGAGAGAACCCCCTTTTAACCTTCCTCTCCACAGAGGTTAAAATCTCGGTTTAGCAAACGGTATCAGTTCAATCTGTTTTTTATCATCGGAATATTTCATATTGCTGATAAGCTTACTTTTAAGCTTCTTAACGAGCTCCAGATTCAGTTCGGTAGCTGCCGCCTTGGGACGCTTCCCGTCAAGTAGCGGTGCAAATTCTTCAAGCTGTCCAATTACTGTTGCTAAATTATGATCTTCAATGGAACTGAAATATGCATTAGCCAGTTCGGCCCTACGCTCGTCTGAAAGAGCACTTGCAATTAAACTATTAAGTAGCGTAAAGCTGATACTGCTCATTCTATTGGCTGTCAGAAATCCGCCCAGTTGAACAAGAACCCTTTTATCTTCGCTTAAAGCTTCATCGGAAAAATACTCAATCATCGCCATTTTCTCCTGTTCGTCAATTACAATAGAAGACAGAATCTCATAAATTAACCCGCTGTCAACCCCATATTTTGCAAGCTCTTTCATAAATTGGGTCGACTGAGACTCAATGAAGAAAATCAGAAGATTTCTGAACTTTTCTTTGACCATACTGTAATTAACTGGATTTAACAGAATCCTGTCAAGTTTTATAAGTGTTTTCATTCTGGATTCACTGATCTCATCCAGATCGGCCGTATTAGCGAAATTAAAAGCTATGTTTGTGATAAGCATCTTGAAACTCTCTTCAGAAACATTACTCTTGATTAAATCCCTTACAAAGTTTTTGCTGATTTTATCATCAGTGCCCGCAATGAACCTCTGGCTGGAGAGGGCGGTGTAATTGTCAGCCTCATTAAGATATTCGGTCAGATACTCGTCAATAGTTTTCGTTTTTTGGTAGTAAGCCAATACATTCTTCCAAATTCTGTCGATTTTACCCCAAACCACCAGTGCTCCCTGAATATCCAAATTCTCAATTTTAGACAGATCAGAGACAAAAAACTGTCCATGTTGCATAAAATCACCGCGGTTTTCAATATCCTCTCTGTTAAGTATGGCGTAGATACTCTCCTGCGATTCCTGCGTATTGTCTGGGAGTTTTAGAAAAACATTGCTTACATACTGGTCCAGATTCTGGTCAATGTACTGGATAAGCTCTTTTTTTTCTGATTTTTTTATCGTGGTGTAATTGGCGGTCTTTAGAGCGGCAGTATCAGTGTTATTAACATTAAAATTTGAAATAAACAGCTCAATCATATGCTCGTTTATTGCATAAAGATTATAAGTGTAAATTGTCTTAAGTAATTCCCTGTGCTCTTCATCATAACAGAGGTTCTCAAATTTTACTGCCGATTTTAACAAAAATTCCCGAAAAGAATCCATAACCTTTTCAATCTGGAAAAAACAGTCTAAATTTTCCATGACCGAAATATAGTCGGAAAGCGCACCTGATGCGTCTGTGCGTTTTAATTCCTCCTGGTTCAGATAACTGAAAAAATAGATAAGATATGTTTCTATTTTTTCCACTGTAAAATTAGATTTAAAGTTCAGGTAAATCCACAGTCCGTTCCAGCTTACTGCAAGCTTCTGGAAAAATTTACCTCTGTTTATCTCATCGGAGTGCTGTAAATACTCATCAATAAATCCCATGACCTTAGCATTGCCTCTGCTTAGCAGTTGCATTAAAAGTTTTAACTTTCCAGACTCGTTATTTTCGATAAGATAATCAACCAGCGATAAATTCAGAATAGCTTCACTGCTGAAATCTTCGACTTTAATCCGTTTAATCAGGCTTTTAAGTTCTTTAAGCTTATGACCGTAAGCCAGCGGATTCTGGCTTGGAAGCAAGCTCAGTAAAAAGTCATTGTCCTCTTTGGAAATGCTCCCGGGATGGAAGTACGATATGTAATGATTGTAATCTTCATTAATATACCCCCCGCGAAGCAGATAATGCACAAGTTTAAAATTATTGATCTTGGTCGTCTCTGCTATATTTTTTTTAAAATAGGCATCGGCATTCTCTGCATGTAATATTTCATAGAGTTTTTTTGACTCCAGATCTTTCTGTCTGCTTTCAATTTCCTGCAGTTCAGTTTTAATTCTGTCCAGGGTTTCTGTCTCTTTATTTAAAATGATCTGCTCTCTTCTGGCATAACTCAGCCTGCCTGCCGCTTTTTCAACCTGAGTAAAAGAAATCGAGCTCCTCTGCGAACTATACAATGTGCTGTAGTAAGTAATGTTGTTTTCTTTTATGAAGGCAGAAAAAAAGTCATCAGTTAAAAGCTTTTCACCATTCTGTGCCTCGCTTGCCAGCGAAATGCCATAAATGGGCTGGTTGTGCATGGCCATACACAATTCAAAAAACTTAAAAATGTACACCATTCTGAGTTCTTTGACATCACGGAGTTTCTCCAGCTGGGTCTGCTCTATTTTCGAATGCAGCTCTGCCGCCCTGTCCTTTAATACTTGAATGCTCTCCGAGGTTAATTCTTTTTTGCTCTCAAGCACACTGTATGCATATCCCTCGTTGAGATTTAATCTGTCAAAATCCGTCGGCTCAATGTTTTTATAAATCATCATGGCAAGCAGATTATTGTAATTCTCCAGCTGGCTTCCGATTATGCTCTTGTAGATCTGGTATTCATTGAATATCGATTTTATAGTTCGGTAGTCATTCAAAAAAAGGCTTACATCATCAATAAAATCCTTTGACAGTTTATTCTGTGCCACATCTTCGCGCAGCTTAAAGAGCAGTTTGGAACTTGAAGTGGTAAAATTGATTACTGGTACAACGGGAATTATAAAGTCAAAAAACTTTGCCCGCTCCTTTTCTTTGAAGATATCATCGCACACGGCATAGATAAACGTGACCTTTCTCTGTTTTTTAATAGGCTCATAATTGTTTATAAGACTGTTGATCTCCCTTAGTTTTATAAAAATCTCACTTTTATTAAACCGATCTAGATCCTGAAAAAATACGATATCAACAAGATTTCTCTCGAAAAAATATAAAATCTCGTCAATTTCGTTCTCGAAACTTACAGTCTTATGATCCTGGCTGTTATCAAAATCAACATCCTGAATTTTAAACTTGCTCAGTTTGAAATTCAGAATAAAATTCATCAGCATAAAAATCAGCACGCAACTGAATCCGGCAAAGTAAACCCCATAAATAAAACTGAAAACTCCGGAATAAAAATCGAGCTGCAGCGTCTGCTTGACCGATTCAAAGAGTTCCGGTTTAAAAAAAAAGGAAACAGAGCACAGCCAGAGTATAAAAAGGGATGTTTTGTACTTTATTCCCGTGAGATTTTCAATTCTTTTAAATCTTGAGGCAGGAATTTTTTTATGCTCGACACTGTAAAAGAGCTGCTTTAAAATGTTATGCTCAATTTTTTGGGTTTCCAGCGTATTATTGTCAAAAGTCGCCAGCGAGATGTTTAAACACTTATACTGTCTGTTCTTATGCTCAAATGTCTTTAAAATGGTACTTTTACCGCTCCCCATTGCACCGGTCAGAGCCAGATTTAATATCCCGGGATTATCTATTGCGTATTTAATCCTGCTACTATGCCTGTCTTCCGTTTCAGGCAGTATGACAGGTCCGAAATCCTCAAAATGGTCGGGGTTGTCAAAACTACCGTTGCCGTTTATCTGGATAAGTTTTCCTGAAAAGTATTTTATCACCAGAGGAAGTATGTCATTTAGGATCTCATTTTTTTTGATTTTGAATTTTTCGGAAATACTTGATTTATTTTTTCCTTGCGCTGCTTCTATCTGACTCATAAAATTAATGCGTTTAAAATAACATTTCCTGAAATATAGGAAATAGGTAATGCTAAAGTAATTTTTTTAACAGTTCTGTGACCGTTTTTTTATCAACATTTTATTAAGTAAATTCCTTTTTAACTCCAAAATCAATTTTAGAATATTTCTCCATTTTTTTTCCTATATTAACAGAGGTTAATAAACCCTAGAATTTCAAGAGTGCCCTATTAGTACCCTTCTTTTTTTGAAATAACATAACACCCAGTGTTTACTGGTGCTTTCGATACAGGTGGCGGAGCCTCTTTCTCCGCAAAAGACAAAACCCTCAACATTGTTGAGGGTTTTGTTGTTTTATACCGGAATGGTTTCCCGATACTTTACAAAAGATATACGTTGCGGTAATGTATTGTATCCCTACGATTGAAACCGCAGACAATATCTGTAAATACTATTACATAGTCTCTAGATCTTTTACCAAATCCAGCTTCACTCCATTTTGCTTCGGATCATATAACATCGCTGTACACAAACAGTTTTTCCTATCCTTATTCATCAATATAGGACAGTTTACACATGATTTACAATTTTCCCAGAATGTCTCGTCTGAAGTTAGTTCGGAGTAAGTAACGGGTTCAAAACCGAGTTTATGATTCATTTTCATTACTGCGAGATCAGTGGTTAGGCCGAATATTAAGTGGATTGAGATAATAATGGTTGTTTTAACCTTTAAAAGTGATGAAACCTACAAACTCTCCAAGGATGCTACTTTAGAATTTTGACTTTTTTAATCATTTTTATTTTCAGTTTTTTCATCAAAATATACTTTTCCATGATTTATTTTTTCAGTTGCATCTCTGAAACCGTTATAATAGTCAGCAATCCATTCCCCATTTCGATAAATAAAAGATAAAAACTGTATTGAATACTTTTCAGGAGTAAAAATTTGAAGATTATCACCCTCATTGGGTTGATAATCAAAATCAAAACAATTTCTATTATTAAGATCCATAAGCATTTTTTCAGTTGTCAAATCTTCTGATAAAATATCGATTGGAAAAATTATCATTCCGTCCATCATGCAATTACTGAAACCCACATATTTTCGTAATTTCCAAGTAAATTCTTTAGGCAATTTTTTAAACCTACGGGATTTTTTATTGTGTACAATTCTATTCATCCCGTTTGGAACGCAAGTACAAAGCTTAATTTCTTTTCCGGTTTCGCACATAAATTTTACTCTTAAAAACAGTTTATTCTTTTGTTATATTTTCCAATATTTCCCGAATTGTTTTTAATGCTTCTGTTGAAGTTTCCCGAATGATCATTTTATTTTTCTTCTCTTTAATTAATTCTGTAAATAAATTATCCTCAGTGTTAATATCAACGATTGTTCCGCCATATTTCAATGTGGTTTCTGCAATTGCCATTGGCAAATTTGTTGCTCCCGAAGTGCCGACAATAAACAGAACTCCTGAGTTTTTAGCAATTTTTAAAGAACTGAATTTTTTATTTGTTTTTTCATCGTAATATTCATCAAACCATAAAATGTTTGGTCTCATCCAGCTACCGCATTCTTTGCACTTTAGCAGTTCGATATCTTTATCTGTTAAATCTTCATCTATGTCTTTGCCTTGAATTTCAACAGATAAATTTTCTATTCCTTTACATCCGTTCGAACATTTAATTTCTCTGGTTTTTCCATGTATTTCATAGATTCTTTCGTTACCGGCACGTCGGTGCAGATTGTCTATGTTTTGAGTTATTAAATGAAATCTGTCTTGTAAAAGATTTTCAATTGCTACTATCTCATGATGGCTTTGATTTGTCTGAGCATTTTCAAACATCTTTTTTCTAAACAGTGAGTATTGCCAAACTTCTTCGGGATTTTCTTTGAAATATTTAAACGTTCCAAACTCCTCTGGTTTATGAAATTTAGTTCCTTTTATCCAAATACCATCTACTCCTCTGTAAGTTGGTATACCGCTTTCTGCAGAAATTCCTGCACCCGTTAAAAATGTAAATAGATTTCTGTTTTGTTTCTGATAAACTTGCCTTATAATTTCAGTAAGTTGTTCCTTCATATTTTCTATACTATTCTTTTTTATCACAATTTACTTTTCAGTAAAACTAGCAAATTTTGTCTATCATTTCCAAGATATTAAAATTGTGATTATGAAATAGAATTTGAAATTTAAACTATTTAGATCGTGATAATGTATTGTATCCCTACGATTGAAACCACAGACAATATCTGTAATACTAGTGCACAATCTCTAACTCTTTTACCTGATTCACTTTCGTCCCATTTTGTTTCGGGTCATAAAGCATAGCCGTACACAAACAGTTTTTCCTGTCCTTATTCATCAAAATCGGGCAGTTTACACATGATTTACAGTTTTCCCAGAATGTTTCGTCTGAGGTCAGTTCGGAGTAAGTGACGGGTTCAAAACCGAGTTCATGATTCATTTTCATTACAGCAAGACCAGTAGTTAGGCTGAATATACGGGCATCGGGATATTTCTGTCGGCTAAGCTCAAAAATTTTTCTTTTAATTCTTTTGGCGAGTCCGGTATGTCGGAATTCTGGAGCTACAATTAATCCGGAATTAGAGACATAGTTGTCATTTTCCCAGGAAGAGATAAAAGAAAAACCTGCCCATCTCCCATCTGGTGCAAAGGCGATGACAGCTTCTCCTTTTTTCATTTTTGTTTCCAGCAGCTCAGGAGAGCGTCCGGAAATTCCGGTTCCGCGGGCTATGGCTGATGCAAGTGTTACTTCACAAATTTGTTTTATCCAAAAGGTATGAATAGGTCTGGCTTTTTCAATAATAAAATCACTAGACTCCTCTGCCTCTTTTAGCGGTAAAAATACTGTTTGGGTTGGTAAGGGTTTAGAAAGCATAAAGCTTCTCTCCGTAGGGCCTATTTTACATGCTATGGTTCTCATATGATTTGGTGTAACTCCTATTTTTTTACTGTCCTTGTTATTTTAGGAGATGGAGACACAATGCATAATATTCAATTTACATACCAATAGATTTTTATTGTTTTCCAATTCGTATTAAACCCCTTATTATCAGGCTTTTTATACTTACAATAGTCTTTGTGGCCGTTAAAAAAACGTCTCAAAATGATATGATTTTATCATTTTGAGACTGCCTTTCATAAAGTATAATCCCCGACCACTTTTATATAAAAAACAAAAAAGTAAAACTCATCGTTGCTGAGAGTTTTACTTCTTTTAATATCTTAATTAAAATATGTTTTATACGATTTGCGAAATCATCAAAAGTGCAATAAAGAATACTATAGAAAACACCATTAAGTTGATGACTCTGTCTTTTTGTTTGATGCCTTTGTTTGATATCCCCAGTTTTTCGATGTTCTTTTTTCTTACTTTATCTGCTTTCATCTCTTTTATTTTACAGTGTTTTACATTTATCTATACTATTCTGAGCAAATCCGGAAAACTCTTTTCGTTTTCAAACTTAATCTTATGGTGATCTCTATACCGTAAAATTATGGTCTTGATTTCCCCTTTAGATGCAATTGGTGTGCCAAAACAACTCAACATAAAACAAAACACTAAAAACCAATAAGTTAAAATTTTCACTTAATTTTTAACTTGCTAATCCCTATCAAAATGATAAGATCAGCTATGCAAAATGAAAGGGATAATTCCTTTTAAATCAAAGCCAGTAGAAGTCTCAAAAAACTTTAAAAATCAAAAGTCTTTAAACTCTGATGTCTAAAGACTTTTTTTATATTCTTTTATTTGTTTAACCCTTGCTACCCCAATACAATATGATTTAACGGGGCAAATCCTTATTGTTTTGTGCGATTGGAATTAATTTCCGAACGCTTCTGTTTAGGAGGCTTCTTGTCGATTTTTTCTTGATCTCATAAGCTTTGGTACATTTTTCAAGCTCAGTATACAATAGCTGAAATTTATCATATAGAGCATCCAGTTCTTCCATAGCTTTTCGCGTTCTGGCATCTTCGGCCTCTTCAATTTTATTTTTATAAACAGTAGAAAGATGTTCGAATTTATGAAAAGCGGTCAGCAAGATCCGATGCTCTTTAGAATTTATTCCTTGCATAATAACATTACTATTTGACTAAAATTTAAAAAATATATTAAGGGTTAAAACGTAATAATGGGTCCGAATCAGCATAGGCTTTAGGCAAAGTCAGTAATCGCAATTCTGTGGCTTTCATTTTACCAGTGTTTCCCGAGATGTTTGTCAATGCTGCACTTAACAGAATTTCGGAACGATTGCCTAAAGAAAAAACTTCTAATCCCTGAAGTTCATCTGTATAAATATTAGGATCTATTCCTTTAGAATAACCTCCTTCATGTCTGGAATTAAACAACTTATAAATAGACGGATATAACACCCAGCCTTTACTTCCGGGAATTCGATCGTCTTCTATTGGAAATCCTGCCACATCTTTCCCAAAAGTTTTCCCACCTAAAGCAATTACATTCATATAAGGTTTCAGATTATTAATTATAAGCTCTGATGCAGATGCGGTGCGGCTTCCACACAATATATATATTCTGTTTATTGACGGATGGACACCACGCAAAGCATCAAAAGTTATTTTTGCTTCATTACTTTTTAAGGCTTGCTCAAATGATTGATCAACATTGCCCCCGTTAGCATTTCCTTCAAATTTTATAAAAAGATCCGTTGCTTTAATATTTGGAGCCAGGATAATACTCAGCGCGGTTGCAGATGCAATATCCCCTCCTCCATTGTATCTTAAATCCAATACAAGTTCAGTAATCGATTTGTTTTTTAATTCCTGAAAGATTTGTAAAAATTGCTGTGCCTGACCGACATCAAAATGTGGAATTTCAACATAACCAATCTTAGCATTTTTATCCGAAATAATTTGATATGGAATGGGCTGCGAAAAACTAAATCCCTGCAATACTGAAATTTCTTTTGGATTGGAAAAACCGGATTTCGCAGAAAATGAAGTGGTCTCTAAATTTAATTTTGCTGCACCTACCATATTTTTATACAATTGCTCGTAGTTTCCTGCGTTCACAACTGTTCCATCGATTTTAGTGATCAACTGACCTCTTTGCAAGCCATTATTTTTGGCCGGAGAACCTGCCAATACATATAGTATTACACCATAATATTTTCCTCCAAATTCGACAAAAGACACATCAAACCCAAAGCTCCGTCTGAGACTTTGTGGTGCAGTGTCAGGCAATGCAGGATGAATCGCATAAGAATAGACATCCTCTTTTTGCAATAGATTTTTAAAATATTCCTTAGGATTTAAGGATAAATTAGCCTGAGCCGGCATTGATGTATTCCAACGATAATACTTTTTCATCTGATCGTACATCCATTCATTTACATATTCGTTAGAATCTTTATTGTAAGTTATTGGTGCATCATCACTTTCACAGGAAAGGATTAAAAAAGAAAGCAAAAGAAAAATAAATATTCGACTGTAATAGGAGTATTTCATTTTTTAATTTTTAATTCCAAAAAAATATTGACTCTTCCACCCGGCCCGGTCGCTCCTTAAAAAGTAAAGTAATCGGCTAAATTGATGACGCCTCCCACACCGGAGAACTTACCATTAACATCTTGTTCTTCTTCAAGAATAATTAGTTTTGATTTATTGTTTGTCATGGTCATCGCCACAATAACTTTTTGACCTGTAATGTAAGATTCCTTTGTGTCGTGTTTTACAAGTTCCATTTTTATGGCTGCCGGCGTACTGAATGGAAATTCGATAAAATCACTTGGAGCATCTTTGCTGATATTTTTTACAATCCCTAAAACCTGACCATTGCTTTTGGTAATAATGCCATCCAAAGCGCCTTTATAGGTACTGCCTGAATATTTATTTAGTGATGGAAATATAAACTTAAAACCCGCATAACCGGTTTGGCTTAATGTGCCTGGTTTTAAAAAGGAAACATCATCTATCCATAAATTTTCTTTAGCGTAGAAATATAGAGAACTAACAGGAGTCCGGTTGGTAAAAAGATAAGTTCCCAAGATCTGACTCGTTTTTTTATTGGTGATTACCAACGTTTTTACCTCATCATTAAAAAAAACAAAGTCATGCTCTTTTTCTATTTTTTTTACGAAAGCTGTATTGTTTTTTTCGTTTCCTATTTCAATCAATTTGCCATTTACGGTCATTTGAATGGAATCGCTTAAAGCGTTATAACCGTGTATAACGATTTTACCAATTTCTCTTTTTCTCTGATCGTAATAAGGCGTTAGCTCATCATTAGCACAGGCACCCAAAAGTGCAAGTACAACAGAAAGGAAAAATGCTTTTGCAATCTTATTTTTCATATGCTATTTTTTAATAAGGCAGCAATTTTAATACAGGAATAAAACCTACTGCCCTTTTTTACTTTTTAATAAATTTTATTGTTTGCGAATTTGTATCGTTGGTTAGTAACAGAAAATAGAAACCCTGAGGTAGGTCGGCTACAGAAATATTTTGGTTATTATAGTTTACTTCCTTAACCAGATTCCCTGCTGCATTATAAATTTTCAATGCGGTTTTATTGTCTTTAAATTGATCTGCCAATTGCAATTCTAAATTTTCTCTAACAGGGTTTTCTGCAAGAAATGAACGGTTTTTATCCAATATATGGTCCCCTATTCCTAAATTTCCTCCTGCTACAATTGAAACTTTATCTATTTCAAAACCTATGAAGTTCAGATTTTCATCTGCTACATTAGATACGGCTAAGTATAACACCGCTTCGCCGGCATATTGAGAAATATCGACACTGTAGTCCTTAAATTCTGCTTCAAGTTCTGTTTGTCTTTGTAATTTAAGGGTACTCAAAAGTGTAAATGTATCAGGGTCTTTTGAAGTAGATCCGTATACCAACAGATCCTGATTAGTGTCATAAATACTGGTTTGTGCATTTAGAACCACCTGTATTTTTTTGCCGGAATGTTGTGATAAATTTATGGCTGGTGTAATAGCCCAGTTCTCCACTAAACGAACTACTGTGCTTAAATCATCCAGATTCATCAGGTAATTTCCTAAAATGCTGTGTTCTCCATCTACTATCGCGCTTCCGCTTTCATCAAGGTTTATATTTTTTCTGGCAATCCAGTTTATTCCATCTTCATCCCTGTCCAGTAATGTCCAGCCAGCTAAATCTGCATCATCAAAATTATCTTCCCAAACGGTAACCTGAGCTGATGAAACTGCAGAAATAAAAGCAAGCACAAATAAAAGTATAGTTTTTTTCATTTTTTTATGTATTAAAAACATGGGCAGAAATATTCTGCCCATGTAAAATTTTAATTAACCTCTTATTAAAAATTTGTAAACTTAGTCCATGTGTTAGTCCACGCAGCTTCTGTTTTAAATGCTCCTGTAGCTCCACTAAGGTTTAACGCACCATCATTAAAGAATGGTTGTGTTAAGGCCCATTTTGTAGCCGGGTTCACCGTAGAAGTTGCAGTACCAATTCCTGTAAAAGTTGTTCCTACAGGTAATGCTACATTGTCAAAACCGTGAATAGAAACTTTAGAATAAGTTGAACCACCTGGCAATGAAGGAGACTCAAAATTAACTCCTCTGTTGTATCCTGTAACAGTAACATCAGTAAGGCTTATGTTACCTGCTCTGCGCACGTGAATAGCATTTTCGTATAAATCAGCTACTACAGTTGAGCTTACACCAATAATAGATAATTGGTTGATTACCGGACGTGTGATCAATGCTGTAACTGTTCCTGTAGCATTGTTGTCTAACTCAATACCATTAGAATCCGGATTTCCTCCGCTTAAACTATGTGTAGAATTACTGTCAGCAATTGCAATAGCTTTTGTGATTGTTCCTGTATAACCAAGATCAAAATCAAAGTTATCATCGTCTGGTGCAAAAGAAACTAAATGTCCTGCATTTACAGTTCCTCCAAAAAATTCGAATGAATCGTCTCTTCCGTAAGATACCTGAACGTGATCGATCACAGTACCAGAACCTACACCACCTAAAGTTAATCCATTGATTTCAACTCCTGTTGCAGCATCTAAAATACGTCCTGCAAATTCGATACGAACATAATTTAAGATTCCACCGTTATGAGCATTGTTTGAACCTCCATAATAAAAATCAGAAACCGTTGGCTGATCTCCTAATCCTTCGATGATGTTAGTAACTGAACCGTTATTTACCTGAGCATCACCCAAAATAACTACTCCTGCAAAATCTCCCGGAGTAGCTCCTGTAGCTGCGTTGCCATCTAATAAATTGTAACTTGTAAAAATAATTGGCGCTGTTTCAGTTCCCTGAGCATCGATCTTACCTGTTTTTGTAATTACAAGAACTCCTGAGGCAACTCCAGCTGCTAATGGTTTAGCTTTAATAAATGTACCTGGCTGTATGGTTAATGTAGCCCCTGATTTTACACGTACTACTCCTTCAATTTCCCAAACTTTATCACTAGTCCAAGTAGTGTTTGTTGTAATATCACCACTTACAGTTTGTACTGTTGCCGGATATCCTGTGTAATCAGCACCAGAAGCTTTCATTGAAAAAGAAGAATCAGCAGATGAATCATCATTTTGGCAAGAGCCCAGAGCCAGAGCTATCATTGCACATAGAAAAATTTTTTTCATAATAATTTTATTAATGCTATATTTGCTGCTATTACAAATTAGGCCTTTGGAGAGAGCAGCAAAATATCTCTCCTTAGGTCTTTCTCTTTTTTTTGGTAAAGAATTTTTTCAATAAACGATCCCGCTTTACCATCGGGGTTTATACCTATTATTCCGTCTTTTTACTCATAGGTTTTTTTTAACGCAGTAAAAGGTTTACTTTCCATTCTTTTAAAACCTTATCTTATAATGAAGAATTTTGTATTTTTAAAAGAACATCTTAAAGTTCATTTTTACATCTTTGTTTAATGCACTAAACAAAAAAGAAATCTGAAACTTACAACTACATACATTAGCTTTTGAAAAACCAAAATATCATGTCTTTTTTTATTGTTAACGGTTTCTTAATACATCCCGCTATATCGGTTAAACTTGAAGTAAAAGAGCCGCTAAAAACCCATTTTAGAACGAATAATTGATTGATACACTTATGGTTCTTCCGTTTTTAGCTTTAAATACTTCTCTGTCGATATCCTGATCAAATTTTGTAGTAGCACCCGCCCCTAGACTGAATCTCGCTCTTGGATTTGTCCCGTCGGGAACATTCTCAATTTTACTGTAACTGTTGGCGTTGTTATACGTTTCTATACCGGCATCAAACATGTTTTTCATGCTGCATTTTAATTCCAGGTTTCTTTCTTTAAAAAATTTATAACTCACCTGAGCATCTGTTACAGCATAAGGTTTGCGGATTTCCTCTGCGAAATACTCAAAACCTACCAGTATATATTGATCGCCAATTGCATTGTGTCTAAGGCTAAATCCTAAACGTTCCCCTACATAATCTAAACCTAAATTGTAAGTGTAAGGCGATTGCCCGTAAAGTGGTCTGTTGGCTTCATAAAGTCCGCCTGTGCCATCTAAATTAACATACGATGTCACTTTTGTATCGTTTACGGAAGCGTTCCCATAAACAAATAAATCTTTTAAAATTTCGCCATCACCCAAAAAAGAAAGGCTTTTGTAAAACTCTAATTCTACTCCCCAAAGCTTGGCATTATTTGAATTGATATTATAGATATCCCTAACGCCAGACGGATTCAAATAACCAACAGCTTCAATCGGATCATCAATTTTTTTATGGTATACTCCAAAAGATAAAATCTCGCCACCTGAAGGAAACCATTCGAATTTTAAATCATAATTATTAGCAATACTGGAAACTAATCCTCCTGTGTAGTTATAAATTTTAGCAGAACGGATTGGGTCGTAATACGGAATTGTCAAACGCTCGGCAAATTGAGGACGCAAAACCGATTTATTGTAACCGAATCTTACATTCGTTTTATTCGTTGGACTTATAATTAAACTCGCTGATGGGAGAAATTGCCAAACTTTATCGTCTCCCTGAATTTCTGAAAATCCATCCGGAGTTTCAGACTGGCTCTCGATTTGTGTATAAATATAACTTTCGGCTCTTACTCCCCAAACCAGTCTTGCAAAGCGGCTTATTTTATCATCGAGCATTAAAAATGGGGAATGTATTTTTACATCTCCAACATATTTGTTGCCATAAATTCCAAAATCCTGCCAGCCAAAACCACCGTAGTAATAATTGGATCCGTCTAAAAATCTTGTCAAAGGATCGTAAATTTTTGCTCTGTCGGAAGTTTGACCTACGGTAACCAATTTTGCCGATTCCTGTTGGTTGGTTGCTTTTTTATAAGTTCCGAAATAACCTGCCTTTATATCGTTTGTAAAAGAATCGCTAAAGTCAAAAGAGTATTTGAAATTAATCGCGACATTGTAATCGATCTCGTCATTCGTAAAATTACTTCTGCTGAAAGGAAATCTTGCTCCGGCATTGTAAACATCATAATAAAGTAACTCATCATCTCCTACTTTTTGTTTCATGATTTCTAAAAATGTCGCGTCTTTGGTATCTTTTGTTACGTTTCCGTAAGCGCCGTACCAATTGATTTCCAGTTTGTCGAATTTGTGATTTCCTTCAATTTTATTCTGAATAAAAGTGGTGTAAACCGGATAATTAGATTCGGTTACAGACCCCAGATCGTTCCCGCTTACAATATCCGAAGTACTTTCACCAATGTCCCAGCCTGCAATTTGATTCAATTGATTGTTGTAAATGTGCATTACGGTATTACGGCTTGTAATTTTATGGTTGCCTAATTGTATTGCGGCATTGAACATTCCGCCTAAAGTGGAATTGTAATTGTAATTTGCTCCTGAATTCTTGAACCCATATTTTGTAAAAGTGGAATAGGGCGTCTTTTTCGTTTCTGCCAAAAACTCTGAATTACTTTTGTAATTTCCTCTTTCTGTATGTTCAATATCTAATTTTTCCTGTGTATTCTTGAAAATTAAGGAACCTACAAATCCCCACTTGTTATCGTCTTTCAATTTATACGTTCGTCCAATACCAAATTGAAGCGTTGTTCCCGGAGCACCATATGTTTTATAAGTACTAAAATTATCCTTCGTAAATTGTTTGGACTGCGCTATAAAAGGGCCTGATTCAGCTGCTGTCTTTGGTATTTCCAATGCTGTCAGATTCGTGGGATAATCGCGTCTTCCATCATCAAAACCCAGATAATCATGATCTCCTTCTTTTTTGGTTAGTCTTTCTTTAAAAGTACTTTCGCTGTTATAAGAAGTACCAATAGAGAAATTGGTGAAGTTTTCCTTCGGAATATCCATGGTTTTTACCTCCACATATCCTCCGGCAAAATTGGCATACATATCGGGAGTTGCAGATTTGCTCACAACAATACTTTCAACAATGGCGGTCGGAATTATATCAAAAGAAAAGTTTTGCTGATAAGCGTCTGTACTTGGCAGCGTGATTCCGTCCATAACAGCCTGATTCCATCGTTCTGCCATAGAACGCACCACCACGTATTTATCTCCCACTGTTGTTACCCCTGTTATACGTTTTAGCGCACTTCCCACATCTTTATCCGGAGTTCTCGCAATTTGTTCTGAGGAAATTCCGTCAGAGAATTGAGCTGCTTTTTTTTGCTGTAACAGCATTCCCTGAACCGATGCTGTTGCCTTTTTATAGTCTTGGATGATAATTACTTCGTTAAGCGATTGTGCATCTTCTTTCAGAGAAACTACTAACGGTGTTTCCGACCCTTCATTTACTTTAACTCCTGTAATTCTTTGCGTTTGAAACGATATAATACTAATCTCAATCGTATATTCGCCTGGTTCCAATTCTAAAGTATAGTTACCATCTATGTCCGATTGTGTTCCTAAACCCATTCCGGTAACATTTATATTGGCACCGGGCAATGAAAGTCCGTTGACATCTACTACTTTACCTGTGATTTTTCCTTTCTTTTTTTTTTAGCCGATTCTTTACTATTTACGGCTATATTATTTTCATTTCTTCTGAAATTTAAGTTTGTCAGCGTTTGTAAATCACTTAAAATTTCATCTATTGAAACATTTTCTTTTTTAAGGGTAATAAGAGGTAAACTTAAATCGAGATCCTTTTGATAGACAAATTGATAAGGCGTGCGGGATTTTAAGTTATCGATAACTTTTTGAGGTGATGAATTTTTAAAATCAACCGATACTGTTCCGGTTTGTGCGTAAATTGTGTTTATTCCGAGAAAAAAACCAAAAAATAAAATCCAAAAGGCAAATTGCCTGGAAATGCAATTGTTCATAATTGATGATTGTTAGTTTGTGTAATTAATTTAATTTGTATTTTAGGGTAATGTTGCTGCAGAAATTCAGCAGGCATCCTGTCGCTAAAATGTAAGTTTGGAATACTTGTTTGAGCGACAATCGTTTTTCAATAAATTTGTGTTGGCTTATTTGCTGACTAAGTAAGTATTATTGCCCGTCGATCTGATTTTAATTTCGAGAGCAAAAGCTATGGTTTGAAGCATCTCATACAAACCTTGTCGGGTATCAAGAGTTCCTTTGATTGTCAGGTTTTTTAAATCCGCTGTGAGATAGTTTACCTCAAATTGGTGATCTGTCTTTAGTTTGGTTAAAACTTCTTCCAAGGTCAATCCATCCACATATATCAAGACCTTTTTCCATTCCGGTTCTAATACGTTCGTTTTTTGTTTCTGAAGTAACAAATTATCGGGTCTGTAAACTACCTTATCGCCTCTTTCGAGTAAAACTGTATTTTTCAGACTTTCAACCTGTACTTTACCGGTTCTCACATTTACTTCCGGTTTGCTCTCATCGTATGCTTTTACATTAAATGATGTTCCTAAAACAGTGGTTTTTATTGTTCCTGATGTAATAATAAATGGTCGGGAAGGATCACGTTTGACTTCAAAAAAAGCCTCTCCCTTTAAAGTTACTAACCTTTCATTTTTTGCAAACTGAACGGGATATCCAATTTCTGAATTTTCATTAAGCCATACTCTCGTTCCATCTGATAAGCATAAAAGGCGGATATCGTCATTGAATGTTTTGGTAACGGCAACTTCAATCTTATTTTTATTGACTTGCGTGAATATCTGATAACTTGTAATAGAAAAAATAAATACAATACAGGCAACTGCCGTCCAATTATAAAAGCTTTTATATCGGTCAACTGTTGCAATACGTATGTTATCCCACATACGCGATTTAGTTTCGTTTGGAAGAATTCCTCTGTTAGGTATTGCATTCCACTCTTCTCTTAATTTTCTGGATTTCATTTTACAATTAACATTTAATGTTTAAAAATCAGGTATGAATTTTATCGATTCAACTACATTAGATTTTCAGTCTATTAAATATCACGGGACAACATTACTGTTAACCTTTTCTTAATCCAACAGAAGATTATCATTACTTAAATTTTGAGGTAAATTAAGATCTAGAAGGGGAAAAGACAGCATTAAGAAACCAATTCTGACTGGCTTATAAAAAATAATGCAAACCAATAAAGTTCATGGTTTTTCACAGTATTTTTTCTAAGGAACTGTAATGTCTTTGAAATTTGATTGGCAACGGCACTTTGAGACATGTCCATTTCTACGGCAATTTCCTTATAGCTGCGGTCTTCAAATTTGTGAAGGCTAAAAATTTTTCTTCTTTTTGCCGGTATTTGATTTAAAAGATGTTCTATTTCCTCCAGTTTTGAAGTAATATCATCCTCTGTTTCAGATACAATATCAAGCTCTTTGATTAACTGATCGTTTTCTACCGAAAAAATTCTGTTTTGCTTTTTGTACCATTTCGAAATCTCCTGCTTAGAACTTTTGAACAAAATGGCTTCTAAATCTACAGCAGGATCTACTTTGTTTCTGTATTTCCAAAGATGGATAAATACATTTTGCGTCACATCTTCGGCATCGGCGAGTTGTGACGTATATTTTTTTACAAAACAAAATACTTTATAGTGATACAGATCATAGATTTCTTTAAAGCTGGAATCATCACCAGCACGTAAACAAATTAGCAAATTAGAACTCATAACGTAATTTTAAACTGTTAAAGAAGACCCTTACAAAAGTATAATAAACCTTATATCGATATTTTTATCAGCGGGTCATTTAATAATTTATTAATATTGAGATGTCGTTTTAATTTTTATAATTGATTAAAAAAAGTACCCTGTATCCATTTCTATTCTAACACTTTAAGGCCTTTTATTTACTCTAATTGTTTTTTACGGGGGTGTAAGTATGTAGTTTGGTTTAATGTTAAGGTTAAACTAAGTAAGTTTGAGATCGTAACACTTCATACTGTGTGTATTGTAATGAATAGGTGTTATCAGATCGAATTTTGTTGTTTTGATTTGTTTTTTTTCCTCAATAGAAATTTCGGATCTGCTATTTCTATTACCACCAACAGCTAACAGTCTGGACAAATGTGCCCCTTCAACATCTTTAACTTTTAAATTTACCCCAAGCATTTAATCGAAAAAAAATATTTTTTTATTGAATTGGCCACCTGGTCAGACTGCTGTTAGCGGATGTTTTTAAGGTTATTCCTTTTTTGGTGTGGCCAGCCAGCTGTAACTTTTATGTATTATTTTCCAGGTTCCTTCATATTTTAGCAGTATAAAATAATTTGTAAAAGTGCGCCAGTTTGGTACTTTTATTTCTGCTTTTGCGATTGCCGCATCTTTTTCGATATCGACGGCAATAATGCGTCCGATTCGATTTGATTTTTGGCCGACTTTTATATCAGCAATATATTTTTGGCCCGAACGGATCCACAAAGTATCATTGGCAACGCTGTACAAATTAAAATTGGGATGAAAGGCTTTTCGCAAGCGCTCCGGCTGACCGTTTGCAGTACCCTCAATATAATCCAAAAGCGTCTCCCTGATCTGATCTGAATCGCTTTTTTTATGGGTGCCGTTAGTTTCTTTAAAGTTTTTACTGAGTAATGTTACTACCTCATTAGCCACTTTTGTGGCGGAACTTGGGTCCTGCCCTGTTACAAATCTTCCGTCGACACTATAAAAGCCATCTCCGCCTTTGTCTGAATAAACAAAACTGCCTTTGTTGGCTGTAATGGCTTTATCAATTGCAAAGGGGAATGTTTTGTAATATTCCTCCTCTTTACGTTCAAATTTGTCCGGATAACCTGTGATCTTTTTTCCCGCATAAAGTGATACTCCATTTTCATCCCTTAAGTAGGCGATGCCTGCTGTACCGTGGCAAATTGTCGAGACAACTCCGTTTTTACTATAGATTTCTCTTGCAATTTTTTGAATCGTTTGATCTTCGGCTACACCAAACATTGCTGCTCCTCCGCCACTATAAAATATTGCGGAATAATGGTTGGCCGCAACCTCATCCGGTTTTCGGGTGTGTGCTAATTTGTTCATAAACCAACTGTCGTACAAATACTTTTTTTGAATACTGTCAGACGCGTTAATATATCCAATAGGAATTGCTCCTCCCTTTGGACTTATAAAATCAACTTTGTAACCTGCTTTTGTGAAGACATCATAAGGAACTACTATTTCTTCAAAGTGATTGGCAGTGCTAATTTTTGTAGGTTCATAATAATCCTGATTGGAGGTAACGAACAGGATATTTTTCTGTGCATAAAAACTTTGTGAATACAGGCCTGTGAAAACCAGTATTAAAACTATTAATTTGTTCATTTTGCTGGAAGTTATAGGGTCTTAGTTTATGATTTCTCCTTTGGTTTTACCTCTGCTTCAACCGTTTTGTGAGGGGTACGGGTTGAAATTTTGTCTACAATAAACCAGCCCTGATCGGTCTTCAGCAGATTGAAATAATCTACAAATAATAGTTTTGCAGTACTAATCTCTACTTTTGCACTGGCCGCGTTATTTGTAAAGTCAACAGAAACGACCCTCCCCGACCAATTAGCGGGTTTGGCATCCCGTTTTTTATACCCTACCAGATATTTCGATTTGGGTACTACTACGAATTCTTTTTCTCTGAAACCTTTCAGCTGCCACGAACTGTGGAAGGCCCGACCTACCATAACTGAATCGCCGGTGGCCTGACCATCGATGTAGAGATTTAGCGTTTTATGAATCAGACTCCAATCGTCATCAGTATTCTGACTCTGGGCATTTGATTTAAAAAAGAATAAACTTAATCCGATAAACAAAAGCACTTTTTTCATTTTTAAAATTGTTAGGTTATTAATAATGAATGCAAATGTCCGGGATAGTCTTACTTTACGGGGTTTAGATTATAAAACTGAAGTATGATTCTATAAATTAGAACTCATTTGGAGTGCTGTTTTTGGTATTCGGTGGGGGTTAAACCGGTTTGTTTTTTAAATGCAGTAAAAAAAGTTGATTTCGAATTAAAACCGCTATCATACCCTAAACTTTCAATGGTATAGTTTTTTTCGGTTTCTAATAAACTTTTAGCTTTTTCAATTCGGTACTCTTTAATCAGGTTTGAAAAGGATTTACCTAATACTTCGTTTACATATTGCGATAAGGTGTGTTTGGTTACTTTCAGTTCTTTTGCTGCTTCTTCAAGAGTGAAATTAGGATTTAAAAACAGTTCTTTTTCGACTATAATCGTCATTTTTTGACGGATCAGGTCTAGTGTTTCCTGATCAATGGTTTTATTTTTATATCGCTCTTTTTCCTGAAAAAAAACAGTCTCCTGACTGTTTCTGAATACCAAAAGTAAAATGATCAGGTACAAAATAAAGGTGAAAGACAAAGCCCCAACGATATAAGAGGTGTAAGCAGCAAAGGTGTAGGCAAACCATACAAATGCAACTCCAAAATAGATGCTTAAAAACCATACTTCCAGCTTTTTTAAACTTTCTTTCTCTTTGATTTTTTGAATAATCGGCTGAATGTATTTAAAAGATAAAACGATGTAGAGAAACCATTGAAAATAGATGACTCTTACGATCCCTCTGCTCCAAATTGCCTGATGTTCGACATAAGGGTAAAAGGTTCCTAAAACAGTCATTATACCCAAATAAGGTACTACATGTTTGACCCAATTGGGTTTATCATTTTGGGCGTAGGATTTGAGGTATAAAAAAAGAAACGGACCAATCAGTATGCAGGCTGAAAGTCCGATTTGAATGAAGGTATTGGATAAGTGAGGGTTAAAATAGAAGAATACCGATTTAATAATTCGGATACTTAAAACCAGTAACAACAAGGATAAAAAATAGTTGGTGAAAATTTTCTTTTTGGCATTGATCGCAAAATATAATGAAAGTAAAAAACCATTAAATGCCCCTAAGGCACTAAAAAAAAATAATAGTTCATTCGGTGATCTCATCTTTGTAACTCTTTTTTGGTATATCCTTTTTACCCACTGCTTCTGATATCTGCCCAGACCATGTATCAAACAAGTCTGCCTCAGCAGCAGGTTCTATTTTCACTACCAAGGTAATTTTTTTTCAGGAAGAAAACATACAATTGTTATAAAACCCGATAATTTGAGTAAACAAATTATGCCCGAAAGTAATTATTGGACATAAAAAAAACCTCCAGAATCACAAAGATTTTGGAGGTTTCGTTTTAGTATTTTTTTATTTTAGTGAATCTGATTTTTTACTGTTTTTGGTAGGTGTAAAATAATCTTATGCTACTTTATTAAGAAGCGAGGTTGATAACCACATTTCCATATTCAATACTGTTGTCCAGCATTTTTTGATGTGCCAATGGCAATTCGTCCCAGCTAAACTCGCCGGATATAACGGGGTGGAACTTTTTCTGCAAAATAAGCTGATTGGCCTGATGCAATTCAAAAAGTGATGAAAAGTGAGATCCCTGAATTCTTTTTTGTCGCATCCAGACAAATGAAGCATCAAATGACATATTAAATCCTGAGGTAGCGCCACAGAAAACGACCATCCCTCCTGATTTCACCACGTAGGTACTTACCGGAAGTGTTTGTGAACCAATATGATCGATAACAATATCCGGATTGACTCTTTTACCCAGTATGTCCCAAATGGCACTTCCAAATTTCCTCACTTCTTTTAGGTATTCTTTGTATTCTTCTTTGTTGTTAATGTTAGGCAAGGTTCCCCAGCAATTGAATTTTTTTCGGTTAATATAACCAACAGCTCCCAATTCCAGACATTTTTCTCCACGCTCATCGCTTGAAGTAACCGCAACCGCATTTGCTCCTGCCAGTTTAATCAATTGAATCGCTGTGGCTCCCAAACCACCACTTCCTCCCCATACCAATACATTGGTTCCGGGTTTCAAATCGTTTGGCGCAAATCCGTAAAGCATTCTCCATACCGTTGCATAAGTCAGCATATACCCTCCTGCTTCTGCCCACGTTAAGTGTTTTGGCTTTTGTAGTAACTGTTGTGCACGAACTTTGGTGTACTGTGCAAAGGAACCATAGGGTGTTTCGTAGCCCCATATTTTTTGTGATTCACACATCATAGGGTTACCTCCATTGCATTCCTGACATATCCCACAAGTTTGACCACAATGAACAATGACTTCATCACCAATTTTAAATTTAAATTCAGGATTGTTTTTTAAGCCTTCTCCAACCTCCCAAATTATACCGGATGCATCGCTTCCTGCTATGTGAAAATCTTTGCCATGAAAGGCAGTTGGGGAAGCCGGTTCTCCTAATCCGGCCCAAAGACCATTGTAATTTACTCCTGCGGCCATAACTTTGACCAACACTTCGTTAAATCCTAACTTAGGGGTTGCAATAATTTCCTGCTGAAATGCCTGATCCGGAGCTCCGTGGTTTTCCGGTCGTATGACATAGGCATGCATTAGAGCCGGAGTGTGCCCTATTGGTGGACATTCATCCATTTCATATAGGTCTTTGAGAATGGTATCACTCTCAAGTTCAAGTAATAATTTTTCCATAATTTAATTTTTCGTTTTTTATTTTTAATTATTTTCTTGCTGTGGAAGTTGTTTTGGCCAGTTCTGCCTTCTGCGATACCTACAATTGTCCGCTATCATAGTTCGCAGAAGGTGAATGCTGTATGCCAATTTTTTAAAAAATGACCTGTGTTTCCTGTGCTCTTATCTGATCACGCTTTGTGGTAATCGAGCAGTACTTGTTGTCAATTTTAAAGCTTTTTGTATACCAGGTGTCACCACCATAGGTTGTATAGCCTCTATTGATTTCGATTTCTGTAAGCGGAATAGACATTCCCTTTCCAATGGCCTTGATGACAGATTCTTTTCTGGTCCAGAATTCATAAAATTTATCCAGTCCGTCACGATTGATTTCTGCAAATTCCCCGGAGGAAAAAACATTTTCAAACAAGGAGTAATCTATCTCATGAATTTCTTCGATGTCGACGCCTATTTCCTGCTTGCTGAAAACACATACCACTGTATTCCCGCTATGGGAAATATTAAAATTGAAGTTGCTCCCTAACAGGTATGGTTTCCCATAATGGTCTTTCACAATTTTCTCAAATTCAAACGAAGGGTTTCCCAATATATGAGATCCCATACACACCATTAGTTTTCCAAACAAGCAATTGAATCTGTCATCCCATCTTCTGTATTTAAGTACTTCCTGCCTAAATTTTTGCGGCAAAAATTGCAGGTAATATTCCAGAATACCCTGATCGAAATTACAATCACTTGAATACTGAAATAAATAGTATTCATCTTCTTTCAAATCTATTTTCGGAATAGATTCAAAATCACTAAAGGCTAAGTAATGTGTCGAATTTTGCATAATACTATTAAGATGTATAAAAAATGTACAATGAGTTTTTTCACTATATATTTTGCATTAGACTTTACCAATATTTTATATTTTTTGATTTCAATGATACGGTATGTATGATTGAATAATGTTCTCAGTATTCCTTGTCATCTCCTGGTTACGTTTTGTAACGATGACGTTATTTTTTTAACTGTTTCATATTCTCACAGAATATCTACGGATCTGACCTAAATCCAGCTTCCTAAAACTATAAAAGGCTAGTTGTGGCTGATTTATTTACCTTGAAAGACCTTTTTTAGAGGTTCCTATTACAGTTTAAGAAGCATTACTAAACAGGGCTGCTTTTAAAGGACAAGTGATCTTGTTTTTCGCAGCAGTGTCAGCTACAGACGCTCCTTGTTTGTTTAAACTTAGTTTAAGCGCGCACACTACGCCATTTTTAGCGCAATTGCATTTCGGCTTATTATCTTTCATCTTTTTAGCGTTTTACGTTATCAATAGTGTTTTTTAAAGAATAAGAGGATGGCTTTGTACGAACAGAAAATCTGCAAGGTCTGAAAACTCACCCTCCTGTATCTGGTCGTTGCTTTTAGAAAGAAACGACCAGCATCTATAGGATGGTAATCATAAATAAAAACGGTCTGGAGTTGTGGTTCTCTTCAAACCATTGTCCGGGCTGTCCAGATTGAGCAAGTTTCTTTGAAAACCTATGCCTGACTGGTTCTTGCCAGTTTTTTTTCTAAAACCAACCTACCCGTTTTATAACCGATAAAGAACAGAATTGCCGTATTTAGAGCACTAAACAATGGAAAAAGTACGTATATGAAAAGGCCCGGTAATCCGATATTAACAAGGAGGTCTTTTACATATTCTACTCGCGATTCGTAGATAAGAAATACGATGGTAAAGGCTACCAATCCTACTAAAAAGCTCTTTAAAAAGACTCTTTTGTTTTCAATTTTAAAAGCGGCAACAAGGCCTGTTAAAATGGTAAGGATCACGATAATGTTGTAGTTGTTTATAAAAAATTGCGCTAGCAATACAACTATATAAGGCAGGTAATTCAGTATATTTTTCATTAGTTAAATTTTATAGTGTTTATAATTCTTTCCAGTTTCGCAGGGTTTGAAACAAACTGGCTCTTTTTGTACTGGCCTTTACTCCAGGATTCAATCTGATCTTTGTAGTGTACCGAGTTTATTAAACCACTCTGACCTCCGGCCAAAATGGTATGTGCCTGTATGTTACCGTCTTTTACTTCATATACCGCACGGAAAACCGGATGAAACTTATCTGAATTGATGTTAATCGTATTCACGTTACCTCCAATATTATCTACTTTTTCTCCTAGTCCGGGAATGAAGAGCATGTTGTTAATGTTAAATTTAGACATCTTTTTATAAGCCACATTTTTCCATTGTTCTCCATAAGTTTGGGTTAAGGTTTCCTGTGTTCTTTCAAAAATGGCGTCTACTATTTTTTGCTTGTTATCACCGCCCGGAAGGGTGTATTTTTTATCATTTAAGTATTTTAAGAAATTCTGTAAGGAAGGTTCTTGTTTTACCTGTAATCTGGTCTTTGCAAATTCTTTGGCTTCTTCTAATGAGGCTTTTCGCAGCATTTCAAAAACCAGTCCCTGGTTTCCTTCACCACTCATATTTCCGTCCCAGTTTTTCAGTTCTTTTACAATACTGCTGTATTTCTGTTTTACCGGATAGTTATTTAGTAATGTTTTAAAATCGTTTAAGGAAATATCAACGACATCGCTTTGCATTTTCTGAATTTCAGGAACTGACCAGTCTTTCTTTCCTTCTAATACAGAATAGATACGTTTGGCTCTGTAATCGTCTTTGGAACCGTGTGCTCCGAAGTAAACATTGTTTTGAATTGGCTGCTGATTTGCTGAAAACAAAAATCCTTTATCCGGATTATAAGCTGACCAAAAGGCATCTAAAGCTTTTACCGGAGTGTATTTTTTACTACCGTCTAATACCTGACCTATATAATCGCTGTTTCTTGCTGGCAATTCGCCCGCGCATACAATTCCGATATTGTTGTTTACATCACTGTAAGCAAAGTTTTGCGGAGGATAGCTATAGTCTTTTAAAGCGGTTGAAAAACCATCCCAATTTTGACTTTTCATGACTTCGTACATTGCTTTTACAGAGTTGCTTTTTTCAGCAGCATACCAGTGTTGTGCATAGTATTGTCCATTTTCTTCTTTGATCACTTTACCTTGTACGGTGCTTCTGTATTTTTCTATGAAATCTGCTTTTCCTTTAACTTTAATGGTATAGTTTTTAATCTGAAAAGGAATCCATTTTCCTTCATAAAGATACAGGCTGTCATTCTTAACCTGAAGTTTGTATCGGTCAACCAAATCCCATTCTCCATTTGTGATTCCCCAAGAAATTTTATCATTATGACCGCTTACTACTACCGGAACTCCTGGTATTGTAAAACCATATGCTTTAAAACTTCCTGTTACAATATGTGCTTCATAAAAAGCTTCCGGAAGGGTTAAATACAAGTGCGGATCGTTTGCCAAGATGTTGTTTTTACTCTTTGTTCTGGTGTTGTTTACCACCCAGTTGTTACTTCCTACACCCTGATTGAATTTATGTTTTGTCATTAATTTAGCTCCCAAATCAAATAATGATGATTCTTCTGGACTGTTATCTACTGAAGCTGTCCCCAAAGTATGAGCGCCTATGTTAGGCAGGTTAGTACTTGAAGGTATTAAACCGGAAGGTAAGATGGTGTTTATTCCTTTTGGCTGTAGCGGATAAAAATAAGTTATCTCCTGTCCCGGTAGCTTTTCAAGAATTTCCTGCTGTTCGATATGATGATCAAAATAAGTCAGGGTATAACTCATGTACCAGGTGAATAACAATGAATACTCTGTTTTCCATTTTCTTGGTGTTGCTCCTAAAGCTTTGTACAAAGGATCTGTATTCTCATTATTATCTAAGTAAGCATTTACTCCATCAGAATAAGCCTGTAAGTAAGCGTAAAATTCCGGGTTTTCTTTTTTATAGCTCGCCAGTATTTCTTCTGATTTTTGTTCAAACTCATACGGTTTCCAGAATTTATCCGATTTTAAGGTTCCGGCCCATAAAAACTCTGACAGTCTTCCCTGTACAATTCTGGAAATCATTTCCATCTGGAAATACCTGTCTTTTGCGTGCATGTATCCAAGCCCGTAAGCTGCTGCACTTTTTGTACCACTGTAGATATGCGGAATTCCAACATTATCTACATAGATGTCTAATTTTTGATCACTATGGATCTTTTGAATTCCATCACTCTGCAAAGGCACCGATAACAATCCTGTTTTATAGGTCGTTAATTTACCTAAAGAACCAAATGGCCCCAAGTTAAAAGTGATGATAAATATCCAGCCCAGAGATAACAGGACGAAGAGTACTATTCGAATTGTTTTATTTCTTTTCATTTTGTTGAGATTATATCTTTAAATAATAGCATTTATAGGTTTAAGCAGGTCTGTTGCCTAATTTCTTCATTTTATAAGGCATATAAGGCCCTACTCTTTTTACCCGGGAGTAAAAAGAAATTTGCGCAGGGCCAATAAAATAAAGCATTAGGGTGTTTTCTGAGCGGTTTTAAAAGATTTCAGCGAGCTCAGAAATGTTTGTTTTTTCTAATTTACCATACTCCATTTTGAGTAAGGTATCTGCAGTATTGTAATATTTGTCATCGTGCGTGATCGCAATGATTGTTTTATCCTCATCACGAACTAAGGTTGCGATAATTTCGGTGTAAAACTTATGTCTGAAATGCGGATCCTGATCGGCAGCCCATTCATCCAATACAATAATTGGTCGGTCTTCTAAAAGGGTATTGATCAAAGCAATTCGTTTGCGCTGTCCTGTAGACAAATGGGTTGTTGAAAAATAGCCGTCTTTGATGTGCACTTTCCCCTCCAACTCAAACAATTTCAAATATTTATTTATTTTATCATAATCAACATTGGTTATTCCGTAGAATTCATCAAACAAATAAAAGTCACTAAAAACAGGTGAAAAAAGGTTTTTTATTTTTTCCAGTTCTTTTAACGGAACTAATTCCCCGTCGATATAAGCTTCTCCGTTATCCAGATTGTAAAGGTTTAAAACGGTATTAATAAATGTAGTTTTCCCTTCTCCGTTACCGCCATAAACATAAACGATCTCATTTCTTTTAATGTCAAAATTAATCGGGCCTACTGAAAATTGATTTTCTCCAAAAGAAAACGCATAGTTGCGTATTTTTAAATCTGAAAAATCTTTGTACTGTTCTTTATTAACTACCTCTTTTATCTTTTCAAGTTCGGTAAGTTCTTTTTTAAGTTTTTCCATTTTCTTAAGCGATATTAATGCTCTGGTCATTACCGGAATAATCGACATTACGCTTACAATAGGTCCCATCAGATACAATAAAACAAAGATGAAATTTACTTTAACTGCCGGAGGAGTCTGAAATACCGATCCTGCAAATACTAAGATAAATGTGATCAGACCATAAAATAACAACTGGCTTATAAGCTCGCTATTCAGATATTTTAAAAGCGAGGTTACGTATTTAGTTTCTCCGGTTGTCGCAATTTTCATGATCTTCTGATCGTAAATCTGAGTTCCTTTGTCGGCGTTGATATTAATTTCTTTGGCTCCGTTAAGAATACTGTTAAAGATTCCGACAAATACTTTTTCTAATTCTCTTACTTCTTTTATTTGTTTGTTACTGGTCTTTGATCTGACCGCATATATGATTACGCCCACCGCAATAACCGAAATACTAACCGCGAATAATTTTAAGGATAAAAAAGCCATATATCCTAAACAGGCCAGTATCAGAATAATCGAAGAAAAAAAAGTAATAATCATTAAGGAGGCATTTGAAATATGGTTTACGTCGGTAACTAATGTCGTATATACTTCCTCTTTGTACTCCTGAAGTTTTCGGTAAGGTGCCTTCAGTATCAATTTTATAACATCTTTTCTAATGTCCCAATAGATTTTTTGAGACAATCGGATGATTCCTTCTGCCAGCCATCTACGTGAAACAAAAAAGACAATAATAGTGCCTACAAACAGGTACAGATAGTTTTGCATCGGTACGGTTTCGGTAGAAGTGATGGAATTGCTTATAATTTTATTGATTATTGTTATAAATGCAAATCCCGACAATCCTGAAACTATAGCCAGTAAAGAGTATCCGATTAAGGGTCTTATTGGTATAAGTTTAGAGTCGCTAATTCCTGATATATTATTTTCCATATCTTTTTAAATAAAATTGCAAATAGTACCCCAGCCCCACGACGCAGGGGTAGCTATTTACCTGATTTAGTTTCCGGTGGGGGTAATCGCTTTTGCGAAAGCCTGACAAGACGCTTGTATTTTCTAACAAAAAACTATAAGTACATCCCTCTTTTTATCACTTCTACCTGATGCTATAGGCTTACTAATGAATAGGCCGCACAGTCGTTGATAATTTTTGCCAGTTTTTTTACCTGACGGTGAATAAAGAAATGATTTCCGGGCAGTACCTTATAATCAAATTTTCCACTGGTATACAGTTGCCAGTTTTCAATGTCTTTAACCGTTTCTTCCTGATCTCCCATGACAGCAAAAATGGGGGTTTCTATGACAAGACCTACTTCTGAAAGTTTATGTTTTTCTAAAATTTCAAAATCTGCTCTTAAAATGGGACTGAAATAGTTGTACAAATCCTCATCTTCGAGGACTTCTTGGGGCACACCTCCCAGGGATTTCAATTCTTCTTTAAATTCAGAATCGCTTAAGGCGTGTCTTATTTTATCATTGTAAGAAGCACCGGGTCCCGGATTACCCGAAACAATTAATATGTTGGGCGGGTCGAGCTGCTCTTCCATTTTTTTTGTTACCGATAACCCTAAGGTTGCCCCCATACTATGACCGTAGATAATATAGGGTTGGTTGTAACTTCTCAATTTTTTAATTTGAGTCACATAATCAAGTACAGCATCTGTTTTTTTATAAAGATGTGATTCCTGATTTCTTTTGCCTCTCCCCGGAAGTTCTAAGGCATGACATTCGAAATCATTGTGAATATCATTTTTTAGAAAATCAAAAGAGTAACAACTTCCTCCCGCAAAATGCAGTAAAAATATTTGTGTTTTTTGATTTGAATACATAGTTATTTTTTTTTAGCTGTAGCACTAATTATTCACGGTTGCTTTGATGCTCTTTTCTATTTTTACCTTTATTGAATCTGTAGTTAAAATTAAGATTCCATCGGGCTGCATTAAAATTAGTCATCTGGTTTACAACAAAATCGTTACCAGTAGTGGTTTCTCTTGTTTTTCGGGTATTAAAAATATTACTTACCCCAAGTGTTAAAGAGCCATTATTTTTGAACAATGATTTTCCTAAGGCCATATTCAAATAATAGAATGATTTTGTATGGGTCTGAGCATCACTCTCTGCTGCCTGGTATTCAAATTTAGTTTGAAGTGTAAAGTTTTTAGGAAACTTAGCCTGACCTAATAAAGTTGCCGTCCAGGTTTCATTAGAATAATCCAGATTTGTTGTACCAACATTTCCTTTTTGATCAAAACTATACGCATTAATTACTGCATTTAAAGACAACCATTTTGTCGGAGCATACTGAGCCGAGATTTCCAGTCCAAAGCGTGTTTCTTCGTCAAGATTTACTAAAACAGCTTCAAAAACATCCTGGTCATTTTGTGACGTGAAGTATTGAAAATTGTTTTTTGTTCTTGAATAGTATAGCGAAGGGTTCAGTACCAATCCTTTTACTTTACTCAAAATACCTAACTCTATACCGTCTGTTAAAGAAGGCAGCAAATTGATGTTACCAAAAATACGGGAGTTAAAATCCTGAAGCTCCGGAAATGGATTCAACTGAAATAAATTAGGTCTGTTGATACGCTGGCTGTAATTTAACTGAGCCGTTGTTTTTTCGGTCAAAGCATAATTCAAATTTACAGATGGAAACAATCTTGTATAAGTACTGTCTCTCAAAACATTTCTGGTGTTTTGATCTTTAATCTGAATAGTGGTGTACTCTGTTCTTAATCCCAATTGATAACTGAATTTGTTGATCTTATCTCCATATTGTACATAACCACCAAAAATCTGTTCTCTGTAGTCTAACCCATTGTTAAAACCAGGTATTGGCTGTAAAACTCCATTCACATCTTCATTTGCGGCAAAGTCGGTAGAAACTATTCTGTGCTCCACTTTTACTCCTGTCTCAAAATTTGAAGTCTTGCTTAACGGGGTTACAAAATCAGCCTGAATCACAACGTCGTCATTTCCTCTGTTCGATTTTGTATTTATGATCGACTGGTCTCCGTTATTGGGTGTAATTGTTCTTCGTTGAATGTTAAAATATTTTGTACTGTCCCAAAAATCATACTGACCGTCTATGGTGAATTTTTGACCCGGTTTTTTGAAAGTTTTGGTATAGTTAAATTCCAATTGATTGTAACTTCTTTTTTCTTCTGAATCAGCTATGGTTCGAATATGCCTGTTATCTGCTCCCGAAAATTCATAATTAAAGGTATTTGTATCTTTATCTTTTGTCTGATTTCTATAAAATGCCGTTGTAATTGAATTATTATCATCGATAGCATAATCAAGTCCCAAATACACTAGTCCTCCATCATCATGTCGGTCCTGATCTTCTCTCTGGGTCAAAAAGAGAGGATTTCCATTGGTTGTAGTAACCTGATCTCTGGTGTTAAGTCCTACGTAATCAGAATAGCGAACTCCAAAATTGGAAAACAAATTAAATTTTCCTTTTTTATAGTTGATACTTCCCAATATTCGGTGATCAGCAGGTATTCCGGTTGACAAGGTCATACTACCGCTCAGGTCTTGTTTAGTATTCTTTTTCAGAACAATGTTTATGATTCCGGCCGAGCCCGATGCATCATAACGTGATGAAGGATTGGTAATTAACTCGATCGATTTTATTGTTTCTGCCGGAATTTGTTCTAATCCCTGAATCGACGTTAATCCCGATTTTCTCCCGTTAATCAGAATAAGTACATTACTATTGCCTCTTAAACTTACACTACCGGAAGGGTCTACTCTAACCGAAGGTACATTGTCCAGTACTTGTGTTGCAGATCCTCCTTTTGAGATCAGATCTTTTCCAACATCAAATACCTTTTTATCCAGTTTTAAGGCCAGTTGAGAGGTTTCGGACGTAACAACAACTTCATTCAGTGAGGTCACATTCGATTTTAACTTAGTGGTTCCAAGATTAATATTGGATTTAGAACCGTCTACATCTAACGCAACAGTTGCGTTTTCGAAGCTTAAAAATTGAAATTCGACCGTGTACTTTCCTGTTTTGATCCCTTCAATTTTGAACTCTCCTTTATCATTCGTAATCACCGTTTCTACCACCAACGCATCCTGCCTGACAATAACCGAAGCATAAGCCAGCTTTTCATTTGGATCTTCTCCGGTTAGTGTTCCTGAAACCTGAGTCAGTGATTGGGCGGATAGGCTAGAGATACATAAAAAGACTAGTGCATGTATGAATATTGATTTTATCATGATATTAATTATTAACATTTATTTATTTGCGGACATAAGAGCTTTTACGCTACTGCTTTTAAAGTCTTTAACTAAGGACAAGACTATTTTTGTATTCGACGATTTTTTCTCCGAAAAGTCTTTCCGGTTCAATACCATTTGCTAAACAATACGCTAACAATTTGTTTGACTCTACGATTGGAATGGACTCGTCTGTATATTTTATCGAGCTAATGTATTTCAACCAAGGCTCCATACCCATAGCGTATACAAAAACTTCACTTGGTCTGAAAACATCTACAAGTGCTTTGGCCTGTTCAAAATTACATCCGGCTAATCTTCGGGATTCGTCTTTGTCTCTGGCTAAAGTTTCTGGCATTAAGGGTCCGTACAACCACGATAATGGTGCTCCTTCACATTCCATTCCCAGGAAGATGATGTTGATGTCTCCCATTACTTTGTGAATACGCTCGTATAATTTTGGAGATACGTTACAAGAATCTGCTGCAAACAATACCTTTAATCCGTCTTTGTAAGATACGTGGTGGCATAATTTACTTCTTACATCCAAATCACAATGTTCTCCAACAAATGGCAATCCTGTAATAGAACAATCTTCAAAATGAATGGTCTCCATCTCTCCCAGTTCGATGATGTTTTTAAATCCAATTCGCTCAAACATTAGTTTCAGGTTTGGATCCTGAAGGAAACCTCCATTACTTTTAGGAACAATAATGTTTTTGATCTTGCGTCTCAAACGTAATAAAGTCTCGAAAAGAATATGATCCTGGTGATTGTGTGTTACCAATACGTAATCGATAGATTCCGGTAAGTCGTCATAAGAATATCGGGATATATCCGACTCATAACCATAACTAACTAAAGGATCTGCCAATATGGTTGTGTTTTTGGTTTCGGTAAGAATACAGGCATGTCCGAAATATCTTGTCAGAACGCCGTCTCCTGTATAACGCTCGTATTTCTTAGATTTTTCTGTTGTGAAAAAGGATTTAAACAAAGGAATGTCTTCTGCCTCGATCTCAAATATTTCTGCAATTTCTCTGAAGGTTTTCGGATGGTCTTCCATTTCAAAAAGCTGATCAATTTTTTCGCTTTTTAAAGGTAAGTTTACTCTCAAAATATCCTCTCCCGGCAGTTTTGGCGTACTCAATACAAATGATCTTGAATCGTCGTCGTGTACTAAAAACAAATTGAAACTTTGAAGCGACTCTTTGTAAAACTCTGTTTCGTATAGTAATGACTCAAAAATACGGAACGAAGGATTGTTGTTGATGTCGTATACCAATTCTACAAGACCTTGTAAACTCTCCGGTATTTTGTTGTATAAGTCAATAAGTGAGTATCCTTTGGCTTCTTTTTTAAGTATATCGTTAAGCGCAAATACATCTTCCCTCAATTGTAAAAGATCAGCACATTGCTCTTTTGTATTTTCGATAAGTCCTTTTATTTCATCTACTCTTTTTCCATCATAATCAATAAAAGGGCCTCCTAACATTTTTGGCGTTTTTACTGCCGCAGCGTGAATCATAGGGTTTTGAACATATGATGTCATAATTTTCAAATGTCGGTCTTTAATATTCATTGCTGCTGTAGCTGGTGATATTAAGTGTGGCCAAGCATACCAATTGTCTACCAGAGGTTCAATTGCTAAATTCTTTTTAATGTATACTAAATCATCATTTTGGATTTCCATTTTTTCTTTGGTTTTATTTAATTAATATTTTTATTATCGGATTCAAACATTGGGTTAAAAATTGGCATAAGGGGTCCGGGAATAGTATAAAGTCCTGTCCTGATTTTATAGGCATGCTTTATATATTCCTGTTGGCAAAAAATACGGTTCGGGTTTTCTAAATCTCCTTTAGATTAGTTCCTGAGCAAGTTCAAATAAGTACTTTTTCAAGTCAAAATCTTCCGGAAATAAGGCATTGTATTTTTCCAAAGAGCAGGACATACTTACCTCAATTGCATTGGAGTAGCTGTTACAAACGATATCTAAACCTTCTGTAAAGTCATTTTTAGAATGGGTTTTCTGATTTTCTTTTGCCGAATTCTCAAACGATTTTTCGCCTTCATTGCTAATAAAATTCAGAAGTCCTCCTATTTCACTTTTTACCGAAACCTTATAGGCTTGCTCCATATCGTCGCATATCACTTCGTAAGGAATCTGCTGATGCATCAATGCTTCCATATAAACGCCATACACTTCTTTGACATACTCGCTTTTTGCACTAGTAGAAGGATTTAAAACCGGTAAAGGCAAAAGATTGTTGACAACGCCCAGTACTTTGTGACTCTCAATCTCTTTAGCGCCTAACTCTCGTCCCTGAACTAAAACCAGCTGCAATGACTTACCTCCTTGTTTGAAAAGGATTAACTGATGTAAGGCTGTGAAAAATGCCGAAGGAGTCAAACCGGTAGTGCTGATTAGTTTTGAAAAATCTTTAAAAGCGGTACCAGCAATCAAAGTGGTTTGTTGTACACAAGCTCTTAATTCAACCGGGCTCTCCTCTTTTTTGTCTTTTGTTACAACATCTTTTAAGGTTTCCAACCAGTGCTTTCTATGTTTGTTTCCTTCTGCCGACTGTAGGAATGATCGCTGCCATGCTGCAAAGTCAAAATAAGGTACATAGTTCGTTTCGATCGCTTGTCCATTAAAATAGGCTCTTAAATTTTTGAGCAGGATTGTATTTGTAAACGCATCAGTAAGTGCGTGATGGATACTTATGTAGACATACGCATTTTGATCTGCCTGGTTGTTTACATCCTGAATAAGCAGTACTTTCACTAATGCCCCTTCAATTACATTAAAAGGTTCTGATAATAATGAAGTTAGTTTCTCCTGGTTTATTTGTGATTCCTGATGTACCTCAATTTGAACTTCTGAAGCAGGCAGTGTACGTTGTTTCACCAATTCATTTTCTTTATAAAACTCCGCTCTCAAAATTGGGAACGCCTCTGTAAAGGTTCTGAATTTAGTCAGGAAATCCTCTTTTGAAGCAAACTTAGGCGCTACTATTGGTCCTATAATTCCCTGAGACATCGTCTTACTCACTATAAAATTCTGATTAGGAGTTACCTGAAAATCAGCTGCCGTATTACTTTCAGGAGCATCACTTTGCTGTGCCTGACTTTGGCTTAGCTTGGTAAGGTGATTGACCAGTGTAATCAAATGATTTTTAAAAGCATTTGCTAATTCAGTCATGGTTTCCTTTTCAAATAGTAAAGAAGAGTACCCCAGACTCATTTTAAGTTGGCCTGATGAAATCATTCCTACCACACTAAACCCTAAGTTATTATAGTTTTCTGCGCTTGAATTCCCTCCTATGCTCTCAGCGGCATAACTAAATATGGAGTCCTTTTTTGAAGAAACATCATATCCAAAATCTCCCAGATAATTGTATTCCAAATCAAAGCCTGTCTCTAAGTGTACGTCATCATTTAAAAATTTCAGCGCACTGAAGCCAATCCCTCTGTTAGGAATTTTCAATAGATCTTCTTTTACGGTTAGTAAATTTTCTACTCCTTCCTTTTTTGACACATTTAATACAAATGGGTAAAATGAGGTAAAGTATCCTACCGTACGGCTTATGTCTACAGTATCGATCACCTCTTCTCTTCCGTGACCTTCCATCTGAATGGTTACCTGATCTCTGTGCAAGGTGTCTTTAATCGCAAGTCCCAAACAAGTCAGAATGACATCGTCTATCTTGGTGTTGTGCAGGATATGTGCTGAGGTTTGCAAAAGGTTAGTGCTTTCCTTATCTAAAGCCATGATTGTTGTTGAGTCACAGTTCAGTTTATACAATTCATTTTCTTCCAATGGACGTAAAGGGTTAGCCTGTTGTGCACATACTTGTTTCCAGTAAGAAAGTTCTTCTGTATTTTTCAGATCCTGACCATAGGTTTTTAGCTCGGCTGCCCAGGTTTGGTAAGAACTTGTTTTATAAGGAAGTTTGATTTTATTTCCGGCTTTAATCTGCACATATAAATCGTCAAAATCCTGCAATAAAATTCTCCAGGAAACACCATCTATCACTAAGTGATGAATAATTAAAGCGATACGGTCACCCTCTTTTAGTCTAAAATGACCTACTCGTACCAAAGGTCCATTATCCAGATCAAAGGATGACTGCAGTTCAATACCGATCTTTTTGATGGTTTTCACATAATCATCGTCTTCTCGTAAGTCATGAAAATGTATGGTGAAGTTCTCTTCCTTGCTGGTTTTGTTGTACTGTTTTCTCTTACCTTCTTCAACAGGAAATACCATTCGAAGTACATCATGATGTTTAACCAGTTCTTCAACACATCTTTTTAAAACCTCAGCATCTACTTTTTCTTCTGTTTGAAGCAATACGGTATGGTTATAATAATGAGGTGCATTAAAGATTTTCTTTTTGACCTTACTGAAGAAAAATTCCTGAATCGGGGTAAAAACTACCGCTCCCTCTACTTCAGACTGATCGACAATTTGATCGTTCTTTTGCAGCAAGGGTACTAGATCTTCTAATTTCGGTTTTGATATGATATCACCTGCTTTAAGTACGTATCCGTGTTGTTTTAAAAGTGAAACAATCTGAATGGATTTGATAGAGTCACCTCCTATACTGAAGAAGTTATCTTTAATCCCTATTCGTTCTTTCTTTAAAACTTCTTGCCAAACGCTTACTAACAATTTTTCTTCAAAACTCGTTGCCTCCACAAATACATTGTCGTCTTCTACTACGGTACCGCTATTCAATGCAGCTAATGCTTTTTTATCAACCTTTCCATTAACGGTATGAGGCATTTCC
Organism: Flavobacterium sp.; assembly: GCA_023251135.1. Taxonomy (GTDB): domain Bacteria; phylum Bacteroidota; class Bacteroidia; order Flavobacteriales; family Flavobacteriaceae; genus Flavobacterium. Next base: position 25,397 of record JAHEZJ010000022.1, on the reverse strand, counting down.
TCTAATTGCACATACTTTTGCGGAAGCATATATTCCGGAAGAATCTTGGACAAGAAGGATCTTAAATTTCCGGCATTAATAGGTTCAGCTGCTACGATGTAGGCAACAAGCTCTTTTACTTCGTCGTGTGCTTTATCTACACAAACCACAGCTTCCAAAACGTCCTCGTTAGTCAGTAACTGCTGCTCTATTGCCGAAAGTTCGATACGGTATCCTCTTATCTTTACCTGTTCGTCATTACGTCCTTCATAAATGATGTTCCCTTCTGAAGTCCATTTTCCTAAATCTCCTGTTCGGTATAATTTTCCAGCTGCTTCAAACGGATTTTTAATAAACTTTTGATTGGTTAATTCTTCTCTGTTCAGATATCCTCTACCCACTCCTGTACCTCCGATACATATTTCTCCTACGACGCCTGTTGGAACAAGGTTGTCGTATTTATCGAGAATATAAATTTTGGCATTTGATAAAGGTTTTCCAATCGGAATATTGCGATACGCCTCTGAATTTTCTTTTGGCATCTTAAAAATAGTACCGCAAACACTGGCCTCAGTTGGTCCGTATGCATTGTAATAAGTTCCATACTTAAAAAATGGTTTTATAATTTCATAGTCCGGCACTTCTCCTCCGGTAACTAATATATCTAATCCTTTTAAGTCGTCAATATTAACCAGCGCCAGATAAGAAGGAGGCAATGCAGCAATGTTGATGTTGCTGTCCTTAATAAAAGTAGTCAATATGTTTACATCCTTACGCTGTTCTTCGCTTGCTATGAAAAGACTTCCACCTGATAACAGCATCAAAAAGGTTTCCCAAACAGAAGCATCAAAAGAAAAAGGAGCAAATTGCAAACCTCTGCTGTTTTTATCCAATTGGAAGTAATCAATTTGAGAATGTATGGTGTTTATAATCTGACCGTGTTCGATCAAGCCTCCTTTCGGAAGCCCTGTTGATCCGGACGTATAAATAACATAGGCCAAATCAGTAGGCGTTACCTCAACAGTGATTGGATCGCAGTCTCTGGCATCAAAAACAATATCAACAGCTATTAATGCTCCGGTATAAAACTCGACATCAAACATATAAGACGTTGTGGTAATCAGCAGTTCTAACTGGGTATCGTTAAAAATATGCTCTTTTACCTGTGTTGGCATCTCAGGAGCAATAGGAACATAAGCGCAACCCGATTTTAAAACGGCAAGTATGGATATGATATTCCACTCATCACGTTCCAATTGCAGTCCAATAAGTTTTCCTTTTTGTATTTGATAATGTTTGTTGATATAACGGGCCAGGTCGCTTGAGACCTTGTCTAACTCTGCATAGGTAAATTCTTTATTACCGGCAAACAGAGCAAGATTATCAGGGCCTTGTTTAACTTGTTTTTCAAACAGGGATAACAAGGTTTCTTCCGGATCATATTGTAATGTTTTACTATTAAAATCCAATAGCAGCTCTTTCCTTTCCTTTGCCGATAAGTAGTCGATATCTTTGATAAGGGTATCAGGCTGCAAAACGATCTGCTCCAGTAATTGTTTAAAATGAGTCAATAATCCTGTAATATACTCCGCTTCAAAAACGTCTGTATTGTATACAAAATGACAGGCTAAGTAATCTCCTTCTTCGATAAAGTTGATATCAAAATCGGCTAGTGCTGAGGTTTCTCCTAATGGTTTTATCTCTTTTATCTGAGTTTCATCCAGCGTGTATTGCTGGTGATTGTCTATTGCATTTTGCAGCAAAAGCATCACATCAAACAGCGGAGATCTTGACATGTCCTTGGTATAATCGATCAGTTTTAATAAATGATCAAAAGGATAAAACTGACAATCTAAGGCCGATAAGGTATTTTCTTTTACAGTATCAAAAAAGGAGCTGAAGGTTTGCTCCGGATCAAGTTGATTGCGCAAAGGCAATGAGTTGATGTAACATCCTATTTGCTCTTTCAAATCGGCATGATCACGTCCTCCAACCGGAGTACCAATAATAATATCGGTACTGTTGGTGTACTTGTAAAGAAGTACATTCCACACCGCAACTAATCCCATAAAAACACTTCCTTTTTTATCAGAACAAAACTTTCTGAAAAGCGCAGTAGTCTCTTTAGAAAAATAGGCTTTAAGTGCAAATCCATTAACGGTTCTGACAGCTGGTCTTTTCTTATTATTGGTGAAATTAAGTACGGGTAATTCTCCGGCAAATGTTTCTTTAAAATAGGCTTCTTCGTTTTTAAAAAGCCCCTTCGCAAGCTGGTCATTTTGCCAGGCTGCATAATCTTTGTACTGGATGTTTAATTCCGGAAGATCAACCGGAACACCCGATTCAAAAGAAGTATAAAACGCAAAAATGTCTTTGAATAAAATATCAAGAGACCAGGAATCGCTTACTACGTGATGTATGTTGCAGTAAAAAATAAATTCGCGATCGTTTAACTGAAACAAATTCACTCTAAACAAAGGCCCTTGTCCTATATCAAATGGTTTTTCTACATCTTCTCTCGTAATAGTCTTTACCTCTTCTTCTCTTTTGTCTAAAGTTCTAAGGTCAAAAAAGTCTATTGTAAAATTTAAATCTTCTTTTGCTATAATATGCTGTCTTATTTGCCCTTCTTCATTAAGTCTAAAAACAGTACGCAAAGATTCATGTCGCTCTACGGTACTGTTTACCGCACGTTTAAAATTTGCAACATTAATATCCTGTTTGATACGAATCGAATTAGGTACGGCGTAATTGAACCCTTTCTCCTCTGAATCAACAAATATGGAAGACAACATTCTCAACTGACTTGAGGATACCTCATAACTTTCCTGAGGTTCTACTTTAGGTATGTTATTGTAGTTGTTTGCAGCGCTATACTTGGTAAGGTACGACACAATTTCCTGCTTGTTTTCTTTTATTTTTGAGATAAGTGCCTCATCGATAATATCGTCTTTAAAACCAAGTTTAAGATCCGTACCATCTAATGATATCGTAATATTACTCTCGTATATTTCATTTAATAAATTGACCATTGTATTTCGTTTTTGGTTTGTGTAACAGTTTGTCTATAAGTAATAAATTGTGTTGTTATTTTCTGTCGCTTTGAGCAGATAAAGAAATAAAGACCATACTGTCTAGATCGTCATTACTGATTTATAGCTGCTTTCTTCTTCAAGTTTTGTAACAAATTTTAATCTCATATCGATCTCTGAAGCCAGTTCCTTGATGGTAGATTTTTGATAGAAATCTTTGATTTTTATATCGATATCAAATACTTTCTGAATCAGTTTAAGCATGGTCACTCCTTTTAAAGAGTTGCCTCCTAAAGCAAAAAAGTCATGCAGAATTCCGATTTCCTCTTTGCTGAAAAAGGTTTGCCACATTTCGACCAGTTTTTTTTCTGTTTCATTGGTTGGTGCCACATAATTGATAAAAGAGATTGCATTCTCCTCCGGATCTTCCTGAAATGCTTCAGTATCGTCAAAATGTTCCAGTGCAAAAGGAATTGCTGCTGCCGACGTTTCAGCTCCTGAGAAATTAAGAAACTCAAACGGGTTTACTTTTACAGGAAGCTTTGTTTTGTTGAAGGCATAACCCGGCATTGAAACTTTATACGGTTTTTGTGCTCCGTAGTAAGCTTCCCAATCGATATCGATACCATTGGTCCATAATTCTCCTATTTTTTTCAGCAGATGTTCCTGGTCGTTGATTTCCTGTTTTGGATGTCTGATCAGATTTATTGCCGTGTTATTAGAAGTCGGATCATGTTTTTGCTGCTGGAAAAGGGTTGTTAATGTATTTCCCGGACCTACTTCGATAAAAACGGTATTCGGCTCTTTTAACAAGGTGCTTAAACCATCTGAAAATCGTACTGTGCTTCGCAAATGATCGATCCAATATTGAGAAGACATGGCTTCTTCGGGCGTTATTAAGGCTCCTGTTAAGTTGGATACAAAAGGAATTTTCAGTGTCGAGAATTCTACCTTTTTCAGTTCCTCTCTAAATTCCTCCAGTACCGGATCCATTAAAAACGAATGCCCTCCTAAGGAAATTTTTAATTTAGAACATAAAATTTCTTCGGCTTCAAATATTTCGATAAGGGTTTCTATTGCGTCTACGGTACCTGATAAAACACAAGATTCCGGAGAGTTAACCACTGCCAAAGCGATATTGCTGTTTAGATATTTTTTTACTTTTTCTTCCGAAAGCGATACGCTCAACATGCTTCCCTCAGAAGATTTATTCATCAATAAAGCACGTTTTGCAACCAGCCTCAATCCAGTTTCAAAAGAAAAAACACCACTTAAACAGGCCGCAACAAATTCGCCCGTACTATGCCCAATCAGTTTGTCAGGCTGTATGCCCCAACGCATTAATTGTTTGGCTAAAGCGTATTCAAAAACAAAGACAATAGGTTGTGTAAATTCATTTTTATTCACATCAAAACCTCCTGTGGCTGTAGCTTCTTTGTACAAAACCTTTTTAACATCTACCCCAGTCAGTTCGTTAATGATTGAAAAACCTTCATCCATAAGCTGTTTAAAATAAGGCTCATTTTCGTAAAGGTCTTTTCCCATGTTAAGGTACTGTGCTCCTGAACCGGTACACATAAAAACTATTTTACGCTTTTGATCCAGTTTTGCCGAATAAAGTGCTGTACTTAAAGGGTCTTTTAAAATTTCTAAGGCATTTTCTTTAGAATTGCTCACTAAAAAACGGTTGTACTTAAATTGGCTTCTGCCCGTTTGAAGGGTATAGGCCATATCTCTAAAACTATCGCTTTCCTTGTTTTCCAGAGCCGAGATTAGTTTTTCCTGATAAGCATTTAAAGATCCTAACGACTGTGCCGAAAAACGCAATAGTTGATACGAATTATCCGCTATCGTTTCTGCTTTTTCAGGAGCTTCTTCTAAAATGACATGGGCATTATTTCCTCCGATACCAAAACTGCTTACTCCTGCTCTTAAAGGTTGATTGTTAACCGAATTCCAGGCTGCTAACTCGGTTTGTACTTTAAAAGGCCCCGATTTAAAATTAATTTCGGGATTTGGATTTTTAAAATGCAAGGACGGCGGAATCATTTTATTTTTTAATGATAATGTGGCCTTCAAAAATCCGGTAATTCCCGCCGCAGCGTCAAGATGTCCAATATTGGTTTTAACCGATCCTAAAGCACAGTGATGATTGGCGTTGTATCCAAACGATTTATTTAGTGCCTCTACTTCAATAGGATCTCCTAATTTTGTTCCTGTACCATGCGCTTCGATATAGGTGATCGACTCCGATGTTACTTCTGCAATTTGATGGGCTTGTTTGATACACTCGTATTGTCCGTTTATACTTGGAGCGGTGTAACCTACTTTTCTGTTTCCATCGTTGTTTACCACTGAAGAACGAATTACGGCGTAGATTTGATCGTTATCGGCTATGGCATCTTCTAATCTTTTCAAAACGACTACTCCTGCGCCTTCTCCGGATACAATTCCCGATGAGTCTTCATCAAAAGCTTTACAATGACCGTCTTTAGAGTTGGTCATTCCTTCCTGATAAGAATGTCCTCGGTAGGGTTTTGAATAGATTCGTATACCTCCCGCTATTGCTATAGAACACTCTCTCATTAATAAAGAACGACAAGCCTGGTGTACCGCTACTAACGAACTTGAACAGGCTGTATCTACATAATAACTTGGTCCTCTCAGGTTTAGATTGTAAGAGATCAGTGTACTGATAAAGTTTTTGTTAGAGATCTGATTCAGGAAAAATGAGTTGACATTGTCATTGTTGGCAATCATGGTATAGGCTCTCCAGTTCATATTATCGGATGCCGATAAGTACAAGCCTATTTTATCTTTGTAAGTTCTCGGATTGTAACCTGCGTCTTCCAATCCCAGCCAAACCTGCTCGTGCATCAAACGTATTTGAGGATCCATTGAGATCGCTTCTTGTTTGGTGTATCCAAAAAAAGAATAATCAAAACTATTAGGATCATCCAGAGAAGCTTGTGCTTTTATTAAACTTGGGTTTGCCAGGTCTTTTTCACTTACCCCAACAGCTCTTAATTCATCATCGGTATAAAAATGGACTAATTCTTCGCCGTTTTTTAAATTTTCCCAAAACGCATTAATAGTATCTGATTTAGGATATTTACCTGAAACTCCAACAATAGCAATATCCTTTTTTCTAATTTTATTTTCCATAGTAATTAAATTGTATTGTATTACATTAAGCTTATAAATTCATCAAAAGCCTCTGATATATCTTCCGGCTCTTCCAGATTGTTTTTTTCCTGAGAATCGATGGTATCTAAATACTGAACAAACTCTTCTATATTCGGGTTTTCAAACAGTGCTACCACTTTAATATCAGTTCCTAACTGCCTGTTAATTTCATTGAGCATTTTGACCATTTTTATGGAATTTGCTCCCAAATCAAAGAAGTTATCCTGAATACTCACCACGCTGGCTTCTTTTCCTAATACTTCGGCTATGATTTGTATGATCACTCTCTCCTTTTCCGTTTCGGGTGCTACATATTGTCTTTCACTGGCTATTCTGGTTCCTGGTGTATGGGCCAATTCTTTTTTGTCAATCTTTCCATTTATGGTAATCGGCAATTGTTCTAAGGCTATAAACTCGGAAGGAATACTATAATTCGGAATCAAGTTTTTAAGAAATGCTCTTAATTGTTCCAGCGACAATGTGGTATCCGATACGACTATGTAGGCAATCAGACTTTTAATATTAAACTGATTGATCTCGACAACCACAACCGCTTCGTTAATTAACGCATGGCTCAGCAAGGCTTGTTCTACTTCTCCGGGTTCTATTCGATACCCCGAAATTTTAACCTGATCGTCTTTTCTTCCCAAAAATTCGATATTACCGTCAGGAAGCCATTTTCCTAAATCGCCCGTTTTGTAAAGACGTTCGTTTGTTTTATACGGATGTTCGATGAACTTTTCTGCTGTAAGTTCCGGTCGGTTTAAATAGCCTTTGGCCAATCCTGCTCCTCCTACACATATTTCTCCAATTACTCCAACAGGTACAATCTTCTGATCTTTGTCGAGAATAAAAGTTTGTGTATTGGCAATCGGTTTTCCTACCGGTATATTTCCTGCCGGCAAATCTGCTCCTTTAAGCAGGCCGTACATGGCAGAACAAATACTGGTTTCTGTAGGACCATAGGCATTGTAATAATTACCCAGCCTTAAATATTCTTTTACCTTATTATAAACCGGAGGTTCTCCGGCAGTAATTAAAGTTTTAAGTCTGCTTAAGGTTTTGATGTCCATCAAACTCATATAAGAAGGCGGTATCGTGGCTATATCTATTTTTTTCTCCACAATATATTTTTCCAGCATTTTAGGATCTTCGCGGTGTTCTCTGTCTATAACACACAAACAGGCTCCTGATAAAAGAGCGGTGAATATTTCGGAGATCGAAGCATCAAATGAGAAGGAAGCAAACTGTAATCCGTTATTCTCTGCCGTGATGTCAAAAAGATCAATTTGTGCAAAAATGGTGTTTACAATTCCCTTATGTTCAATCATTACTCCTTTTGGATTTCCGGTTGAACCCGAGGTGTAAATGATGTAAGCCAAATCGTCCGGTGTTAGACTAACATCTTCTAATTCTTCACTATAATTAAAAGGTTTAAAATCGGTAACAATATCAAACAGAGTGCCTTTAAAATCAGTACCAGCCGTTATATGAGATCGATCTGTAATCAGTAATTTGATTTTGGTATCGTCATAGATGTATGCTTTTCGTGCATCGGGATAGGCTGTGTCGATCGGAATGTAAACCGCCCCTGCTTTCATAATTCCTAAAATAGCAATAATGACTGTTGCGTCTCTTTCTAATTCTACTCCTATAAAATCTCCTTTTACAATGGCATGATCGTCTCTTAAAGCGCGGGCCAATCGGCTGGAAAGACTGTCCAGTTCCTGATAGGTATAATTTTGATTCTTAAAGGATAATGCTTTGTTATCAGGAGTTTTAGCTACCTGAAGCGCAAACAAATCCATTAATGTACCGGTAGGATAGGCTATCGAATTGGCATTAAAATCAACAATAAGCTGCTGTTTTTCTTCTTCAGAAATGTAATCTATGTTTTTGATCTGTTGCGTCGGATTTTCTAAAAGTACTTCCAGCAATTGTTTGTAATGCTCCATGATACGGCTTGCCGCTTCTTTCGAATACAGGTCGGTATTGTAGGTAACATTAAACGAGAGATAATCTCCCTGCTCCTGAAAAGCAATATCCATATCAAACTTAGATACTTTGTAACCCTGATCTTCTATGGTACTAAAAGCTGACTGCTTCAATTTTTTGTTTTCGGCAACCTCTCTCATGTTCTGCAGCATCAGCATAACATCAAATATGGCACTTCTTCCGGTATCGTTTCGAATATCAAGATCGTCTACCAGGTGATCAAAAGGATACATCTGGTGTTCGTAAGAGCGAAGTGTGTTTTCTTTTGCCGTATGGTAAAAAGATTCAAAACTCTCCTCCGGTCCTATTGTATTTCGCAAGGCCAGTGTATTGATATAAAAACCAATCTGATCGCTTAAATCGGTATGATCTCTACCTGCCACCGGTGTCCCGATAATGATGTCCTTTTCAGAAGTATATTTGTGAAACAAGATGTTCCAGGCAGCTAACAATCCTATAAATAAACTTCCGCTCTGCTGTTGTCCGTATTTTTTAAGTCGGTTCGTAATCTCCGGCGTAATGTAGGTTTTAAGGCTGTTACCGGCATAGGTTTTAACTGTTGGTCTTACTTTTTGGTAAGGCAAATCTAAAGCCGGAAGTTCTCCTGCCAGTGTTTTTAACCAATACTCTTTATGGATGTTGTTTTGTTCCTGCTTCAATTGTTCCTCTTGCCAAACCGCATAGTCTCTATATTGGATTTTTAGTAGTGGTAATACCGGTTCTTTTCCTTCCAAAAGCTGTTCGTACAACGCAAATACATCTTTTGCAAGAACATCCATCGACCAGCCATCGCTAATAATATGATGCAGGTTGTAGCAAAATATATATTCATCATCTGAAAGCTGTAATATACTGGCTCTTACTAAAGGACCATTGGTGAGGTCAAAGGCTGCATAGGCATCTTCTTTGATGTATAAAGCTACGTTGGTATCCTGATGCAAATCGGTGGTGTAATCGATATGATTTACGGTAAAGCCCAACTCTGCTGTTGTTTTTACCAACTGTCTTACTTCTCCTTCATCATTGACTTTAAAAACTGTTCGTAAAGCTTCGTGTCGGTCTACAGCCAGTTCGATTGCTTTTGAGAAACAGCCTAGATCGTAGGTTCCTTTTAAAGTCTGGCGAAAAGGCATGTTGTAAACTCCGGTACTTCCTGCAAATTGGCTTAAAATCCATAATCGGCGTTGTCCGGCTGAAACCGGGTAATCTTCGGCATCCTGAACTTTTTGTATGGAAGTATGTTTTTTAACTTCTGAGTTTTCAATTAAAGCAGCATGTGCTTTTATGGTCGTACTGGCAAATATTTCTTTTAATCCCAATTTTACTTCAAAAGCTTTGTGATAGTGATTGATGAGCTGTGTGGCTTTCAAACTGTGGCCTCCCAATTCAAAAAAGTCATCTTCCGTTCCGATGGTATCCAAATGAAGTACTTCCTGCCAAATGGCTGCAATTTGCTCTTCAAGCACATTGGAAGGCGCAACATAAACTGCGCTCGATGCTCTTCCTTTGTTTAGCGTAAGCAAATATTTTTTATCGACTTTACCATTTACAGTTAACGGAATGGTATCTACTTCGACAACAACAGCAGGAATCATGTATTCCGGTAATTGGCGCTCGAGGTATCTTTTTATTTCTTTTGAATCTATTTTTTGAGAAGAAACTATAAAAGCAACAATTTCTTTTTCGCCCTGATTTCTGGTATCTACCAAAACAACAGCCTGACTGATGTTGGGATGAAGGATAAGCTGTTGTTCGATTTCGCTTAATTCAATTCTGTAACCTCTTACTTTTACCTGATCGTCTTTTCGTTCTTTGTAAATTATTTCTCCGTTGTCCATCCATCTTGCGATATCTCCGGTTCTATAAGCCGGCATTCCATTTTCTGCCGTTACAAATCGTTCTTTGTTCAGTTCAGGACGGTTTAGATATCCTTTGGCAACTCCGGCTCCTGCAATGATGATTTCTCCGTAGACTCCAACATCGCAAGGGTTGCCCTGAGGATCTGCAATGGTGATAGTGGTATTGGCAATAGGTTTTCCAATACGTACCTGCGACTGTGCTGCCGTCATTTCCTGTACAATACAGCCTACGGTTGTTTCGGTAGGTCCGTATTCATTAATTATGCGGATGTCAGGGTTAATCTCCCATACATTTTGCAGTTGGTTTTGCGTAAGCTGCTCACCTCCGCAAATGATTATTTTTACGTTTGTTTTATCAATTGCCAGCTCTTTCAATAAGGCCAGGTGTGATGGTGTTAGTTTTAAGGTATCGATTTCCGGATTGGTGAAGGCCTCTGTAAGCAATTCGTTAATCGCTTTTGCATCAGATCCGATCCATAATTTTTTTCCTCTGGTTAGACTTGTAAAAAGTGCCGTAATTGTCAAATCAAACGAAACTGAAGTAATTAAGCCCCAGTTGCCTGTTTCGGCATCGGTAAAATAGTACTCATTCGACCATTGTATGTAGTTTAAAAGGTTGGCATGCGTAATCAAACAGCCTTTAGGATTTCCGGTAGATCCTGAGGTGTAGATGCAATACGCGATATCTTCCTTACTTATTTGATTGAAATTGGATGGGTTTGCATCAGATTGGTATATCTCTTCTTTAGACGGATCAAGAACGGTTACGGTAGCAAAATCTCCTTCGGTTGTAATGGCCGGCGTACTTACTAAAACGGTACAGGCAGCGTCTTCCAGAATAAATTGTACTCTGTCTTTTGGATACGCGGTATCCATCGGAATGTAATAGGCTCCTGTTTTAAGGATTCCCAAAACGCTAATCATAAAGTACGGAGAACGGTCTAACAAAACCGCCACCGGCTCTCCTTTTTGAATACCGCACTGGTGCATTAAATGGTGTGCAAATTGATTGGCTTTTTCATTTAATTCGGCATACGAAATAGTGGCATCCTCATAACACAATGCTGTTTTATTGGCGTGTAATTGTACCTGTTGCTCAAAAATTGCTGTAACGGTATTGAAGGATTCAAATTGTTGTGCGGTGTCGTTGGAAGCTTCTATAATGGCCTGACCCGCTAACACATTTTTTTGATTGGTAAAGGCAGCCTGAAGCTGAGCAGCGATTAAAGTTATTGCCTGATCGGTATAACGCGCAGTATCATAATATAAATCGAGTACCAGCCTGTCTCCGTGATCGATTGCACTTATTTTAAGTTCAAAAGCATCGGTAACGCTGTAGATATCTCTTATTTTTAAAACATCCGCTGTCTCCTTTTTATTTAGCGCTACATACTCAAATACATATTTAAAAATGGTAGCCTCACTCGCTTCTTTGTCGTGAATCCTGTTTACATAAAAATAGTCTGACCATGTTCCGATTTCATCTACTGATTTTTTAAGAAATGAAACCGCTTCGTTTTCAGACAATAAGGACAATCCTTCTAACTGAACCGGAAGTGTTTTGGCTACTAAACCAAAAGTGTTTTCCAATTCATTGTAATACCTGTTGTAAGGCAGGTACCCCAATGTAAAAGAATCTTCATCGAATTTTGATAAATAAGCCGCATAACGCGCTAAAAGCAAATGTTCTACGGAGCAGTCTTCCTGTACCGATTTTGCTTTTAATTGTTTGTAGGCATCACTTTCGATAATGCAAAGCGATTTTCTTTGTGGTGCAAATACAGCATTTGTTTTGGTTTTAAACGGTACAATATCTTTGGTTAAATCGATGGTATAGTTTTTCCAGAAATTGCTGCCTTCTTCTTCAGGCTCGCTAAACAATTGCTGCTGCCAGGCCGAAAAGTCCTGATATTCTACCACTTCTCTTTCTTCTTTTTCATAAGAAGTCTCATCCAGCAAAGCTTTTGACAATTCGCTGCACAAAAAAGCAGTGGTATAACTGTCTGCCCATAACGCATACAAACGTACAACCAATACCTGATTTCCGTTCGGATCTTTCAGTAAACAAAGACGTATCGCGTTATCTTCCAAAGGATTATAACCGTACCCCAAACATTCCTGAGCTACTGCCGAAACAGTGGTTTCTTCCAGCGTTTGAACAGCTCGTTCTGCTATTTCAGTTTCTTTTACCTCAGCTACTATCTGAACTGGAAAAACAGCACCTGAAACTACACTTATCTTAAACAATAAAGTTTCATTTTTACGTATTACATGCGCTAATCCGCGTTGTAACTTCTCTGTAGTTACTTCTCTACCCAAATCAATAACCACCTGATTGTAATAATCCTGGATGTTTTTTTGGGCTACACTCCATAAGTTCATTTGATTTATAGAAAGTTGATAGGCTTCAACATTGTTTATTGCTTCTTTTTCCATTATGTTAGTATCTGATTAATTAGGTATTTAACTGTTCGAACATAGCATGAACAGTGCTCTGGTTTTTGGTGGATAGGTGTTTCCTTTTAAAATAATGATGCTATGATTTGTCTGCTGCCTTCATAAGGGCTTCTGCCGTGAGACATGAGCATGTTGTCTAAGAACAATACATCTCCTTTTTCCCATGGAAATAGTACGGTCGCTTTTAGATAAGCTGCTCTTATTTCTTCTATTTCTTCTTTAGAGATTTCGCTTCCATCACCATAGAAGGTGTTATTAGGCAACTGATCTTCTGAATTTACCAGATCAAAGAAAGAGGCCTCCAATGCATATTTGTTAAAGAAGTAGGCATGATTAAACCATACCTGAACTCCGGTAGCAGGATGTTCCCAGATTGCTTTTTTGACCCAGGTTAAGACTAAGTTGGTGTCGCTTTTCCACTCGTATGAAATGCCTTGTTCGTCACAGGTTTTTTCTACCTCTTTTTTATCTTCGGTCTGAAAAACTTCTTTCCAGGACAAACCATAGGCTTCGTTGAGGTTTCTAACGTATTTCACTCCTTTTTCAGAAAACTTGGTTCTTGTTTTTTCACTTAAGTACTCCAATACTTTTTTGTTATCGGCAATAGGAGTTTCCCCTTGTTTGTCTGCCGGATCGATACAGCAAAAAACAATATTGCTGGGATGCGCAGGAGCATATGAGCTTTCGCTGTGCATTTCGATCGAATATTCTTTAGGGTAAGTTGTGGTATGATAAACGTTTTTTCCAACAGCATATCGCGGTGATGATCTTAAGTTGTATTCAAGAGGTGTATCGGCATACAACCTGCTGAAGTCTTCAAATTTCTCCACGGTGTTGATATGAAATCCTCTAAAAAGCAACGCCCCGTAGGTGTTTACTTTTTCCTGAAATTCGGGTCTGTTTTGAGCAACCCAGTCGTTTAGCTGCATTCCTACTGTTGAAGGCTTTACCACTAAAGGAAAACCTGCACCGCCAGGCCATACTGAATATTCTACTTTTACTTCGGCTGTTACTTTCTCAGCCTTAATATTTTTTAATTTTTGTATGCTATTGATCATGATCTTATTTTTTAAAATACAGCTTTAAAACTGTCTGGGTTAGCACTATTTTTAAATGAAAGATGTGTCGGGAACTGGCTTATTTTTTAACCAGCTTAAATTTATTGACGTTTAGATTTCTCAGGTTTTCCTTTGTCTCTTTCTGGAAATCGACATCACTAATTTTTTCCTGACTATTCACCAGTAACTGTGACAGTAAGTTTTTGAAATTTTGCATCAAACCTTTAATACAGCTTTGATTGTAAACATCTGTATTGTAGTTAATATCAAAATACAAATAGCTGCCAATCTCTTTAAAATTAATCAGCATATCCAGTTTTGCACCTCTTTCGTCCTGAACCACAATCTGATCGATTTCCTCCTTTGTAAACTGATAGTTGGTATTGTTGTCTATCGTGTTATGGTAAGAAAGCATGACGTCGTAAAGCGGATTACGGCTCGTATCGCCTTTTATCTTTAAGTCATCCTGCAAGTTGTCAAACGGATACATCTGATGTTTTGTGTTTTCAAACATAACGTCTCTTACTTTGCTGAAAGTCTCATCAAAATTCTCTTCCGGATTCACCTGGTTGCGAACGACCATATTGTTGAAATAAAGTCCAATTTGATTTTCCAGATCTACATGATCTCTTCCGGCAATTGGTGCTCCTATCAGTATGTCCTTTTGGTTGGTATATCGGTAAAATAATATATTCCAAACGGCCAATACTCCTGTAAATAAGGTTCCGTTATTGGCTTTACAATAGGCGGCAAATTTAGCGGTGTCGGTATCCGAAATTAAGGTTCGTAAGGTCTGACCGTTGTTGGTCTTTACTTTTGGTCTCGCTTTCTGAGTCGGCAAGTCTAATAAAGCTCTGTCTCCGGACAAGGTTTGCAGCCAATATTGTTTGTGAGGCTCAAAAGCACCATTTTCCAATTGTTGTTTTTGCCAAACCGCAAAATCTTTGTACTGAATGTCTAAAACAGGAAGTGACACCACCGTATCATTTTTAAAGCCATTATAGAAGGCTAAAACATCTCGTTTTAAGATATATTTTGAAACTCCGTCTCCAATAATATGATGCATATTGTAATAGAAAATATGATCGGTATCTGAAATTTGTAAGAGTGCAATTCGTAACAAAGGTCCCTGATCAAGACGGAAAGGCTGTAAGGCGTCCTCTTTCATATAGGCTGCTACCGCTTTCTCGATATTTTCTTCTGCTCTGAAATCAAGTTCCGTAATGGCAAAGTCAATTGTTGAAGGAGCGCAGATCCATTGTCTTACTTCCGAATTTTCGTCTTCCTTAAATACCGTACGCAAGGTTTCGTGACGTTCTATAACCGCATCAATGGCTTTCTTTAAAAAAGGAATATTATATCCTTCTAAAGTAAGATGTGCCGGCATGTTGTATGAAATATTACTTTCTTCAGAAGACTGGCTCAAAACCCACATGCAATACTGACCGCTGGAAAGTGGATAATTGGACTGTTGTGCTACCGGCTCTATTTTTTCTACTTTAGTTTCGACAGTGGCACCAAATAGCAGGGTACAATGCTCTTCAATAGTTTTATTGATGAATAAGTCTCTCAATTCTAGTTTTACGCCATACTCTTTATGGTATCTTGTAATCAGCCTTGTAAGTTTAAGACTGTGACCGCCAAACTCAAAAAAGTTATCTAAAACTCCTATACGTTCCCTGTCCAGAATTTCTTTCCAGATGGTTATCAGCTGCTCTTCCTTGTTATTGCGAGGTGCCACATAACCGTTAGCCGTTGTTCCTTGTGTGGCTACTTTTGGCAACGCTTTTTTGTTTACTTTTCCATTAGAAGTAAGCGGCATTTCATCCAGTTCAATGCATATGGTAGGTACCATGTAGGCAGGCAAACTTTCGGAAAGATATTCTTTAAAATTGTCTAAGGTATATCCTTCTTTAACCACTACATACGCTACTAATTCTTTAGAATAATATTGATCTTCGTGTACAATAACGGCTGCATGATTTGCATACGGACACACATTTAGGGCTGCCTCTACTTCTCCAAGTTCGATTCTGAATCCTCTAATTTTAATTTGCTTATCGTTTCTTCCCAAATACTCGATATCTCCGCTGGTTAGTCTTTTTGCGACATCTCCTGTTTTGTACAAACGCTCTCCGGGATTAAACGGGTTGGTCATAAAACGTTCTTTTGAAAGTTCCGGACGGTTTAAATAACCTCTTGAAACTCCTGCACCGGAAACATATAACTCACCGGTAACGCCCATAGGTACCAAATCAAAATTTTCATCGAGTATGTAACAACCCATTGTTGGAATCGGTCTTCCTATATCGCTAATGTTAAGATCGATTTCGCGGGCTCCAATTTCCTTGAAAGTTACGTGTACTGTGGTTTCTGTGATCCCGTACATGTTGATAAGGGAACAATCCGGATATTGAGCTGCCCAGGGTTTAAGAACTCCGGGGGTAAGTGCCTCACCTCCAAATATAACATAACGTACATTCAGGGCTTGTTTTTTATCGATTACCTCCTCTTGTAAAGCATTAAATGCTGAAGGTGTCTGGTTCAAAACAGTTACTTTCTCTTCTTCTAACAGCTGTGCAAAAGCTTTAGTATCTTTTGCTACAAGCTCCGGAACAATTACCAATCGACCACCATACAATAAGGCTCCGAATATTTCCCAAACCGAGAAATCAAAAGAATAGGAATGGAATACACACCATACATCTTTTTCATCAAAATCAAACAAAGGCTGATCGGTAAAGAAAAGTCGTACCACATTGCCATGCTCGATCATTACTCCTTTTGGAACTCCTGTTGTTCCTGAGGTATAGATTACGTAAGCAAGATTGGATAAGGGTAAATCTAACTCCAGGTTGCTTGTAGCATAACCTGAAAAGAGTGTATCTGCCTGATCTAAATTGACCAGCTGAATATGATCTTCCAGTTTTAGTACTTCACTGCTCTTTGTGCTTACCAATACAATTTTTGAATCGATATCATTCAGAATAAAGTTAATACGTTCCGTAGGATATTGCGGATCAATAGGTACATAGGCTCCACCTGCTTTTAAGATTCCGAAAATTCCGATAATCATTTCAAAAGAGCGGTTGATGCACATTCCTACCATGCTTTCCGGACCTACTCCCTGTTCTTTTAAGTATCCTGCCAGCTGATTGGCTTTTTCATTTAATACTTTATAGGTCATTCCTTCCCCATCAAGTGTTAGTGCAATGGCATCTGGAGTTGCGGCTACTTTTTCTTCAAAGATCTCTACCATATTCTGATCTGCCGGATATCCGGTTTCAGAAGCGTTGTAGGTTTTGGTAAGTGCTATTATTTCGTCTTCACCCAGCATGTCAAAATCGCCAATGGTCGTAAATTTCTCTTCTGCCATATTGCATATTGCGGTTCTGAAATGTTCGGTAATCATTTGAACAAAAGCCCTGTCCATAATCGAACTGTTGAACGTAAAATCAATCGCAAGTTTGTCTTTCAGCATCGGTTGAATAGAAAGCAGATAGTTGTTATTTTCTTTTACATTCACATTGTCTATTTCTAAAACAGCTTTACGGGAATTATCGCCGCTTTTAGACGGATAGTTGGTAAACGATAGTAAAGAGTCAAAGCAGTCTCCTTTAATTTCATTCCATTGCTGGATTTTACTAAGAGAGGTATGCTGAAAATTTCTTGCTCCTACAGACGTTTTTTGAAGCATGTCTAAAAAAGCTGCAATAGTCTGACTGTTGTCTATTTTAGCTCTTAAAGGAATGGTGTTGATGTACAATCCCACTTTGTTGTCATAGTTTAAATCTGCCGGACGTCCGGAAACCGTCACTCCGTACACGATGTCTTTAAGGCCTGTGTATTTTGACAATAAAATAGCCCATACCGCTTGTGTCAGTGTATTTGGTGTAACGTGATTTGATTTTGAAAAGTCGTTGATTTTTTGTGTCAATGCTTCATCAAAATCAATACTGATACGTTCGTATTTTCCTTTTCCTTTATTACGTTCGTGCGCTGCTTTACAAAATGGCAGTAAAGAAGGCTCGCTAAAGTCTTTCATATAAGACTGCCAGAATGCTTTTTCTTCAAAAGCATCTATCGATTTGATGTAGTTGATAAAATCTTCGTATTTATCTTCTACCTGCGCCTCGATCGGGGTACCATACATTAGGTTGGTGTACGCTCGTATTACTTCCTGAATGATTACCTGGCCGGACCATCCATCCCATAATACGTGGTGTTTTGTCCAGATCATTTTATAAGCGTCCTCTCCAAACTTAGCAATAGTGATACGCATTAACGGCGGATTGGTAAAGCTGAAATCCTCAAATCGGTCTTCATTTTTAAGGGCGAGGAACTTTGCTTCTTTTTCCTGATCGCTATCGTTTGTTAAATCGATAAAACGCAACGGAACTTCTACTTCTTTATTGACAAACTGGATCGGAATATTTACTTTATCATAAATAAATCCGGTTCTAAGGATGGTGTGGTTATTGATTACATTTTGCCAGGCCTTTTTAAAGAGGTCTACATTTAATTTTGAAGAAAAACTAACATCAAACTGCGTGTGGTAAGTTGTGTTTTCCTTAGATTCTGTATTGTACAAATAGGTACTGTGAAACAGGATACCTTCTTGTACAGGGCTCAGTCCATACATCGAAGAGATGTTTTTTCTGTCCAGCTTAAAATCTTCTTTCTTTAAATATGTAATGATATCTGCTTTATTTTCTTTAATAAAAGAAGTAACATCAGGGCGTTCTGTAATGATTTTAATATCAGAAGGAGTCAGTTTTCCTTCTTTTCCTAATAAGATTAAATCCTGGCCATCAATTTTAAGTTCGAATCCAAGGCTTTTTAATTGTTTTATGAATTTTTCCATGATTTTAAAATGTATTTTCTAGTAGTAGCGTAATCAATCTTTTGTGTAAGTTGTAATTAGAACAATGCGATACCTCGTAACTCTTCTTGGTGTACTGCAGCGGTTTCAAGAATATTTTCCATACTTTCTAAAAATGCCGCAATGGTTCCCGGTTGAAAATAGAGGTCGTTATAGGTGAGTATAAAATCAAAAGTGGTCTCTTTTTCCTGTACCAAAAGGTTAAGATCATATTTTCCTAATCCTTGATTTTTATACTCAAATGGTTCGTCCTGATCTTCGGTAACAGCGTTATGCTGATCGTAGAGGTATAAAACATCAAATAGTGCGGTTCTGCTCATGTCCTTTTTAGGATTGATCTCTACCACCAGCTTATCAAAAGGAATTCCCTTGTTTAGATCTGCCGTATTCCAGGTATTGGCCACAACGGTACAAGCCTCGGCTAATGTTGTGTTTTCTTCCAAAACAGATTGTAAGACTACCAGATTTTCGATAGCGCCTACGGTCGATGCGGTAAGATGATTGCGCATGTCCATAAGGGTTCCGATCACGATTTCAGAAAGTCCTGAAAATTTAGCCAAGGCCATTTTGTAAACCGCCAGCGTTACTATTTGTGATGTCGTGCCATTGATAGCGGCAAAAGATTGCAAACGGTCTTTGCTAAACGAAAAAGCAGTTGTTGCGGCCTTATAAATATGTACCGGTACTCGTTCTGTATCTGTTGGAATGTACAATACCTGCAGATTGGATAATCGTTTTCTCCAATGCGCAACCAATGTTTCGGTTTCGTAAGGATCAACGGCCTGTTCCCATTCTGAAAAATCTTTGTATTGCATGGTGAATCCTAATGAATCTTTGGGATGCGCTATAAAACTTAAAAAATCTTCCTTAAGAATACCAAGACTGTAGCGGTCAACAATAGCGTGATGGAAAACAAACAGTATTCGGGTATGATTTTCCAATCGTTCAAAAAAGGCTTTTACCAGTAATTCATTTTCAAAATTGAAAAATCCTTTGCGCAATGTTTCCTGATTTTCTTTAAGATCAGACTGCTCTGTAAGCAAGTTTTCTATGCTAATTTCTTCCGGCGTTTTAATGGATTGAAAAATCTGATCACCCTCTTTTATTATGGTCGTTCTTAAAATATCATGACGGTTGATTAATTGTGCAAAAGCCTGATAAATTTCGTTGGTGGTCACCTCTTTTTTAAGGGTTAAACTCAAAGGGATATTGTGATAAACAGGCCCTCCTTCATACAGATAATCTCTTTCAAAATGATCAATAAACCACATCCTTTGCTGGTGATAAGAAACAGGTAATTTCATATGTTTTGGTGTTAGGTAATTAATAGTAAATAAGGTTCGTACAAAACAGCGTTTAGAATCTCAGGATACTTTCGCTCTCTGAATCTACCTCAGCTTCTGATTCAAATAAAGCGTCGAATTCTTTAAAATCTAAGGTGTCACTCAATCCAAAATCTGAAGGAGTCACTTCGCTCACTTTTTTATTGATACAGTGTTTGATCAGCTGCGTTAAATTTTCGACATAGGTACGAGCCAAATTCTGAACGGTCTCTGAACGATATTGTTCTTCCGAATAGTCCCAGGAAATTCTAAGTTCGTTGGCAACAATAATTGCTTTGATGATAAATTTCTCTTCTAATATGGAAGTTGGGCTAATATGGTCTCCCGAAAATTCTGAGGCTCCTGAAAAAATGGCGCTTTGATTCAGCACATTATCGATCTGTCCCAAATAATTGAACACTACATCCCATCCGCAATTTTTTAACGAACTGCGTATTTCATCAGACGAGTGTAAGTAACGCAGGCAGCCATATCCCATTCCTTTGGTCGGGATTTTGCGCAACGCTTCTTTTACCGATTTTACCGTATCGCCTTCGGTTTTTGCATCGCCTTTAGACAGGATCACAGGATATTTATTGGTAAACCATCCTGTAGTACCGCTCACATCTATGTCTTTCAGTACGTTTTCTCTTCCGTGACCTTCAAAACCTAATGCCAGTCGTTTTGTTCCGAAAACATCTTCAAAGGTCATTTGAAGTGCGCTTAACATCAAATCATTGATTTCAGTATTGTAGGCTGTATTGGCCTCTTTTAATAGCTGTTTGGTGTATTCCTCGCTCAAGACTCCTACCTGAGTTTTCTTGGTTTGTCGGGTTGGTTTGTTGGCCGAAAAATCAGTTGGAAGCGGGTTATAATCGGTATTAATTTGCTGCCAGTACTCTAACTGAGATTCTATTTCTTCGGTTTCTGCAAAGTTTTTCAGCTTGTTGATCCAATCTCTGAAAGAGTTGTTTTTATTGGCTAAATACTGGGCTTCATCCAGCGTTTCTTCTGCTAAAAGTGTTTCCAGATCATCAATGATAAATCGCCACGAAACTCCGTCTACTGCCAGGTGATGAGAAACCATAAAAAGTCGGTTGTACTGCTCGGCATCCGGTGTTTCAATGAGAACAAAACGTGCTAAATCTCCTTTTTCGATATCCAGTGATTCCTGGTATTTTACACAAATGGCTGTAACAGCTTCTGCAATGTTCGTTCCTGCTTCGATCGTTTCGGTACGATACAAATTGGCAGGTTGTCCATAAAACTGTTTCCATTCGGTCTGCCCGTCTGTGCTCTCTTTTTGATAGCTGCATCTGAGCGAGTCGTGACGTTTGGTAATTAAGGCTACTGTTTCTTCTAATTTTTCTTTGACAATCTTTTTATCGATACTTAATAAAACGCCCTGATTAAAATGTGAAAACACGTTTTCGTTTCTTTCGAAAAACCATTGCTGAATTGGAGATAAAGGCACTTCTCCTTCTAAGATTCCCTGTTCGGCCGTGCTTAGCTCTTTACTATTTTGTTCAGCAGCAACCGCCAGCTCAGCTATCGTTTGATAGTCGAACAAATCTTGTACCTGAATTTGATATCCTTTTTTCTTCGCTCTGCTCACTACCTGAATGACAATGATAGAATCGCCTCCCAATTCAAAGAAGTTATCCGTTACCCCTACTTCTTCCACATTAAGCAGATTTTGCCAGATGGTAACCAAATCCTCTTCTACCTTTGTAGTTGGTGCAACATAGTCGCGTCCTGCTGTAATGGTAGGGTCCGGTAATGCTTTTCGGTCGATCTTTCCGTTTGAAGTTAACGGCATCTGATCTAAGGCCACAAATACCTGAGGAACCATATAATCCGGAACTATTCCTGAAAGATAAGATTTCAAATCAGCCTCTGAATAACCTTCTTCGGCCACCAAATAACTCACCAAACGTTTAACGCCTGTGCTGTCTTCTTTAAATAAAACCTCGCTTTGTACAATTCCGGAATATCCCTGAATCACTCGGCTGATTTCTTTTAATTCGACACGATAGCCACGAATTTTAACCTGATCGTCTACACGTCCCAAAAATTCAATTTCTCCCAATGCATTTCTGCGTACCAAATCTCCGGTTCGGTATAAAACCGTACTCTTAGCTCCCGCAAATGGATTGGCGATGAATTTCTCCTGGGTTAAATCTTCACGATTCAAATATCCTTTTGAGATTCCTGCTCCTCCTAATAGTAGTTCTCCAGAAACACCAATTGGGCATAACGACATGTCGCTGCTTACAATATAAGCCTCACTGTTGGAGAATAATTTTCCAACCGGGATAGTCACATAATCAAAATCAGGATCTACTTTGTGTAATAATTTTCCAATTGTACTTTCGGTTGGACCGTAATGATTCACGATGGTTACGTTTGGATCTTGTGCTGCGATTTCTTTTACATGTGATACTGGCAATACGTCACCTCCAAATATGATGGTGCGTGCTGGCAATAATAAATCGGTATCCAGACGCAACGCTTGCCAGTGGCTTGGTACTATTTTGATACAATCAATTGTGTTGGTGTTAAAATAGGCTTGTAGTTTCACCCCATCCATTAAAGATTCTTTGTTGAACAAATGCAAACAGCCTCCGCTTAATAAAGAACCGAACAGTACGGTATTTCCTAAATCGGCAGAAAGCGAAGACATTAATCCAAAGCTTTTGTTGGTGCTAATTGAAATTTTAGCCTCTAATCCTTCGTAATAATCTACCAGATTCTTGTGACTTACCTGAACGCCTTTTGGCTGACCCGTTGTTCCTGAAGTGTACACGACATAAGCGGTAGTTTCTTCAGTAGCCAATGTTGAAAAAGTAACTTCCTGTGGCAGTGCTGCTACATCGGCATACTGAATATCAAGTGAAAATACCGGAACCGAAAAGTCGATTACGTCAAACAAACTGCTTGATTCGATCAACAACGCTTTTATATTGGCTTCCTGCACCATGTACAACTGACGCTCTTTTGGTAAAGCAGCATCAATTGGCACATAACCTGCTCCTGATTTTAGGATCGATAAGATTCCTAATAAAGACCAGTTCGAAGTATCCATCATAATACCCATCAGATCATTCTGCTGTAACTCATAAGTCTGTTGGTAATGATACGCCAATTTGGTAGCTGCTTCGTCCAGCTCTTTGTATGTCATACGGTTATCGTTGTACACAAAAGCAACTGCATCTGGAGTTTTAGCAACCTGCGCCTCAAAAAGCGATAATACGGTTCCTTCTCCTGATAAGGTATAATCAGCGGTATTGTAACCTACTGTTAATGCCTGCTCTTCTTCCGGGCTAAGCATCGCCAGATTTCCTATAGCTGTACCTCCGTCTGCCAAAATAGTAGTCAGCAGGTTTTCGTAGTGTGATAGTAATCCTGCTACTGTAGCCGAACTGAAAAGATCAGTGCAATAGTTGAAGGAGAACGAAATTCCTTCCGGGCTATCTTCGGCAAAAATGGTCAAATCAAATTTTGAAATGTTGTATTCCATTCCCATTGGTTCAATGGTAATATCACTGAATTCAGACACCTTAGCCTCCGGGTTGTTATTTAAAACAAACAAGACCTGGAATAAAGAGTTTCTGCTTTTATCTCTCGCTTTCTCTACGCGATCTACTACTTTTTCAAACGGAACAGCGATATGACTGTACGCTTCTAAAGTGGTTTGTTTTACCGATTTCAACACCTCATTAAACGATGGATTACCGGACAAATCACTGCGAAGGGCCAAAGTATTTACAAAGAATCCGATCATGGACTCTAATTCCTGTTGTGGACGATTGGCAACGGTAGTTCCGATACAAATATCCGACTGTCCGCTGTGACGGTATAACAATACTTTATAAACACTCAGCAATAACATGAATAAGGTTACGCCCTCTTCCTTTGCATAGGCACGTAAAGCCTCGCTGCGTTCGCTGTCTAATTTAAAATTGATATAATCTCCTGAACCGCTTTGAACCGCAGGTCTTGGGTAATCTGTAGGAAGTGCCGAAGGAGCAACTCCCGTCAGTTTAGAATCCCAATACGCTAATTTCTCTGCTAAATAATCTCCTGAAATTTCTGAACGCTGCCAAACCGCATAATCGGTGTATTGGAAATCAAGAACCGGTAAATCGGCTTCTTTTCCTTCTTTATAAGAAGCATACAAGGTTTTAAACTCATTTACGATCAGTGATGTCGACCAGCCATCGGTTGCAATATGATGACGAACCAGCAATAAAATATGCTCATTATCTGATTGTTTGATGACGGTTGCACGCAGCATATAGTCTTTAGACAAATCGAAAGGACGGTTTACTTCTTCTTTGATAAATGCAGCCTGATCTGCCACAGCAGTGAAAATAGTAAGATCCCAGGCATCTGAAGATTGTACTTTTTGATAGGCAATACCTTCTTTTTCAACAAAAATGGTACGCAATGCTTCATGACGCTCTACAATCGTATTTAACGCTCGTGAAAGAAATTCTATATTCAAATCTCCTTTCAGGTTTAATAGTACCGGGACATGATAATGCTCGCTTCCTTTTAACCTGTCGATAAACCACAAACGCTCCTGCGCATAAGACAACGGGATATCTGCCGGTAAGTCTTGTTTGGTTACCAAAGGCAATACAGCCGTGTTGTCCTGACTTTCTATAAAAGCGGCTAAAGCTGCAATATTAGTATGATCGAAAATATCGGTGATGTTGATGGCAACATTCAGTGTCGTTTTGATCGCTGATAGCAAACGAACGGCCAGTAACGAATGCCCTCCTAATTCGAAGAAATCATCGGTAACCCCTACTTGTTCTACATTTAGTAAATCCTGCCAGATGGCTACCAGGTCTTTTTCTACTTCAGTTTCGGCGGCAACATACACACGGTCCTGGGTAACGGTAGGATCCGGTAATGCTTTTCTGTCGATCTTTCCGTTTGAAGTTAACGGCATCTGATCTAAGACTACAAATACCTGAGGAACCATATAATCAGGAACTATTCCTAAAAGATAAGATTTCAAATCAGCCTCTGAATAACCTTCTTCGGCCACCAAATAACTCACCAAACGTTTAACGCCTGTGCTGTCTTCTTTAAACAAAACCTCGCTTTGTACAATTCCGGAATATCCCTGAATCACTCGGCTGATTTCTTTTAATTCGACACGATAGCCGCGAATTTTAACCTGATCGTCTACACGTCCTAAAAATTCAATTTCTCCCAATGCATTTCTGCGTACCAAATCTCCGGTTCGGTATAAAACCGCACTCTTAGCTCCCGCAAATGGGTTGGCGATGAATTTCTCCTGGGTTAAATCTTCACGATTCAAATATCCTTTTGAGATTCCTGCTCCTCCTAATAATAATTCTCCAGAAACTCCAATTGGGCATAACGACATGTCGCTGCTTACAATATAAGCTTCACTGTTGGAGAATAATTTTCCAACCGGGATGGTCACATAATCAAAATCAGGATCTACTTTGTGCAATAATTTTCCAATGGTACTTTCGGTTGGACCGTAATGATTCACGATGGTTACGTTTGGATCTTGTGCTGCGATTTCTTTTACATGTGATACTGGCAATACGTCACCTCCAAATATGATGGTGCGTGCTGGCAAT
>JAHEZJ010000021.1:49357-112582 GCA_023251135.1 Flavobacterium sp. | reverse complement strand
TCCACAACGCTTTTAGCATCGATATTACGTTTTGCTAAAGCCTTGATTACTTTCTCCTGATTCTCTCTAATAAATGCGATTTGTAACATAGCTTGTTTTTTATAACTATTGTATTTTTTTATAATGGAAGCAAATTTAAGGAAATGTTTCCTAAGATCACGACAAAGTTGATTCTAAAGTTATTTCGAGAGTTATTGCACAGCGATACACGAAATATTCGCAGAGCTGCGCAAAGAATTTCATATAAATCCACTATTTAACACATAGCGACATAGGTTCTGTATCTGTAAAAAAGGCATTTCACTTCATTTAAACGCACATAGTCTCTTATGTGAAAGAAATATATTTCTTTCTTGTTCTCTTTTTTACACCTAAAATCTATGATTCGATGTGTTGAATCATTTTTTTGTTAATTATGCCCAACGCATTAAACAAATCTCAAAAATAATATGTGTCGAGCCTATGGCTCTTTTATGGTTATTCCTATTTTTATAACGGATTAAAATCCGTTGCTTCAATATCATTCGAACCGATGGTTCTTTTATCGTTATGGTTATTTTCTACGACGAATTAAAATTCGTCGCTACAATATTACTCGAGCCGATGGCTCTTTTACAACTTTAATCTTTATCTTATCAAAAACTATTTGGATGTGGTTTGTTATTCATTAACAACAAAAACAACCGCATAAGTAAGTTCCGAAGGAACGACAAATTTTATAGCAACGGATTTTAATCCGTTGAAAATAAAGCGTCTTCAAAATTAAGTTCCAGAGGAACGATACATTTCGCAACAGCTTTAACCACAACAATGATTTTCAATTCATTTTAATACATAACGACAGAGGTCCTGTATCCTAAAAAAGGTGTTTCACTTCATTTAAATGTACTCAAGGGGGTGTCCTTTATTCTTTAATCACCCTAAAACTTGCTGTCGAATCTGCTGTAGTCACTTTCAGCACATAAAATCCGGAAGACAAGGTCGAAACATCTATTTTCCCGTCGGCACTTTTGCCTTTTAAAACGGTAACAGATTCAAAATTAAAAAACTCATAATCGAAGCTTTCGACATCAAAATCTTGTATTGAAATCACCGTTTTTGCAGGATTCGGAAAAACAAAAGGCTTTTTGGTAATTGCAATTTCCGACTGGGTATCCTTGCAGGCGTTTTCTAATAAAGAGGGTAAATCTGTTTCGTCATACACTAAACTATAATTGAGTTCTTTTGCTTTCTGAAACCATTCACAGGCCTTTTTGTACTTATGCTGATCCAGATAAATGATGCCAAGATTTTTCATGGCATACGAATTGTTTTTGTCTCTTTCCAATACCGATTTCAAATCGGCAATTCCTTTATCTGATTCTCCTAACTTATGATAAAGTAAACCGCGGACAGTTCTTAAATCTCTGCCTCCGTAAGCCGAAGTTTGTTCGGTAATTACTTTTTCAGATACAAAAGCTAAGGCAATATTTTCCATTGCTTTCTCATATTCTCCGCTATCGCTGTACAGTCGTGCAAGTCCCCATCTTGCGTATGGGTGATCCGGTTTTACCGCTATGATTTTCTCCAAATAAAAACGTGCCAGATCGTCTATCTTTCTGCGTTGAAGCAATGACGCAAAGTTGTACAGAATACGCAAATCGTCGGGAGCACTCTTTATTGCTTTGTGGTAATACTCAATCGCAAAATTATCCATTTCACGCGAAGCATAAACAAATGCTAACCGGTCATACAGTTTGCTTCTAAACAGATCCTTTTTTTGTTCTAGAGAATCGGCCAGAGCGATACTTTTATTTTTTGGGTCCTTATCAACCGCATATTCTACCTTTTTCAAATCTTCAAGAGCCAAAGTGATATTTCCAAGACTCACGCTTAACACGCCGCGATTGTACAAATCATTAACTTTTGTGGGATTGTAATTGGTTTTAATATTAATTTCGGTAAGCAGCTTAAGAGCCTTTTTTACCGTTTCTTCCCTGTCTTTAGTAAACGGCAGTTTATGATCGGTTCTGCTTATTTGTTTTCCATGCGAAAAATTCCAGGTGACTAATTTCTCTCCTTGTTGGTTGTATTGAAAACAATCGGAATCTTTTAGACCTTTTTCATCATAATAAAAAACCTCATTTAGTTTTCCATTCGGATAATAGGTTTTGGTACTGTCCGGATTGTTGTCTGGTCCGTACCAAATTTGTACCGAGACGACATGATCTTCATAATAATAGCGAGTAACATTATCAACGGCATCCGTATTTTTTACCTGACCTGATAAGGCGACCGGCAAAAACAACAAGGCAAAGGTTCTTTTTATACAGCTGAAAATTTGTGCGCTCAAAATTTTATGGGTTATGCAGAAAATGCATTTTGGGTAAAATTATTTATTTTCTATCAATAACGTTTTCAATTCATCGGTTTTTAAATAAGCCGCAAACCTGCCTGATAACAACAAAACTTCTCTTTCTTCGAAAAAACTTTACGGCTTCGCGTCATTGCGAGACTAAAAACTAAGCCCTCTTAATCTCATGTCCCACAAATTCCTCCAAAGTTGCAAACATATCGTCTACAGAAAGGACTGCAAAATCGGGATGATTTTTTAAGAAATTAGCATTTAAGGTAACCAGATTTTCCTCTAATTCATAAAACGTATCGTTGTTCAGCAAATCACGTGTTGGATTAACGCCTTCCAATTTTCCGCTCACAAATTTATTAAGCTTTACACTGCTCATCAATTTGACTTTTTTGCTTTGCTGCTGAAACAACTCCAGATATTTTTCGGCACCAATCAAAGCCAACCCTTCTTCAATAAGTTCGTTTAACTCTTTATTCCAACCCGATTTATAAACAAACTGAGCAAAATTCCCTTCAGCATATTGTGAATAGTAATAATCTAAGTAATAACTCATCAGTGCATCTTCGTGAATAAACTCGTCATCAACCCCTTCTTCACGCATTAAATTGATTACCGAAATGTTTGAGTGAATCACATCCTGAAGATTTTCACTGTTCATTGCCGTTTCAGAAACTATTATTCTACCAAATTCCTCCATTTTGATTTTGTTTTGAGATTGATTTGCAAATTTCGGAGAAATAATAATAGGAATGAGAATATTTTTTTTGGCGTTTCCCTCCGGGCCGGGCTATCCGCTGCAAGTCCTCGCACTTCCTTTGTCAGGCTGCGGGCTTTTCGCTACTATCCCTAACGCACATTCGTGTTTATAATAAGAGATCGTTTTGAAGGAAAAAATATTATTTTAGCTTGAAATAAGGGGCAACTATGATCACAAAACGTATTATATTTTATTTAATAACAGTCGTATTTTTAAGTTGCCAGGTACAAGAATCCAAAATAGATGAAATTGAATTTTCATACAGTAGTGAACTTAGAATCCCTTACAATAAAGTAAACATAAACATTTCTAAAACACCTAGTAATGACAGTGCAATTGTGCTTATCCAAAGCAAACCATTATTTGACACCCCAAAATGGGCATATAGTAAAATTGACACCTTTTTTAAAATAGATCACAAAGCTTTTGAAAAGCTCGTTAATGCAACTGCTTCTCTAGATAAAATAGATATGGACAAAGCGCAAAGAAGTGGATTTGACGGAAGTACCTGGAAAATAGAATTTGGCTCTAAAGGAAAAAACGAAAGTTATCGTTTTTGGTCTCCCACTTCTCAAACAAAAGAAAGAGGATTAGATCGCTTCATACAACTATCTGAACATGTTATGGAGATTTCAAAGTTAAAAAAAGAAGAGATCCTTAAAAATTAATACTTATCCAATAGTGTGAGAAAGTCCATTTTGGGTTATAAATGAACTTCAAAAATTAGAAACAGAGATTCAAAGAGAGATAGACAGCTGTTGGAAAGAACTGGAGGAATAAAAAGTATGTTCCAATTTAAACCGCATCCGATTCATCACCATTCTTCTTTTCATTCATTTTTGCCACTAAAGCTTTCAAACGCAAAGCCTGCGCTTTCTTTTCTTCCTGAAGCTTAGCCTTTTTTCGTTTTAGCAATTTGGTATGCAAAGCCTTGTTTTTGCCGTTTTTTTCAGGTCCTTTTGCCATAATGAATGTCCTTAATAATTAGTTTACAAAGATAAAGAACTAATTGTAAAGACGATTAATTACTAACTTTGAGCAGAGAATAAAATTATAAACACATAGAAACATAGTTTTTGTTTGCTCAAAAAAGACGTTTCACTTAATTTTAATGCACAGAGCTGGCTATGTAAAAGAAAGATGTTTCCTTTTGCATTCTATATTTCGTTAAAGCTATGTTTCTATGTGTCGGAATACCCTTTTCACATTCAATGCACTAACTTAACCCAAAATGACACCAACCTTCTTTGATACCCAAGAAAAATTCAGAACATGGTTAGAAAAACATCATCAAAAAGAAACCGAACTTTTAGTAGGTTTTTATAAGGTGAGCAGTAAAAAACCGTGTATGTCTTGGTCAGAATCGGTAGATCAGGCACTATGTTTTGGCTGGATCGACGGCATTCGAAAATCAATTGACCATGAAAGTTATACGATACGGTTTACGCCCCGAAAAAAATCCAGTATCTGGAGTGCCATCAACATCAAAAAAATCGAAGACCTCACCAAAGCCGGACTCATGATGCCCGAAGGTCAAAAAGCGTTTGAATTTAGATCTGAAGAAAGATCCAAAATTTATTCGCACGAAACAGCCCCTTCCGTACTTAGCCCAGAATTTGAAAAACAGTTTAAAGCACACCCAACTGCCTGGGAATATTTTGATAACCAGGCGCCCTCGTACAAAAAAGTAATGATTCACTGGATTATGACTGCCAAGCAGGAAAAAACCAGACTTTCGAGATTAGAGAAAGCCATACAAATAAGTGGAGAACAAAAACGAATGTTATAAACGCTGTTGTTTTGAAATGGTATAAACTGTAACTTTATTCCGTTAAAAAAAGAAAAAGCGATGAAAGGAAGAACAGCATTAGAATATTACGTTTTAGATGTATTCTCAAATAAAAGCTACAAAGGCAACCCGTTGTCAGTCGTTTTTACGGATGGCAATCTAGACATCGAAACTTATAAAGATATTGCAAAAGAATTTGGCTATTCTGAAACTTCATTTGTTTATTACTCCAAAGATCAAAAAGCGCTAAATGTACGTTCGTTTACACCCATCGGTTTTGAAATCGACGGGGCAGGACATAATTTATTAGGTGCCGTTTGTGGAGCATTGCTAAAAGAAATGCCCATCTTTGAGGAACAGGACGAGCACAACCGTTTTGTAATCATGAAGAATTCCCCAATACCGATCACCGTAAGCTTTGACCCTAATACGCTTGATCCTATCGTGCAAATGCACCAAAAATCAGCTGAGATTAAACGAGAAATTCCAACTTATAAAATAGCGGTAGCACTGGGTTTAAAGATTGAAGACTTAGACAGTAACGACTTTGTGCCCACCATTGTAAAAACCGAAGTTGCCCACACTATGGTTCCAATCAAGAACAGTCAATTGCTGAACGAATGCGTTCCCGATAATAAATTGCTTATCGAGATTTCGAAAGAATACCAATCCGAAGGTTTTTATTGTTTTACCATTAGTCCAAATGAAGACCATATTGTCGAAACACGGTTCTTTAATCCGATCATCGGAATAAACGAAGATCCTGCCACCGGAACTGCTGCCGGACCACTGATTGGCTTTTTGACTCAGAAGAAATTTACGAAATCCGACCACGAATATAAAATTCTGCAGGGCGTTAAGTTAAAACAAGCGTCGATGATTGAAGTCATGAACAGAACCAATGATATTTTGGTTGGAGGTTCGTCTGTTATAACAATGCGCGGAGAACTATACTTATAATACCTCCGTTTTTTAAAATTAAACCTTTAGATCATAATGCCTGATTTTAAAAATAAAACATGGGTACTCAGCGATTTTGTACCATTCGTGCAGGCCAAAAAAGATCGCGCTCTTACCTACGACAGCAATTATTATTACAGTGTTTATGTGCCGGATCATATCGATTCTCTTTCAGCTGAAATGACCGTGTACATTGGAGACACCTCTGAAATTGACGACGATGATAACGAAATTTACCCTCCGGATGTTCTTGAAATGAATTTTTGGTTTGGGTATTCCTGCGATAATTTTCAGGATGTTATTGATTTGGCGACAAAACAAAACCCAAATGTTAGTATTTCTCAAATCGTTGACTGTCTCAACCATTACAGCCAGTACGATGACTTCTTAGATATAAATTAAAAAAGCTGCACATGATGCAGCTTTTTTTTATGAGAAACAGGAACTTTTACTTTTTAATTTCCTTTGGTAATGTTGGTTTCTGCTGAGGCGGAATTCGTTTCTTTAAAAACAAAATCTGTCCTAAATGACTGGATTGATGCTCCATAACATGAAACCAGCAATATTGGTTTGTCCAATCGTATCTTTGCTGAACTTCGGCAAACCAGGCATCGTCTCTTTTCTTTAATTCCTCAATAGTTTTAGCTCTTACTTCATTATAAATGTCCAAATAATATTGTACATCATGCCCTTTAAATTCATCACGTCCGCCCTGATCTAAGTTTAAGGCAGCATCCCATTTTTTCTTCTCTTCTTCATTAAATCCTCTGTTTTCGAAGGTAAAAACCTGATAGTACTTTTCGGCTGCCGCAAGATGCATCACCAATGATCCGATTCGGTTGGCTTGTTCGTCATGCAAATAATCAATTTCGTATGGACTCATATTCTTCACCGCTCTTTCTACTCGAGCCTTAAGATCTTCAAGCATCGATATCATGTCTCCAATTTTTGGCGATGCTCCTTCCACATTCCCAATTTTCGCTTCTAATCTTGGTTTAATACCGCTTCCTTCCAGCATCAAACTGTTTTTACCGTCGGTACTGGATTTGTCAAGTGTAATTTTATACTCTTTCACTTTTACATAAGCATCTTTTGAAATACCCAGACCCCATTTCGGAATCTCACCATTCTTTAAAGGTGTTTCAAAACTTGGATTTAAAACTGCCAAAGGTTCAAAAACACCTTTGTCATTCTCGATCAGCAATTCGAATTTATCAAAATAAAACTTCCCGTTATACAAACAAAGACCTCCAAAACTCAATGATTTACTATTTTTATCGATGGTCCCTTCCACAGTATACGATTTCCATTCGTTTGATTTAACAGGTCTGTCACTCATATTATCAAAAAAACCGTCCTCGTCATTCTTGGTATCTACTCTGGCCCAAACTCCTGCCCAGGACTTAGGTTCGGTAGTCTCTACTTTTACCGATGCAATTACTCTGAACTTTTTCTTTACAGGAGATTGAATTTCTATCGTCTGATTGAAAGATGTCCAATCACTCGAAACCGTCTTTTGTGTTTGGGCATGAGCCAAAACAAAACATAAAAGCAACAAGGGGGTTACCAATTTTTTCATTCTTTATATTTTTAAAAATTTAGGTAAATATAACACACTTTTTTAAGGAAATAACTTATCATAATTGAGAAATTAGGCAAAAATGAAAACAAAAAAAAGCCACATCAGTTAAGATGCAGCTTCTTTATCAGAATAACCAAAAACAATGTTCTTAGTTTGTTTTCATTGGTGGTAAATCGAATGCTTTTGATTCGTGTTCAAAATTATTACGGTGTCCGCCATCGCAAAAAGGCTTGTTTGCTGATAATCCGCAACGGCAAAGACCCAATGCCGATCTTCCTTGTAGTCCGTAAACAGCTCCTTCAGAATCCATGATTTCGAAATCGCCTTCTATTTTTATTGATCCGTTTTTATTGATGATCAGTTTTGTCTTGCTCATAAAATTGCCTTTTTCTTGTTTTTTTGAATACAAAGGTTGCGAAATAAATCCTGAAGATTTTAACAGGGATGCTAGTTTAAACTGGTTCTATTTTATTCGTTATTGTGCAGAGATTCGCAAAGATTAATCGTATTGTCCGGCTGAGCGAAGTCGAAGCCTCCTATAAAGAGTCACTTTGCATGGCTTCGACTTCGCTCAACCTGACGATCAAACACACTGTTGTCATTTCGACCGAAGGGAGAAATCCTCGCAAGAAGCTCCGCAACAGTGCGCGCTCACCATGTGAGGATTTCTCCCTTCGGCCGAAATAACATAACAATGGGGTAAATTTCTTTGCGCCTTCACCTCTTCATGAGATCCAAAAAACAAAATTCTTTGCGAATCTCTGTGCTTTTTCTCTGTGAAACTCCGCGCAATAACAAAATCTCAATTCTATTGCTTATTTTTGCACTCAATAAAATTGAGTTATGATACAGAATCCAAAGAGATATACCATTACGGCAGCCTTACCATACACCAACGGACCTATACATATTGGCCATTTGGCGGGGGTTTATGTGCCTGCAGATATATATTCGAGATATTTACGTTTACAAGGAAAAGACGTTGCGTTTATTTGCGGAAGCGACGAACACGGTGTTGCAATTTCGATGAAAGCCAAAAAAGAAGGAGTTACGCCACAACAAGTTATTGATAAATACGACGGTGTGATCCGTAAATCGTTTGCTGATTTCGGAATTTCGTTTGACAATTATTCCAGAACTTCTGCTAAAATTCACCATGATACGGCTTCGGAATTCTTTAGAACCCTGTATGATAAAGGCGATTTTATTGAAGAAATAACCGAACAATTGTACGATGCCAAAGCCAATCAGTTTTTGGCGGATCGTTTTGTGGTTGGAACCTGCCCGAAATGTGGTAATGAAGAAGCATACGGGGATCAGTGCGAAAAATGCGGATCGACTTTAAATGCAACCGACCTAATTAACCCAAAATCGACAATTACCGGAGAAACTCCAATCTTAAAATCAACGAAACACTGGTTTTTACCTTTGGACAGATATACCGATTTCTTAACAGAATGGATTTTGGTTGGACATAAAAACGACTGGAAACCGAATGTTTACGGACAAGTAAAATCATGGGTTGACGGTGGACTTGAGCCTCGTGCGGTAACGCGTGACCTTGACTGGGGAATTGATGTTCCGGTTGAAGGTGCCGAAGGAAAAAAATTATACGTTTGGTTTGATGCCCCTATCGGATACATCTCTTCTACTAAAGAATGGGCTGCCCGTGAAGGAAAAGACTGGGAACCTTACTGGAAAGACGAAGACACCAAACTGGTTCATTTTATAGGGAAAGACAATATTGTTTTTCACTGTATTATTTTCCCGGCGATGTTAAAAGCCGAAGGAAGTTATATTTTACCGGACAACGTGCCTGCAAATGAGTTTTTGAATTTGGAAGGAAACAAACTTTCGACTTCTAAAAACTGGGCGGTTTGGTTGCACGAATATTTAGAAGAATTTCCGGAGAAACAAGATGTCTTGCGTTATGCCTTAACGTCAAATGCACCGGAAACTAAAGACAACGATTTTACCTGGAAAGATTTTCAGGCGAGAAATAATAACGAACTGGTAGCGATTTTTGGAAATTTCATCAATCGTGTAGTCGTTTTAACCAATAAATATTACGACGGATTTATTCCAAAACCGAATGATTTCAACGAAGTTGACGAGGCTGCTTTGGCAGAATTGAAAGCTTACCCGGCTGTTATTTCAAGTTCGGTTGAGCGTTACAGATTCCGTGAAGCTTTAGGCGAATTGATGAATGTAGCTCGTTTAGGAAATAAATATTTAGCCGACGAAGAGCCTTGGAAAGTAATGAAAGACAATCCGGAGCGTGTAAAAACTCAAATGTATGTAGCCTTACAAATCGCTGCTGCGCTGAGCATTTTGGCTGAACCGTTTTTACCTTTTACTGCCGCTAAATTATCCAAAATCCTAAAAAATGAAGGCAAACTGAAATGGAATGATGTTGCTGAAAATTCAGAATTGATTCCGGAAGGCCACCAAATAGGGGAAGCCGAATTACTTTTCGCAAAAATTGAAGATGAAGAAATTCAAAAACAAATAGACAAATTGGAAGCTACAAAAACCGCTAATCTTGCCGAAAGCAAGCAACCTGAACCACAAAAAGAACTTATTCAATTTGAAGATTTCGCTAAAATGGATATCCGTGTTGGAACTATTTTGGAAGCAGAAAAAATGCCAAAAGCCAACAAACTTCTAGTACTGAAAGTAGATACCGGAATTGATGTTCGTACAATCGTTTCTGGAATTGCAGAGAGTTTTTCTCCGGAAGAGATCATCGGAAAACGTGTTTCGGTTTTAGCCAACTTAGCGCCAAGAGCATTACGCGGTGTAGAAAGTCAGGGAATGATCCTGATGACAACCAATGCCGAAGGAAAACTGGTTTTCATCAATCCGGATGCTGATGCTCCGAATGGTGAAACGGTAAACTAATTGATTTAATTAGAAAATATGGCAATTTGATAATGCGATAATTTTCTAAATTTATAAACCCGACAGGTTTTAAAAACCTGTCGGGTTTGCTTAACACTCTCTTAAACGCGTGAAATTGGTAATCGATTCACGCGTTTCTTTTTTGGTGTTTTATTTGAGAAAAAAGTAAGATCTTAGCAAAAAATAACTCCTTGATCATGCTAAAAAAAATACTTTTGACATTCCTGCTTTTAAATAGTTTGCCTTCTTTTTCTCAAGATATTGCAAAAGAATTTGATTTAAAATTAGAAGAAAAAAGAGATTTTTTTCAGGTAGTCAATGAAGATAAAAAAGAAGTGATTCTGTTTTTAAATGATAAGGAAAAAGCTAACGCTATAAGATTTGATGAAAAATTCAATATTATAGATTCTTTAACTATTGTAAGACCAGAAAAAAAATACGAGAGCATTATTGGTTATAGTCAAAAGGATAATAATTGTTTCGTTTTTTGGGCATCGAAAGACAGAAAAGAAATTAGTTCACAATACATCAATTTTACAACTGGAAAAACTGAAAATAGGCCAATTTCTTTAGAACTAAAAAAGGAAAAAATAGTTCAAGAACTTACCATCAACAACAAGTTTTACCTTATTACAATAATAAAAAACACAAGTACTTTAAAGTTTTATATATCTGACGATAATGGAAATCTAAACGAAAAAATAGTTGACTTGTCGCATTTAGAATTTAAGAACATATTTGATCATCCCGAAAACTTATATACTGTTCTAACAGATGAATCTTCAGAACCTTGCTTTCAAACTATAGCCAATGACAGTCCTCCGTCATTAGCATTAAGCTCTAAAAGATACAAAATTTACACCTATAATCCAGAGGAGATTATCTTCACTATTGATAATACTACACATGCTACACAAGTTTTAAGAATTAATCTTCAGGATTTTACACCAAATCTTATATCTATTAAGCAACAAAAAACAACT
Organism: Flavobacterium sp.; assembly: GCA_023251135.1. GTDB lineage: Bacteria > Bacteroidota > Bacteroidia > Flavobacteriales > Flavobacteriaceae > Flavobacterium. Next base: position 101,263 of record JAHEZJ010000021.1, on the reverse strand, counting down.
AAAGGCGAATATGGTGCAATAACATTTAGATCAAATTCTTTTTTAATTGACAACAAAATTCTTCAAATAAAAACCAATGCTTTTGTTTTGTTTTTTACAATTAGTGATTTAAATGGTAACATTCTTAAAGAATATAAAGTTTTGCATGATCAGGAAATTGATTTTAAAAATTCTGATTTCCTCCAGCAAAAGAACAGCTTTTTTTGGCGAAAGAACGATATTTTTTCCAGCACAAAACCTATTAAAAATTCAGAACAATTTCTTAGAAGAATTAAAGACGCGCCTAGTATTTCGTGCTATAATTTGAATGGAATTTATTATACCGCTATTGGAAGTTCAGAAGATATAACTCAAAGTTCTGTTGGAATATCAATGAATCAAAATTTAATGAGTACGGGCGGAATGGGAATGAATAGAACTACAATGATACCTTTTAATTCAGGAAGAAGTTATACCGTAACAAATTTAATTTCCTATAAAAACAAAGCCGTAGTTTATACGAATTGTATATTTGATTCTACTTTTAATCATCTTGATCGTGAGATGAAAATCTCCGCTTTTGACAAAGCTAGAATTTTCTTAGAAGAGAACGAAGAAATTAAAAAAACGGTATCAATATTTTCTAAAACTCTATACAAAGATTTAATACTTTTTAAGTTCAAAAACAGTTTATATCTAGGAAGTTATAATAAGAACAATAAAAAGTACCAAATTTTCAGCTTTACTGAATAACTGTTATAAATTTTAAACTTGCTTAGAAAAAACATAAGCTTTCAAATCAACAATTTGAATAGCAAACTAAAATAATATGAAAATCACCAAACCAAGATTAGCCTTAATTTGCGGAATACTTTGTATTTCGATTTTTCCAATATTGGTTAAACTGAAACTGGCGCCCGGATTGATTTCGGCTTTTTACAGAATGTTTTTTGCTGTGATATTGCTTTTGCCCTATGTAGTCATCACCAAAAGTTTTAAGCTTCCAAAAACGAAGCCTTTTCTTCTGGCAATACTTTGCGGTATCTTATTCTCCTCAGATGTTGCCGTTTGGAATATTGCTATTCAGGATTCGAGTGCTACACAGGCTTCTTTACTTACCAATTTATCTCCGCTTTGGGTTGGAATTGGGTCTTTTTTCTTTCTTAAAATACGACCTGCTACCAATTTTTGGATCGGAACCGTGGTTTCGTTGTTCGGAATGGTCACTTTGGTAGGCTTTAGCTTTTTTATGGATTTAAATTTTGATCAGGCCTTCTTGTTTGCTGTTTTATCGGGTATTCTCTATTCAATTTATCTTTTGGTGAGCAAAAAAGTACTGTCTGATGTTGATGTTTTGTCCTTTATGACCATTAGTTTATTGGCTTCAAGCGTTTACTTGGCCGTAATTTGTTATGGTTTGAATCAGCCTTTCACCGGTTTCTCTGATACGGGTTGGTTTGTACTGGCACTTCAGGCGGTAATTTGCCAATTGTGTGCATGGCTTTCTATCAGTTACGCCACGCAGCACATGCGTGCCACAAGGGTTTCGCTAAGTTTATTAAGTCAGGCTGTAATTACATCCATTTTAGCTTGGTTGTTTTTGGAAGAACAAATAACTTTACAAATGGTTTTCGGCGGAATCATTTTGCTCTTCGGAATTAGAATTACGTTCTATGATAAGACGATTTCTTTAAAGAAGCTTTTTTCTAAGAATTAGATTGAGGGCTGTTTGCCCGCGGATAAAACAGATTATACTGATTTACGCAGATTGATTGTACCAAAATTCGTGAATTCGTGGCAGAAAAATTCTCCCGCAGATCTGGCAGATCTGGCAGATTTTTTTTAGAATCATTGAAATCATTTTAATCTGTGGCAAAAAAATTAGTGCTAATTCGTGCAATTCGTCGTAAAAAAACCTGAAACAAAGAAAACCTGAAACCTGAAACAAAAAAACATCCTTACCTATGTTACATAAAAACAAAATACCCAACTTAAAAGTAATCGCATTTGATGCCGATGACACTTTATTTGTAAACGAACCTTATTTTCAGGAAACGGAACATAAATTCTGCGCTTTGATGGAAGATTACCTTTCTCATCAGGGGATTTCGCAGGAATTGTTCAAAATCGAAATCGAGAATTTGTCACTATACGGTTACGGAATCAAAGGTTATATTTTATCGATGATTGAAGCAGCCATAAACATTTCAGACAAAACCATTCCGATTGAGGTTATCGAAAAAATCATCCAATACGGAAAAGAATTACTCGAAAAACCAATCGAACTGCTCGACGGAGTCGAAGAAACCCTAAAAACGCTGCACGGAAAATACAAACTGGTTGTGGCTACCAAAGGCGACCTGAAAGACCAACACAGCAAGTTGCACCGTTCGGGACTGGGGCATTATTTTCACCATATCGAAGTAATGTCGGACAAACAGGAAATTGATTACACCAAATTACTAGGGCGTTTAGACATTCAGGCAGATGAATTTCTGATGATCGGAAACTCACTAAAATCGGATGTTTTACCCGTTTTAGGAATTGGCGGTTATGCGGTACACATTCCGTTTCACACCACCTGGGAGCACGAAAAAATCAATCACAAAATAGAACATGCGCATTTCAGTTCTTTCGAAAAAATTACTGAAATCCTTCAGAACTTATTGTAATGAAAACACTATTAGACTTAGAAAACTGGAATAGAAAAGAACATTTTGCACATTTCATTCAAATGGAAGAACCCTTTTTTGGCGCCACCGTCGAAATTGACTGCACCCAGGCTTATGAAACGGCAAAAAGTCTTCAGTCTTCCTTTTTCATTTATTATTTACACAAAACACTCGCTGCTGTAAATGCAATTGAGAATTTTAAATACCGAATTTCCGGAGATCAGATCTACATTAACGATCGCATCGATGCCTCGGCTACTATCGGACGTGCAGACGGTACTTTTGGATTCTCGTTTATGGAATACAATCCCGACTTTAAAATCTTTCAAAAAACGGCTTTAGAAGAAATCGAACGCATTCAAAACACCACAGGTCTTTTTACAAGATCCTTCGAGAATGATAATTTGATTCATTTCTCGGCCATTCCGTGGTTGAATTTTACTTCGCTTTCGCATGCCCGCAGTTTTACCTTTCCGGACAGCTGTCCAAAGGTTTCTTTTGGAAAAATGATGACCTCGCCAACCGGAAAAAGAACCATCGCCATGTCTGTTCATGTACATCACGCCTTAATGGACGGATTGCACATGGGACAGTTTGTTGATTATTTTCAGGAATTAATGAATCAATAACTCCAAAATAAAGGCTTAAATTTGGAATGATATTTGTCGATAAAAGCACATGAAAAAACTACTTCTTTTCTTGTTACTAGCCTATCAGTCAACACTGTTGAGTCAAACCATTTTGGCTTCCTATCCGCTAGATTTAAAAAGGTACGATCAAAACAATTACATCTTAAATGTCGAAGATAAGGCAACAAATGATGTATTTGTTTTTGCTACAAACACTCAAAATCTCACCATTTTGAGATACAACAGTGCCCTGTTCTTAAAAGATGAATTTACATTATCGCGTGCCAATCTCGAAAAGAGATCCATTATTGGCTATAGTTTCAGCCCAGACGGGAATCCAACTCTTTATTGGGCTTCCGAGGATTCTTCGGATATTTGGGTCATCAAATATTATTTAGAAACCAAAACCTATAAGATCTTAAAATTTCAATATCCCTCTTCTACAGAATATATTGTTGCTAAATTCCAAAGCAATAACTTATTCTATCTGCTTTCCAAAGACGTTTCGCGCCATACTTTGACGGCTTACGTTTTTAAAAATGGAATCGTAGAAGAACGCATATTTGATTTCTCTGGTTTTACTTTTCAGAATAAAAAAACCCAGCCTTTGTCTTTCAGCCAGATCATTCGGGAAAATCCAATTATAAAAATCGATCCGGACGACTATACTCCTTTAGACAAAGCCTCTAAAAAAAGTAAAATTTATATCGAGAACAATCATTTTATCCTGACGTTTGACCATAATCCAAAAGAAACACAGCTTTTTGATTTGAATTTGGAAAATCAGGATGTTATTGAAAAGAAAATTAAGCAGTCTGAGACTAAAACAGCCCGAAAAATAAGCAACTCTTTTTATTATGAAAAGAAACTTTATCAGATCAATGCCAACGAAGATGAACTGTTGCTTGACATTAGGAATTACGATTCAGACGAGCTTATAAAAAGCATTCGAATTACAAAAGAAGATACGATTCGTTTTAAAACTTCTCCTTTGTTTGTTCAACAAGGCGGTGAACGTCAACCAAGGACATTAAAAAACACCAAGAGATTTCTGCAGCATTTGTCGTCTTTAGAAATAGGTTTATCGGTTTATGAAAACGGAACAAACACCTCTATGACGCTGGGAGGAACCCCACGTGTTGGTGGCGCTTATTACACGGTGATGAATGACACTTTTACCTGGGACTATCTACCGGTCGTAAACGACGAAACTGTATTTTTTGAAACTGCTCTAGATGAAAAATCTGAATTTATAGGCAAAGATCCGGCGCCAATGGCACTTGACAATCTGTATTATTACCTCAACACCAATAAAAAAGTGATCTTGGAAAATGTCTTGAAATTTAACGATTATTACATTTTAGGCTATTACGATACCGGCTCCAAACAATACACGATGCGTAAATTCACCGATGGATTTCCGGACGATCAAATGCAAAATCCAATCATCGACAAGGCTACTTTTTCGAAACCTTTTTCTTTTGAAAAACCTTAAATTTATTGAGAATTAATCCAAATGTCTGATGTTTTCGGATTTGAAAAAAAGGGAATGGATTATTTTTTCTAACTTTACAAAAAAGACACATATTATGTTATCAAAAAATATTGAAACAGCTTTAAACAAGCAAATTCGCATAGAGGCAGAATCTTCGCAAACCTACCTTTCTATGGCTTGTTGGGCTGAAGTACACGGACTTGAAGGAATTGCTCAATTTATGTACACACAATCAGACGAAGAGCGCGCACACATGCTAAAATTAGTAAAGTATGTAAACGAACGCGGAGGTCACGCTCAGATTACCGACCTAAAAGCGCCTAAAACTTCTTACTCTACTTTTAAGGAGATGTTTGAAACGCTTTATAACCATGAGATTTTTGTTTCAGAATCTATTAACGAATTGGTACACATTACTTTTTTAGAAAAAGATTATGCTACCCATAATTTCTTACAATGGTACGTATCTGAACAAATTGAAGAGGAAGCTACAGCGAAATCGATCTTGGATAAAATTAACTTAATTGGAGACGACAAAGGCGGACTATACTTGTTCGACCGTGATATTCAACAGTTAACGGTTACCAGCTCGATCGCCATCAACCCAAAATAAAAAAAGTTAAAGTTTATTTAGAATATATAAAAATAACATTTTTCTGTTATATTTGCCTCTGTTTTTATAATACAGAGGAAAATTGAGCAAGAAAGAAAAAGACAAGGACAAAAAAAAGGATAAGAAGAAAAAGAAGAATAAAGCTGCTATCCTTGAGAACATTAAGAAGTTGGAAAACTGTAAATCTTCTTGTTGTGAGAAATACAAAAAAAGTGAAAAGAAACGTTGTTCACGTTGTCCTATGTTTGATTTATTCAAAAAAACGGCTTAACAATTATATACAAACCCACCATCTGGTGGGTTTTTTAGTTTAAAACAATACTCTTTCCAAACAAAAGTTCAATAGAACACGGATTAAACTGATTCGCTATGCGAAAACACAGATGAAAAACGGATTTTTTTATGTTATCCGTTTGAGAATAACTAGTATTCTTTTGAAAAATCCGTTTTTATCAGCGTTTTCGTGAAACGAATCCGCGTTATCTGTGTTCTTATTCTGTTATGATGTGCACCAACAGTCGAAACCGTTGGAAATTTTTACTTTGCAAAAACGTGCCCATTAATAATCAAATCTTTGTGTAACTTTGCTTTTCTCCCTTGCATTCCTTGTGGTTAGAATTAATCCCATTTTTTTTACGATTCATCCAGTTCATCTATGAAAAACGATATTACGATACCCAAATCCAGTCTTGATTTTCTAACTCAGGTTAAAAAAAACAATAACAAACCCTGGTTTGATCTGCACAAACCAAAATACTTAATCGAATTAAATCATATTGAAACCTTTGCAGGAGCTTTGCTTCAGGAGCTTTCTAAAACAGATGTTCTGGAAACAGCCTCGGGTAAAAAAAGTGTTTACCGAATTTACCGCGACATTCGTTTCTCCAAAGACAAAACTCCTTTTAAAACCTTTTGGGGAGGTAGCTATACCAGAGCCACAAAAGAAAGACGTGGCGGTTATTACTATCATCTCGAAAAAGGAAACAGTTTTCTGGCCGGTGGTTTCTGGGGACCCAACGCTGCCGATCTAAAACGCATCAGAGCCGAATTTGGTCACGACCCTCAACCCATGCAAAAGATACTGAAGTCAGAATCTTTCGTGAACAATTTTGGCAGCTTACAGGGAGAACAGCTCAAAACAGCCCCTAAAGGTTATGATATAAACCATGAAGCTATTGACTTACTTCGCTACAAACAATTCCTCGTTATCAAACGTTTTACTGATGAAGAGGTACTAAGTCCTGATTTTCTGGAACAGGCTCTGGATACTTTCAAAAACATGAGGCCCTTTTTTGATTACATGAGCGAAATCTTAACAACAGATACCAATGGCGCTTCTGTACTGTAAATAAAAAATAAACCCGACAAATTTTAAAAACCTGTCGGGTTTGATTATTAAATCGTGGTGTTATTTATTTCAACAATAAAATTTCGCTGACAACCACTTCGGTAATAAACTTTTTCTCTCCGTTTTTATCGTCATAACTTCTGTGCGTCAGTTTGCCTTCAACGGCAACCTCTTTTCCTTTCACGACAAATTTTTCGATAATTTCGGCTGTTTTGCCCCAGGCTGTAACACGATGCCATTCGGTTTGCTCGACCTTCTGTCCCTTGTCATTGGTATACTTTTCATTGGTAGCGATATTCAAATGCGCTAATTTTTTTCCGCTTTCTAATGTTTTAATTTCCGGATCGTTTCCTACGTTCCCAATTAACTGTACTCTGTTTTTCATTGCATTCATGGCGTATAATATTTAAATGTTAGTATAAGTGAATTCGTTAATCAAATTCAACAAGGCAAAGATGCGACACACCTCTGCAATTATCCGGTTAACAACTATTTACTTTCGGTTGTAACTATTTGTAAGCGTTTGTAAATGGAAATTATTTTGTATATTTGAGAGAAACCTTACGATATGCAGACAAAAATCAATAAAGTCGAATTGCGAAATTTGGAATTCGATGACTATAAGCAGCTAAAAGATTCTATGGTAGAATCGTATCCCGAAATGGCCGATTCTTACTGGAAAGAAGATGATATTAAAAGATTACTTTCTATTTTCCCCGAAGGGCAGCTCGTTATACTGGCGGATGGAAAAGTCGTAGGATCCGCTTTATCGTTAATTGTGGACGAGAAACTAATCGACAAAAGGCACAATTACAAACAAGCAACAGGAAACCATACTTTTTCAACCCATAATAAAAATGCCGAGATTCTATATGGAATTGATGTATTTATTCACCCCAACTATAGAGGTTTACGTTTAGGCCGACGTTTATACGATGCCCGAAAAGAACTTTGCGAACAGTTAAATCTAAAAGCAATTGTTTTTGCCGGCAGGATTCCAAACTATGCTCAGCATTCTAAAAAACTCACTCCCAAAAACTATATCGACAAAGTAAAACACAAAGAACTACACGACCCTGTACTCTCTTTTCAGTTAAGCAATGATTTTCACGTACTTCGAATTATGAAAAACTACCTCGAAGGTGACGAAGAATCAAAAGAATTTGCGGTGCTTTTAGAATGGAACAATGTGTATTATGATGAAAGTCCAAAATTAATTAACCTCGAAAAAAGTGTTATTCGTCTGGGACTGATTCAATGGCAAATGCGTCCGCTCAACAATATCGAAGAGTTTTTTGAGCAGGCGGAGTTTTTTATTGATGTGGTTTCGGGTTACGGAAGTGATTTTGCACTGTTTCCCGAACTTTTTATAGCGCCTTTGATGGCCGACTACAATCATTTGTCTGAAGCCGAAGCCATTCGCGAGCTGGCCCGATATTCTGATCCCATCAGAAAGCGTTTTCAGGAATTTGCAATCTCCTACAACATCAATATCATTACCGGAAGTATGCCTTATTTAGACAATGGCAACCTGTACAATGTTGGTTTTCTGTGTAAGAGAGACGGAACCTCGGAAATCTATACTAAAATCCACGTAACGCCAAATGAAGTACAGCATTGGGGAATGAAAGGCGGTTCTCAATTCAAAACCTTTGACACCGATTGCGGGAAAATTGGTATTCTGATTTGCTACGATGTCGAGTTCCCGGAACTTTCGAGAATAATGGCCAACGAAGGAATGAATATTTTATTTGTTCCGTTTTTAACCGATACTCAAAATGCATACACCAGAGTAAAACACTGTTCGCAGGCACGTGCCATCGAAAACGAATGTTATGTGGCTATTGCCGGCTGTGTGGGTAACCTGCCAAAAGTAAACAATATGGACATTCAATATGCCCAGGCCTCTGTTTTCACCCCTTCTGATTTTGCTTTTCCGAGCAACGGAATTAAAGCGGAAGCAACACCAAATACAGAAATGACGCTTATTGTTGATGTCGATTTGAACCTGCTGAAACAACTTCACGAACACGGAAGTGTGCGCACGTTGAAAGACCGAAGAACGGATTTGTATGAAGTTAAAAAAATAGATTCATGAAAACATGCCTTGAATGCTCTGAGAAAATTGTAGGCAGGGAAGACAAAAAATTCTGCTCAGACAGCTGTAGAAATGCCTACAACAATAAAATAAACAAAGACAGCACAAATTTCATGCGTAATGTGAACAATAAATTACGGAAAAATTACCGAATTTTGAGCGAACTAAACTCTGAAGGTAAATCTAAAGCAACGAGAGATAAAATGATAAATAAAGGTTTTGATTTCGATTTCTTTACCAATATCTTGCAGACCAAAACAGGAAATACCTACTATTTTCTGTACGACCAGGGATATCGCCCTTTGGACAATGATTATTTTATGCTTGTTAAGAAAGAAATATAGTACGTATTTACCATGAAAAAAAACCAGACCTCAATTCTAGCCGTAATTTGCATTCTTGCCATTCTTAGTATTATATACGCCACAATGATGCCGCAGTTAATTTCCAAAGGAGATGAAGCCCTTGCTGAATTTTCTACGGACCGGGCTCTAAGTCAAGTCAAAATTATTGCTCAAAAACCGCACTATGTAGGTTCACTTAATCACGAACTGGTGGCCAATTATCTTAAACTGGAACTCAATCGAATTGGACTCGAAACCAGTGTTCAGGAAGGTTTTACGTTAAATGATTGGGGAATATTGGTAAAATCAAAAAACATACTTGCCCGCATCAAAGGAACCAACAATACAAAAGCACTTTTGCTGCTCTCTCATTACGACAGTGCACCACATTCTTTCTCAAAAGGCGCAGGTGACGACGCTTCGGGTGTTGCAACTATACTCGAGGGAATCCGTGCTTTCTTGTATGCCAAACAACCTCATAAAAATGACATCATCATTCTTTTTTCAGATGCTGAAGAATTGGGTTTAAATGGCGCTGCACTTTTTGTAAACAACCATCCATGGGCAAAAGACGTAGGTTTGGTGCTGAATTTTGAGGCCAGAGGGTCTTCAGGACCAAGTTATATGTTAATGGAAACCAACAAAGGAAACAAAGCATTGGTTGAAGAATTTTCGAATGCAAAAACTACTTATCCCGTTTCCAACTCATTAATGTACAGCATCTACAAAATGCTCCCAAACGATACCGACCTGACGGTTTTCAGAGAACAAGGAAACATTCAGGGATTCAACTTTGCTTTTATCGACGGTCATTACAACTACCACACCCAGCAGGATGATGTACAGCACCTAAGCAAAACCACGCTGGCACACCAGGGAACTTACCTGATGCCTTTGTTAAAATACTTTTCCAATACCGATTTAAATGCGACAACATCAACTGAAGATTATGTTTACTTCAGTGCTCCGTTCTCCTTCATAAGTTATCCTTTTTCATGGGTATTACCGATGACCATTATTGCTTTGGGATTATTGGTTTTATTCATTTTTATTGGAAAAGCCAAACGTGTCATCACTTTCAGAGAAATATTCAAAGGATTTGTTCCGTTATTGGGATCAATCGTGATAGCGGGTCTGGTAACCTTTTTGGGATGGAAAATTATTTTGCAAATCTATCCGCAGTATTCTGATCTGCTAAATGGATTCACCTACAATGGCCACGCCTATATCGGTGCTTTTGTAACGCTTAGTATTGCCATTTCATTTGCCTTCTACCACCATTTTTCAGAAGCTAAAATCACCATGAACCATTTTGTAGCACCGTTGCTGCTCTGGATCATTATTAATGCATTTGCCGCGAACAGCTTAACGGGTGCAGGTTTTCTCATTATACCGGTATATTTTGGTATCCTTCTGTTCGCAGTTTTTGTTCTTACCCAACATTATAGTTTAGGACTTAACCTGCTGTTTAGTATTCCGGCATTCGTTATCATAGCGCCTTTTATCGTAATGTTTCCGGTTGGTCTTGGATTAAAAATCCTTTTTGTAAGTGCTATACTTACCGTACTGCTTTTCGGATTGGTATTACCAATCTTTGGCCCGTTTGCTAAAAAAGGAATCTGGACGATCTTTTTCTTCGCGGTTTCCATTGGCTTTTTTGTCTATGCAGGATATCATTCCGACTACGAGCACGGAAAAGCAAAATCAAACAGTTTGTTATACGTTTATAATGCCAATACTAATTCTGCTACATGGGCAACCTACGATGTCAATCTAGACGATTGGACCAAAACATATTTGGGACAAACAAATCAGAAAGCGGTTGGATTAAATACATTACCAATAGCCAGTAAATACAGTTCAGGTTTTACTTATAGCGCAATTGCACCTGTTATACCTCTTGCGAAACCGACAATCGCCTTCTTAAAAGACAGTGTGGTGGGCAATAACCGCTATTTAAAAATAAAAATCACTCCAAACAGAAAGGTAAATCGTTACGATATTTATGCCAATCCAAAAATGACTTTTTTCAATTTTAAAGCCAATGGAGTTACAACTTTAGAGCAAAAAGGAAACCGTCTGGAGCGTAATGGTATGAAAATATTATCCTACTATGTGGTAGGCAATGAACCTCTGGTAATGGACTTTTACATTAACAAATCATCTGTTCTTGACATGGACCTGATAGAAAGTTCGTTTGATTTAATGACAAATCCGCTGCTTAAAGTAAAGCCGAGAAGCGACTGGATGATGCCAACACCTTTTGTTTTAAATGATGCCGTATTGATTCAGCAGAAAATAAAACGATACACGGCACCGGTAACTGCTCCTGTACCTGCAACAATAGCAAAAGACAGCACTGTCGTAAAAAAAGACAGTTTAAAACCTCTGGCAAAACCAATTGTTAAACCGCAATAAAACCACCTATTATGGCAACAAACATTTCTACAATACTGTTAAACGCACCGTTAGAAAAAGTCTGGAACACCCTGACTCAGCCAGAACTGGTCAAACAGTGGCAATACGGCAGCGATTTAATTACGGATTGGAAAATTGGTAACGAAATCAGGTTTAGAAATGAATGGGAAGGCCAGGTTTTTGAGCAATGGGGAACGGTTCTGGAAGTTATTCCGAATCAAAAGATCAAATATTCTTTATTCTTTCCAAGACCGGAATTAGAAGATAAACCCGAGAATTATTTCATCATGAGTTACATTCTCTCTGAAGAAAATCAAAAAACAAAACTCGAAATTGTTCAGGAAGACCATCGTCCCGGAGCGGTTCAGGAAAAACCTCAGGGCGAAGAAAATCCAATTCTACAAGCATTAAAAGCTTTAATCGAATCCTAAAAATGAGTTTTAAAATAATAAAGGCAAACTTTACATAAAGTTTGCCTTTTTCTTTTAGCAGGCACATTCCATTTTCAAACCTGTTGGTATGCCATTTGTCCCTTCGGTCGCATAACCGTCAAACTTCCACCACTCGATTCCTCCAATTAGTTCTTTTACTTTAAAACCAAGTTTTGCCATATTCAAAGCTCCTTTTGTCGAAGCATTACAGCCAATTCCGTCACAATAAGTTACATATAAAAACTCCTTGTCCAGATGTTGGGTGCTTTCAGCCGTCATTTCACGATGCGGAATATTGATCGCTGTCGGAATGTGTTCTGCTTCAAACCCAAAAGCTTTACGGGCGTCAATTGCGATTATTTTCTCTCCATTATTCAAGGCATCAAACAAATCAGATGGATCCATTTCGAAGGCCAGCTTATTCTCATAGTGTTGAATCTGTGCTTCCATTTTTACAGTTTTAATGTTTTAGTTTTTCAAATGTAGCGCAACCACTCTTTCCATAAAAACGAAAAGAATTCATTCACTTGATTACTTTTTTTCATAGAAAAGCGATCCTGAAATTTTGTTTCTTTGTACTTCTAATTCCCTAAAAAAATGGAAATACGTCATTTACGATTAATAAAAGCAATTGTTGAAGAAGGAAGTATCACTAAAGCAATTGATAAGTTGCATTTGACACAATCGGCTTTGAGTCATCAACTTAAAGAAGCCGAATACCAATTGGGAACCGCCATTTTTCTGCGAACCAATAAAAAACTGGTGCTGACCAAAGCCGGAGAAAAGATCTACGAACTTGCCAATGAAATTCTGGACAAACTCTCACAAACCGAATTGCAAATCAAACAAATGGTTTATGGCGAATACGGTGAAATCAGAATTAGTACCGAATGTTTCTCAAGTTACCACTGGCTGCCGTCGGTTTTAAAACAATTTCATCTTTTATATCCAAACGTCGAACTTAAGATTGTAACCGAAGCAACCCATATTCCGATACAAAAATTACTGGACAACACCATCGATATTGCCGTAATCAGCGATCAGATCAAAGACAACAACATTCGATATATTGAGCTTTTTCAGGATGAAATGGTCATGGCAGTTTCTGAAAACCATGCCTGGGCAACTAAAAAATATGTGGTAGCCGAAGATTTTATCGACGAACATTTACTCATTCACTCCTTTCCGATGGAAACGGTTACGATACATCAGTTTGTACTGGCGCCCGCCAGGATAACTCCCAGAAAAATAACTGCTCTGCCGCTTACAGAAGCATCGCTCGAAATGGTCAAAGCCGATATGGGTGTAATGTCAATGGCAAAATGGGCTTTGTTACCCCATTTGAAAAACAATCCGATAAAAGCTGTAAAAATTGGAAAAAACGGTTTAAAAAGAAAACACTTTATAGCGATTCGGGAAAATCAGGAATATCCGGATTACTTTCATCGCTTCATCACTTTTTTACAAAACGAAATCAATCTTCAATGGAATATTCAATAAGAAACTGCGAACCATCTGACTTACCAAAACTGGTGGTTTTATGTCAAAAACATGCGGACTATGAAAAAGCTGTGTTTTCTCCGGAAGGAAAAGAAAATAAGTTAAAAGAAGCCTTGTTTGGCGAGCGTCCAAAGTTGCATTGTCTGGTCGTTGCAACAAAAGAAACGATTGTAGGTTATGCTTCCTTTACATTTGACTTCTCGACCTGGAATGCCGCAGCTTTTCTTTATATGGACTGTTTGTTTCTGGAAGAAAAAGCCAGAAGTTTTGGTATTGGCGAAATACTGATTGAAAAATTAAAACAAATTGGAAAAGAAAACAATTGCGTCAATATGCAATGGCAAACCCCTCAATTTAACGAAAGAGCCATCAAATTCTATCACAGAATGGGCGCAAAAGGAAAAGACAAGGTGCGATTTACTTTGGATCTCTAATATTCTAATCCGCAAAGAGGTAAAGAAAAAATTTCAGTAAGTTCTGGTTTTAATTCTTTGTAGCTATGAAAGGCTGTACCTTTGCGACTTTAAACGAAAAATGACACAAATCAGTATTTTAGGATGCGGCTGGCTGGGATGGCCTCTGGCAAAAAAGCTAATGGATAAAGGACATGCGGTAAGCGGATCAACGACTTCTGAAAATAAACTTCCTATTTTAGAAGCGTCGGGAATAAAGGCTTTTCTGGTTGCGCTTGAAAGCGAAAATGTTTCAGACAGCATCACTAATTTCCTGGCGGAAAGTGAGATTCTGATTATTGATATTCCGCCCAAACTAAGAGAAAAAAGCCCCAATCTTCCGACTCCGTCTGAGAAGGTATTTGTTCGAAAAATTGAAAACCTGATTCCGTTTATCGAAAAATCAGCCGTAAAAAAAGTGCTCTTTGTAAGTTCAACCGCAGTTTACGGAAATGACAACGGAACGATTACAGAAGAAACTCTCCCGAATCCGGAAACCGAAAGTGGCAAACAATTGCTTTTAGCGGAAGCTTTACTGCAAAAAAATCAAAACTTTACCACCACTATACTGCGTTTTGGCGGCTTGATTGGAGAAGATCGTCATCCGGTAAAATTTCTGGCCGGAAAAGAGAACCTCGAGAACCCCGATGCTCCCGTGAACCTAATTCATCAAAACGACTGTATCAGCATCATCGAAGAAATCATAAAACAGTCGAAATGGAATGCCGTTTTTAATGCTGTCGCCCCTTTTCACCCCACAAGAGAAGAATATTACAGTCAAAAAGCAAAAAGTCTAAATCTTGTTGTGCCACAATTCAGTACACAGCAATCCAACATTCGAAAGATTATTTCAAGTGAGAAAATTGAATCTGTTTTAAACTATCAATTTAGATTAGACAATTACTAAAAAAACTCCTATCCGGCTGAGCGAAAGCGAAACCTTTTCATAAGCCTTCGACTTGGCTCCCGGTGGCAATCGTTTACCAAAACTAAAATTACCTGCATAACTTATATTATTAAAAAAACTTTACGAACTTTGTGTAAACCTTTACCCTTTTTCGATTAAAAACTATGGAAACAGCTTACATCCATTCACCATTAGGAATCACCAAAATTGTTGGAGACGAGGAAGGTATTGCTGTAATCTCTGTTTCAGATGTCGGAACAACTGAGGTTTCTCCAACTATTCCCGACGTTTTACAAGCTGCTGTTTTGCAGCTTCAGGAGTATTTTGAGGGTAAAAGAACCGATTTCGATCTAAAACTAAATCCTAAAGGAACCGACTTCCAGCAAAAAGTATGGAAATCACTATTGGAAATTCCATTCGGAAAGACCGTGAGCTATATGGATCAAACCAAAAAACTGGGTGATGTAAAGGCGATTCGGGCTGTTGCCTCGGCAAATGGTAAAAATCCGTTGTGGATTGTGGTTCCCTGCCATCGTGTTATTGGCACCAATGGCTCTTTAACAGGTTATGCCGGTGGTTTGTCCCGCAAGAAATGGCTGCTCGAACATGAAAATCCCAGTACACAGCAAAGTTTGTTTTAGTTCTTTTTCGATAAACTTAAATGATTGGCGTTTTATATTGACCCTACTTTAACGAAAATGAATCACAAAAAAGCAGCATCGCAGCTTTAAAAATATAAGCTATTTCTTATTTTTAAAATCATTTGTGTACTTTTATAAATCTAAATGTCTAAAATTCTAAGACGTCTCAATAATGATTGAAAAAATAAATCTTAACAATATCCTTTTCCTTGATATAGAAACGGTACCCGAAGAGGAGAATTTCAATTCGCTTGACGCAGAAATGCAATCACTTTGGGACCATAAGACACAATACCAGCGCAAAGACGATTTTACTCCCGAAGAGTTTTATGAACGTGCCGGAATCTGGGCTGAATTTGGTAAAATTGTCTGTATTTCGGTTGGTTATTTTACCATCAAAGGCGATATTAGAAATTTTAGAGTGACCTCTTTTTTTGGAGACGAAAAGAAAATCCTGCGTGATTTCAATAATCTGATCAACAATCATTTTGATAAACCGCAACATCTCTTGTGCGGACACAATGCCAAAGAGTTTGACATTCCGTTTATTGCACGACGTATGATTATCAACCAGATTGCCATTCCGGACAAACTTAATTTGTTTGGAAAAAAGCCCTGGGAAGTAGCGCATTTAGATACTTTAGAATTGTGGAAGTTTGGTGATTACAAACACTTTACTTCCTTAAAACTACTGACCAAAATACTTGGAGTTCCTTCTCCAAAAGGCGATATTGACGGCAGTCAGGTCGCACATGTTTTTTATGTGGAGAAAGATATCGACCGTATTGTAACCTATTGTGAAAAAGACACAATTGCTGTAGCTCAAATTTTTCTGCGTTTGCGCCGGGAAGATTTATTAATTGATGATGAAATTATTCATGTCTAATTCTGCTTTAAATGACGTATTCCAAAATAGCTCAACTCCGACTTATTTCTCAAAAACTTCATAAAACGGCTGACAGCTCACCAAAAGAAATTGTAAAGCACTTAGGCGCGATGCAGGCTCAGGACTATGCGATGGCAAAATGGGCCGTTGGCTCCCGTTGCAATGCTTCGGAAAAAGAAATCGAAGAAGCTATTAATTCAGCACAAATTATCCGAACCCATATCTTACGACCAACCTGGCATTTTGTTGCTGCCGATGATATTTACTGGATGTTGGACGTTTCCGGACCACAAGTGAAACGCATTGTAACTTCATACGTTAAAAAATTTGGTTACGATGCTAGAAAATTAGATCAGATGAATGCGGCTATCGAAAAAATACTTGCTGGGAACAATCATCTGACACGCGAAGAAATCATGCAGGAACTTGATATCACGAAGACCTCCGGCCATGATCATTTATCCGGTCCCATAATGATGTATGCTGAACTTGATGGTTTAGTCTGTAACGGAAAAATGAAAGGAAAGCAACAAACTTATGCCTTACTGGAAGAAAGAGTTCCCAAACCGCAGACCAAACTAACAGAAAAAGAAGGCTTAGCGAAACTAGCGCTAAACTACTTTGAAAGTCACGGCCCTGCTACGCTTCTTGATTTTTCCTGGTGGTCGGGTTTTTCTCCTACCTGCTGCAAAAACATCATTAATGCAATTGAATTACAATTAAATTCCATTAGCGTTGACAATCAGGTGTATTGGTTTAAAAAGGAACTACCTACCGAGGATAACTTCCGCGAAAGCGTTCATTTTCTACCGGCTTTTGATGAGATTTTAATTTCCTATAAAACCCGTGAGGCCTCCATTTTACCCGAACATCAGTCGAAAGCTTTTACCAACAATGGCATTTTCAAACCCATAATTATGGAAAACAGCAAAGTTATCGGGATCTGGAAACGCACCGTCAAAAAAGAGCATACCAAAATAGAAACACAGTTTTTCAATGAGACCGAAAACCATAAAAAAGCAGTGTTATTTGAAGGCATTAAATCTTTTGAAACGTATTTAGGAACCAAAATTCTAATTGAATAATTCCAAATTTCACAAAACGGTGGTACTTTCCATCAAATACTTCTCGTTTCGGCTTTAAAATCCTTGCTCGTTTTAGGGTTAAATAATTACATTTACAAAAAAATTTAATTATGGTATTGAGCAGATTTTGGTTAGCGATCTTTGTGTCTTCAATTTTATTTGTGGTAGTGAGCTTATTTACTGGAAACAGTTACACTCTCGATTTTATTTTGAACGGACAAAAAGACGATCCAATTCTGGTATCTGAAAAATATCTGGAACAAATTCCTGCTTTTGTAAGAGACAGCATCGACTTAAAAGAAGATAAAACCATGATTGTAAACAGGGACTTAACAAATCCTGACACCACTTATGTTTACAAAAACAAAACCGTAAAAATTTACAGCGGTGTACAAAAGTCAGACGGTTTATTGCCAACCTGCAAAAGTACCCTGATCGACATTATCATTCCATTAATTGCCTACCTCGCCTTTTTCTGCGGGTTAATGGAGCTTTTAATTATCTCGGGAGCTTCCGAAAAGCTAGCGAGATTCCTGAGCCCGATGTTTACCAAAGTATTCCCTACCGTTCCCAAGAATCACCCTTCGATATCGTATATGACCTTAAATTTTGCCGCTAACTTTCTTGGTTTAGATTCGGCTGCCACTCCATTTGGACTGAAAGCAATGGAGAGTTTACAGGAGCTGAATGTCGAAAAAGACAAAGCAAGTGATGCACAAATTATGTTTATGTGTCTGCATGCCTCGGGATTAACCCTAATTCCGACTTCAATTATAGGATATCGTGCCGCCGCCAATGCAGCGAATCCGGCCGATGTGATGCTTCCTTGTATCATCACTTCGTTAATCGGAACCATCGCAGCATTCCTAATTGTTGGAATCAGACAAAAAATAAACTTCAAAAGCGCTTCATTAGTACTTGCATTAATGGCCATTATTGCCGCCATCATTGGACTGTTGTTCTACGTAAATCATTTAGATTTAATCGGAAAAAACTATTTCACTTCTAATCTTTCAGGATTAATGTTAGTTGGAATCATTGGTATTACACTGATTTTCTCCTTCATTCATGAGAAAAAATTCACAGCACAGGACACTACAATGTTTGATACTTTCGTCGTTGGCGCAAACAATGGTCTGAAAACCGGAGTTAAAATTTTTCCTTATGTTCTTGGAATGCTGGTTGCCATCTCTCTTTTTAGAAATAGCGGGCTGTTTGAAATTATCAGCAACGGAATCGGTTTTATCTTTAGCAGTATTGGCGTAAGTTCTGAAATCATAAATGCATTACCGGTTGCATTACTCAGACCTTTCAGTTCAGGAGGTTCCAGAGGTTTTTTACTGGATTCCATGAGTACCTTCGGAGCAGATTCACTTACAGGACGTTTAAGCAGTATTTTCCAATGTAGTGCCGAAACTACTTTTTATGTGATTGCCGTTTACTTTGGATCGGTAAACATTAAAAACACCCGATATGCACTTACTACAATGTTGTTGGTTGATTTTATATGTGTAATCGCCGCTATTTTTGTAGCCAGCTGGTTTTTTTAATATGACCACAATTGTATAATTCGTAAAAAAAGAAAATTCTCAATGATTTCAGAAGATTTCATTTCACTAATTATTATGCTCCTTTTAAGTTTTGTTTTTCATTACTTTCAAAAAATTTGTGAGCGTGATTGTACCAAAGCAAAGGAAGATTTCTATCTTTTAATAAAAGAGAATAAAAAATATTCTGAATGGGATTACAACTATAAAAAATCTAAAATAGATATCGATAACACGAGAAAATGGGTGTTATTTTTATTCAAATGGCTTTGTTTTATAGGCTCAATTTATGGTCTCACAATGTTATTTATTAATCCATAATTTTTCAAAGTTTCTTATAACCATGAAGCCACAATACCTTTTTCTTTTATCGCTTTTAATTGCCTGTCAAAAACCAAAACCCGTTTCTCAGATTCAAACGGGCAAAACAAATTCAGAAAAAAAATCAGATCTCCTTGTTTCTAAAGAAAACTTCTTAAAAACGGATACCCTTTTGGTTTATACCGATGGTGAAACGTCAAAAGATCATTATATACTAGCGCATCTGTTAGATCGAAAAATGGATAAGGACAGTGTTGTCACGGGAAAATACCAACTTGATTTTTATCTTAATAAAACCAAAACTGCCGATACAAAACTTAGTATTAAAGGAATTGACGAAGGATCAGAATGGAGTGTTATTTACGGACTGGGTCGGGAAAGCAGCCAAAATTCTCCTTTTATACAAATTCATTTTGGATATCCAGCCTGTGGTTATACGCAAAACAACTATTTGTATTACTTAAAAAACAGCAGTCTGCAATTGGTTCATGAATGGTACAGCATGTCTGACAGTGGATGGGGCAGCTGGGTTGAATTCGGAAATATTGCTCCAAAAAGCAATCCCGAATCGTTCTATTGCAAAACGGTTGCTTTTGAACCGGATGATAATGATGAGAATATGGGAACCGTTACTTACTCAGACTCAACTGTTTTTCGCTTAAGCGGAAATCATTGGAAGAAGCAATTACTTTCGGTAAAAGACAAGAATTATTTTGAGAAAAAAATGAGTTTTGATGATTTCCACAATCAAAAGTAAAGGAGTAAAAACAAGGCTTATTCAAATTCTTTCTTAGGTAAATAATTTCTAACTTTGTAAAAAACAAAGCAATGATTGATTTTATATACCAGGACCCTTATCCTATTTTAAAGGATGATACGCAATACCGCAAAATCACCTCTGATTTTGTAAAAGTAGAGCAATTTGGACAACGTGAAGTTTTAACCGTTGACCCAAAAGGATTAGAATTATTGGCTGAAGAAGCCCTTACAGATGTTTCGTTCATGTTGCGAACCACACATTTGCAAAAACTAAGAAACATTCTTGATGACCCGGAAGCCACAGACAACGACCGTTTTGTAGCTTACAATTTATTACAAAATGCATCGGTTGCTGCCGAAGGTCAGTTACCAAGCTGTCAGGATACCGGAACGGCTATTGTAATGGCAAAAAAAGGAGAAAGTATTTTTACAGGTGTTGATGATGCGGAATGGTTGAGCAGAGGAATTTTCAATACTTACCAAAAACGCAACCTCCGTTATTCTCAAATAGTACCGATTTCAATGTTTGAAGAAAAAAATTCAGGCTCGAATCTTCCGGCACAAATTGACATTTATGCTAAAAAAGGAACTTCATATGAGTTTTTATTTATGGCAAAAGGCGGTGGATCTGCTAATAAAACCTATTTATACCAACAAACAAAATCTTTACTGAATGATAAATCCATGGATGCTTTCATTCGCGCAAAGATTAAAGATTTAGGAACATCAGCTTGCCCTCCGTACCACCTGGCTTTAGTAATTGGAGGAACTTCTGCGGAAGCGAATCTAAGTGCTGTTAAAAAAGCATCTGCCGGTTATTACGATCATCTACCTACTTCTGGAAATATGTCTGGTCAGGCATTCCGTGATTTAGAATGGGAACAACGCGTTCAGAAAATCTGTCAGGAGAGCGCTATTGGTGCTCAGTTTGGCGGAAAATATTTCACACATGACGTTCGTGTAATCCGTTTGCCACGTCACGCTGCTTCATGCCCGGTTGGATTGGGAGTTTCTTGTTCAGCAGACAGAAATATTAAAGGAAAAATTACGAAAGATGGAATTTTCGTAGAACAATTAGAAGTAAACCCGAAACAATTTTTACCTGAAACTGCTCCACACCTAGAAGCTCCTGTTGAAATTGACCTGAATATGCCAATGGCTGATATTTTGGCCAAATTGACACAATATCCAATTAAAACACGTTTAAAACTAAACGGAACTGTAATTGTAGCCCGTGATATTGCACACGCCAAAATCATGGAATTACTTGAAGCCGGTAAACCAATGCCGGAATACTTTAAAAATCATCCGGTTTATTACGCCGGACCTGCAAAAACTCCGGAAGGAATGGCCTCAGGAAGTTTTGGACCAACAACTGCAGGACGTATGGACGTTTATGTAGATGAATTTCAAAAACATGGAGGCAGCATGATTATGTTAGCCAAAGGAAACCGTACCAAACAAGTGACAGATGCCTGTCAAAAATATGGTGGGTTCTATTTGGGATCTATTGGTGGTCCTGCCGCTATTTTAGCACAGGATAACATTCTAAAAGTTGAAGTCGTAGATTTTGAAGAATTAGGAATGGAAGCGGTTCGTAAAATCACCGTTAAAGATTTCCCAGCTTTTATTATTACTGACGATAAAGGGAATGATTTCTTTGAAAATCTGTAACTTTTAAGGTGCAAAGGCACAAAGTTACAAAGGTTCAGAGATTGACTGAATATAAAAAAACCGCCCTTCTGGCGGTTTTTGTTTTTTACTATGTATTAGCTCCTTTGAACCTTTGTCCCTTTGTTACTCTGAACCTCAGCACCTCAGTACCTCAGCACCTTAGAACCTCTTAATCCAATTCTTCACTTTCAAAAGCGATAAAATGAGACAATTGCCCCTTTACATTAAAAACGGGGCTTGCATTAATTTTACATTTATAGGTACGGCCGTCTTTTCTATAGTTTTCTAACGTTTTTTCAAAAGGGATTTGCTTTTGGATGGCCGCTTTAATTTCTTTAAGAACAGCCTTAGAAGTAGCGGGTCCCTGAAACATCTTGGGCGTTTTACCCAAAACTTCTTCTTCCCTGTAACCTGTCATTCTTCTGATTCCGTTTGAAGCAAAAATGATCTTTAGCTCTAAATCGGTAACGACAACAACTTCTCTCTTCATTCGCTCTTCGATCTCCAGCTTATTTGTATCCCACGAAAACTGACTCGAAATTTTGTTCACTTTCTTGACATCTGTAAGAATAGCTTTCAATTCTTTCAAATGTTCACAATGAAAATCCCACGCCATAATTGGGACTGAATTACGATGAGAAACTTCTTCTGATTTATTAGTTTTCATTGCGAATGATTCAATATTAATATACTCCTTCTCTCAAAGGTAGAGAGAAAATTCCTCACAAAAGAACAAATTGCATAATTTAATTATTCTTTAATGTAATTAAAAGGAAAATTTAAGTTGGACTACTACAGCCTTCTTTTCTTCGGTATTTAAATTGTTCAGGGAAATCCCCAATAACCGAACCGAATCTTTCATTCGTTCCTGATACAAAAGCTCCTCTACGGTCTCTAGAATCAAACTTTTATCGGAAATAAAGTAAGGCAGTGTTTTACTACGTGTTTGTTGCGTAAAATCGCTGTATTTGATTTTGAGCGTTACCGTCTTACCCGATATATTGTACTTCTTTAATCGTCTCTCTAAAGATCCCGCAATTTTTTCGAGCTGTTCCAACATAAAAATCTCTGACGATAAGTTAACATCAAAGGTATGTTCCGCCGCAACTGATTTAGTCACCCGAGACGCTTTTACCTCACTGTTATGAATTCCCCGAACCACATTGTAGTAAAAGGCACCCGATTTGCCAAAATGTTTCTCCAGAAACTCCAGCTCTTTGCTTTTAAGATCTGCCCCCGTAAAAATACCCAATTGGTACATTTTCTCTGTTGTCACCTTCCCAACACCATAAAACTTCCGAATAGGCAGTTCTTCAAGGAAAGCTAAAACCTCATCCGGATTGACTGTTTTTTGTCCGTTTGGTTTGTTGACATCCGATGCGATCTTGGCTACAAACTTGTTCACCGAAATTCCTGCTGAAGCTGTGAGTCCAACCTCATTCAAAATTCGGAGCCTGATTTCCTGTGCGAGCAGACTTGCGCTGGGATTGCCTTTTTTATTTTGCGTTACATCAAGATAAGCTTCGTCAAGCGAAAGAGGCTCAACGAGATCGGTGTAGTCATGAAATATTTTATGAATTTTACCCGAAATCTCCTTGTAGCGATCAAAACGCGGACGGACAAAGATAATTTCCGGACAATATTTTTTAGCCAAAACACCACTTATCGCACTTCGTACACCAAATTTTCTGGCTTCGTAACTTGCCGCCGAAACGACACCCCTATTCTCTGATCCGCCAACAGCCACAGGTTTCCCGCGTAAAGCCGGATTATCCATCTGCTCTACCGAAGCATAAAAAGCATCCATATCAATATGAATGATTTTTCGATATATTGGGGTTTCGGACATGTTACAAATTTAAAGAGGAAAGACACAAAATGTACCGAAATAATCATAAAAATATCCGCTTCAATCAGCCCTTAAAATTCATTCTAAATTCCAAATCCCAAATTCCAAATTCCAAATTCCAAATTTCACATCTCACATTTTACATTTCAAATTGTACCATTCGTAAAGATTCTCAAGTTAATAGTCTCAAACGAATCATTTTCTTTATTTTTGTAATTCTACATTAAAGAATTAAAATGCGAACATTTGTTATAGGCGACATACACGGCGGTTTACTCGCACTTGAACAAGTGATAAAAAGAGCCAAAGTTACCACACAAGATACTCTTATTTTTTTAGGCGATTATGTTGACGGATGGAGCCAGTCTCCTCAGGTAATTGAATATTTAATGGACTTAAAGAGCAAACAAAACTGTATTTGTATTAGAGGGAATCATGATGAACTTCTTTTGTCCTGGTTTAAAAACAAAACAGAAGATGTTGACGAAACCTTATGGTTCAAACACGGCGGAGAAGCAACCGTTCTGGCTTACGAAAAATTGAGTCCCGAAAAGAAACAGCTACATATTACTTTTCTGGAATCGCTGGAAGATTATTACCTTGACGATCAAAACAGATTATTTGTTCATGCAGGTTTTACCAATTTGAATGGAGTCAAATATGAATTTTTTCCAAAATCATTCTATTGGGACAGAACACTTTGGGAAATGGCATTGTCCTTAGACCCCAATTTAAAAAGCGATCACGCACTTTATCCTAAACGTTTTACGTTGTATAAGGAAATCTATATCGGGCATACTCCCGTTACCCGAATTGGAGAGACCGTACCGGTTCAAAAAGCAAACATCTGGAACGTCGATACCGGTGCCGCTTTTAAAGGTCCACTGACTATTTTAGATGTTGATACCAAAGAGTTCTGGCAAAGCGAACCGTTAAACGAATTGTATTCTTCTGAAAAGGGTAGGAATTAATCCCTAAAAAGCTATTTTTGCACTTTAAAAAATAATTAAAATTTATATTTATGAAAAAGGTAATTACACTTTTGTTTTTAGTATCATTTGGATTCACACAAGCACAACAGGCTTTTAAAGGAAAAGGAGATATTAGAGTAAATGTTGGTGCTAACTTACAAGATGGTGGTTCCGGAATTCAGGGTTCAGTAGATTTTGGTCTTGGAGAAAACTTCTCTTTTGGCTTTGTAGCAAATTATTTATTAGGAGTAGACAACTTTACCGGTTTCTATCACAACAATCCAACTCCTTATACCGATGTAAAACCGAAGTTTAAAGATCGTTTTGATGCTAAAGCCAGAATTAATGCTAACTTGAGCAGTGTGATCGGTGTTGACCAATTGGATATTTACCCGGGTTTAAGTTTAGGACTTCATAACTTTGGTGGTCATGTTGGTGGTCGTTATTTCTTTACGGATGGATTTGGTGTTTTCACAGAAATTGGATTCCCAATTGCAAAATACGGTAACAACAATGACGTATTTGATCATTTAAACAATCAGGTAACTTTTAGTTTAGGAGCTTCATTCAACTTGCAATAAGCCCCCGAACCTACCGAATTCCAAATTTTGCAGAAAGCATAAAGCTGAACCGTATTTCTCCTGAAATTCTCAGACAGCAAAATTTATAAAATTAAAAACCGCCAATCAGGCGGTTTTTTCATTTTTACTCTATTTGCTTACTAAAATGCTCCAGTGAGCTCCGCTATACACCTTATGTTTCTCTGAGAAATTTCCCTGATTGACCGCCAGCGAGAAGTTTAAAAGGCTGTTAAAATAACAAACCTCGGTACCAATTGCTGCTTCACCAAATGTATTTACTAGTTTAAGTTTTCCTTCGTATACTTTTTTAGTGCCCTTAAAAACCTGAACCTTCACCAGATCTCCCGCTTTCAAATCTAAATTCGAAACCGTTTTTTTGTCGATATTCGTCCATACATTTCCATATTGAACGTCCAAAACGGGAATACCACCTTTGATAACTCCTTTTTCAAAAACCGGTTTCTGGTAATCGATTTTGACAACTTCATTGGGCAATTTACGTCCTACTTCTTCAAATGTAATGGTTTTAGAAGCCAAGCGCGCTCCCGTAAAAGCATATACATCGCGTCCATGAAACGTATACGATTCATTTGAATTCTGGCGACGGTTTTTGACTTCATCGATTTCACGAATTTCCTGAATGCCTAATTGTTCCGCAATTAAAGTCAGCGTTCCGTTATCAGGCGTCACAAAGTAATGTCCGGATTTTGTCAACAAAACCACTGATTGTCTCGCAGTTCCTACTCCCGGATCACAAACGGATACAAATACCGTTCCTGCCGGATAATATTGTGCGGTTTGCGACAGGCGATAAGCGGCCTCCCAAATATTATATGCCGGGATTTCATGGGTCAGATCAAAGATCTTCAAATCTGTCGAAACTCCCATTGCCACACCTTTCATGGCGGATACGGCTCCGTCTTTCAATCCAAAATCGGATTGAAAAACCAATACATTATTCTGTGAAAAACTCTTAAAAGCAATCACACACAAAAGAAGTACTACCCGTAATTTCATCTCTAACTTTTTTAAGATTATTGGATACACAAACTTACGAAAACCGGTTAAAGCACAACCATTGAAAGTTGTTCTTAGACCATTCATAAAAAAAGCCCCGCAAATTACGGGGCTTTTGATCTTAAAATTACAATTTTTATTTCTTAGCGAATTTCTTAACAATTCGTTTATTTCCATTGTTTAATTCGATAATGTAAAGTCCCGTTTTTAAAGCTCTTACATCAATTGGGTTACCGGAAAGCGCTCCAGCGTTAACTTGCTGACCCAATGCATTTGTAATTCTAAACGTGTACCCTGTATTGTCTGTTAATGAAATATTTAACTCATCAACAACCGGGTTTGGATACAATGCGAATCTTGACGTTTCGTTAGTTTCCAATAATCCAGTAGCAATTTCCTGATTTACAATAGCTCCGGAAGCAGTGATATTAATTGAATAATCTTCTACCTGCCCATAAGAGAATGTCTCACAAGAAGTTGGTATACCATTGTATTTCATAGAAACTCTCAGTCTTGTGGTTCCTAATGTTGCCGTAGCCGGAATTGTGATTGTTCCTGTAGCTGTAGCTGCTGTAGAGGTTGCTTTGGTCCAGGCTGTTTCACCTGCATCTGTAAAATCACCATCCTGATTGTAATCGATAAACACAGCATAAGCTTCACTGTAAACAGTAGAAGTCCAAACCGGAGTGATAGTTATCGTATAAGCTGTTCCTCTTGTTGCATTTGTAGAAATAGCGGTATAGTTTTCATAACCAGCCGTTCCGGTTGAAGTGTTATTGATTGTCCCGAATACCACTTTACCGATTCTCTCGTCTACAGTGCTGCTTCCCTGAGAAGCGCAATACGATACCGTTGCTGCAGTAGTGGTAACATTTACGACATTACTTGCCGCCGAAACATTTCCTGCTGCATCTTTAGCTTTTACACTAAAGCTATAAGCTGTAAGTGGCGTTAAACCTGTTACAGTATAACTTGTTGTAGTAGAAGAACCTTTTAGGGTTGTTCCCTGGTAGATATCATATCCCGTAACGGCAACATTATCTGTCGAAGCAGTCCATGTCAAATTAGTTGTTGTACCTGTAGTACCAGAAGCCGCAAGACTTGTTGGAGCTGTTGGCGCAACAGTATCTGTTGATCCTGAATAAGCAGCACCGATACCTACTGCATAAAATGCATTGGTTGTAGCGATAACTTCTGCCGAACCAGCACCATACAAATCAATAGCCGATTGTATTCCTGAAGTTCTTGCATTGGCGTAAGTCGAGTTGGCAGTCAAATACACACTTTCTAAACGGTATGCAATTTTTGCTGCTTTATCGATTGTAATTCCTGTTACATTATAGGCGTTTCCAATATCGTTTGTCCCTGTTTTACCAACAGACAAAATGTAAAACCAGTGATTTAATACCCCTGAATTGGTGTGAACACCGCAATAATCATTACTGCTTGTTGGTGTACAATTTGGATTGATCCAATAGGTTCCTCCGTAAGTATCCGGCTGACCTTCAGAGTTTGGATCGCTCATAGAACGTAAAGCAAGGTGTCCTGATCTTCTTTCGATATCTTCTCCAATTAACCAGATCGATTTTGTTGGTGCCGCTGCATTTTCAATACAAGCCCCCCAAATATCTGAAAACGCTTCATTCATAGCTCCGGATTCTTTTTGATAAGCCAAGTTTGCCGTATACGTACAAACCGCATGTCCAATTTCGTGTCCGGCAACATCGATAGCTGTTAAAATATCAAAATAAGTTCCGCTACCGTCTCCGTAAGTCATTACACTACCGTTCCAGTAAGCGTTGTCGTAAGCATTGCTGTAATGCACATAACTTTTTATGATTGCTCCTGCGTTGTCATAGCTGTTTCTACCATGTACAGTTGACCAGTAGTCATATGTTTTTTCAGCTCCCCAATGTGCATCCAGTGCACCATTGTCTTTATTGGTATTGTTAAACTCGGCAGCTGTCCAGTTGTTATCGGCATCTGTAAAGTTTACAGCAGCGGTATAACTGGTTCCTTTTTTCATGTTGTAGGTGTTGATTCCTAAACCTCTTGTTGCATCTGCAAGGATATAAGAT
Organism: Flavobacterium sp.; assembly: GCA_023251135.1. Taxonomy (GTDB): domain Bacteria; phylum Bacteroidota; class Bacteroidia; order Flavobacteriales; family Flavobacteriaceae; genus Flavobacterium. Next base: position 72,968 of record JAHEZJ010000021.1, on the reverse strand, counting down.
GCGCCGCTTAAAGTGGTTTGTATCACCTGCGTTCCGCTATAACGTGTCGCTGCATTTGCGGCAACAAAAGCTTTTTTGGCATTAGCATCATTTTGACTGATTGCTTTTGCTTTAGCCGCTTTTACTTTACTCCCGTGGCTGTACTCGCCAAGGTGTTTTATCGTAGCATTATAAAACAAGACTTTTCCGGTTTCGGCATCGATGTAAAGATCACCGCGGCTTACCGGATTGGTGGCATAAATATCAAATTTATAAGCCAATCTCACTTTATCTGATTTTCGATTTTGGCCCTGGTCTTCCATTGCCGGCAATAAAACCAATTCGCCTTTTGGCTTTTCATAGTTCATTGCAGCAGCGTCTGCCGGGGTTTCCCATAGATACTGTTTTGCTCCTGTGTAAGCGACCGCTCTGTCAAAAGCAGCTTTACTGGATAATTTTGGGGTTGTTTTTACATTTTCAAGAGCATAAAATTCTCCGTTCATCGAAACTAATTTTCCGTCTTTTGAATGTAGCGTGTAGTTGGCAAATTCTACTTTAACACCTTGCTCGTACAATTGAAATTTTTCATGTGTAAAACCTTCTTTATCAGAGTCTATCCTAACTTTCGCAAAAGACTGGTTGTCTTTTAGTCCTAGTTGTTCTTTAAAAACAGTATTGTAATCTGTTCCTCTGTAAGTCGATTTATCACTAAACGTGATTAAGCTTGGTTGCCCATTTTCAGATACATTTTTCTGACTTACCCGTTTGTCTGTGTTTTGGGCAAATCCCGATACTGAAAATGTAAGAATAACAACGGCCGTTGCCATAATTCCTGGTAATTTTTGGTTCATAATAATGTGGTATTTAGTTTGGTTAAATGATTACAAATAAAATACTAAACGTAAGTAAATACTTTATTTATAAGATAAAAGTATTTTATTTAGGTTAGATAATCGATGAAATTTGCCTTTAATCGACAAAATGCAACACTTTTTACCTTAAATTCACTTTTATTTAACAAACTGTGATTATTTCACAAAAAAAAGGCCCAAAAAATAATTATTCTACTGATTATTAATACTTTAAACACTAAAAGTCAGGAAATATAAGGGTTTCCGTAAAAAATCAACCTCCTCCTTCCTCCTTAAGTTTTTCCTACAAAAAAAGGCCAGCCCTTTTAAAAGCTAGCCTTCATGCGATTTTATCACAATTACAGAATTATCTTATATCCATCTCCGGAATTTCTCCTTCAATGATCAAATCAGCTTCAGTTGATGCAATGATATGTTCGACAGAAATACCTGGCGCTCTTTCTAAGAGCTTAAAACCATTTTTAGTTACTTCCAGAACAGCAAGCTCGGTTACTACTTTTTTAACGCAGCCTACACCTGTTAAAGGCAAACTACATTTTTTCAGGATTTTCGATTCCCCTGCTTTGTTCACGTGCATCATGGCAACGATGATGTTTTCGGCAGAAGCTACCAGATCCATTGCACCGCCCATTCCTTTCACCATTTTACCCGGAATTTTCCAATTCGCGATATCTCCATTTTCAGAAACCTCCATAGCCCCTAAAATAGTCAAATCGACTTTCTGGCTTCGGATCATTCCAAAACTAAAAGCCGAATCAAAGAAACTGGCTCCCGGAAGTGTTGTAATGGTTTGTTTTCCTGCATTGATGATATCTGCATCTTCCTCTCCGGCAAAAGGGAAAGGTCCCATTCCTAGAACACCGTTTTCGCTTTGAAATTCCACCGCAATATCTTCTCTGACATAATTTGCTACGAGAGTTGGAATACCAATTCCAAGGTTCACAAAATATCGGTCTTTTACTTCTTTTGCAATACGTCTTGCAATATCTTCTTTTGTTAACATATTTTTGAATGTGTCAATTACTCAATTAGTTAATGTGAAAATTAGACAATTGGATAATGTTATTCTTTATACAATTCAATAATTCTCTAATTATCTCAATTATTTATTTTTTATTTATAAAATAATCCCAGGTTGCTTTTGCAATATGAGCAATAATTTTTTCGGTATTTTCCTGAGATTCTGTAATATTCGTCAAATAAACGGAAAGAACAAAATGTTTTCCATTGGGGAGTTTAACGATCCCCACATCGTTCATGGCAACTCGTAAATTAGCATCGTTGGTTCCCGACATTCCGGTTCTGTGTGCCAACTCTGTATTTTCAGGTAGTCCTGCTTTCATCCAGGTAAGCCCTCTGGAAGTTTCAACCATGATCTGATACAAATACTTCGTTGTGGCTTCTTTTAACACTTCACCCTTAAAGAATTTCTCAAGCAATACTGTTGTCGCCCATGGCGTTGTGGTATTCACATAAAGATTCTTCCAGGTTTTCATTTGTTCCTCGTTAACTTTAACAACGAAGTCCTTAATCCCCTGTTTGTTTATGAATTTTTGTACTGCCTTTGTACCACCCAATAAATCAATCAGAATGTCACAGCCATTATTATCGCTATGCGAAACCGTATACCGCAACAATTTATCCAGCGTTAAACTCCTGTTTCCGTCGGGAAAATCTTCCCTCATCGGACTCCAGGTATCCGGGTGCAAATCTTCTTTTTTAATGAAAATTTCCTGCGTTAATGACAGCTTCCCTTCATCCACTTTGTTTAAAACAGCCAAAGCAATATGAAATTTAAACACACTCATCATAGGAACCTTTAGGTTTCCATTTATACTCAAAGTGTCTTTATCTTCAATGCTTTTGATAGCAATCCCTACTGTAGCATTCTTATCGGCAACAATCTGACGTAATTTCTCACGCAGCTCAGTTGTCGTCTGGGCAAAAGCCTGAAACGACAAGAAAGAGAATAAGAGGATACTAAAAGCTTTGGTCATTTTTTTTTAATGTGTCAATTTGAAAATTAGATAATGTTATTCTGTACGCAATCCAATAATTATCTCATTATCCAATTATCTATTTCTAACAGTGCGTTGCTCGATTCTCTTCTCAAATTTTTCTCCCTGAAAGATGCGCTGTACCATAATTCCCGGAATGTGTATTTGGTTTGGATCTAATGTTCCAACCGGAACTAATTCTTCGACTTCGGCGATGGTTATTTTACCCGCTCCTGCCATACAGGCATTAAAATTTCTGGCTGTTCCTTTAAAAATCAGATTTCCGGCTTCGTCACCTTTCCAGGCTTTTACAATGGCGAACTCTGCTTTAAAAGCCTGCTCCATGATGTGCATTTTTCCATTGAATTCACGAACCTCTTTTCCTTCGGCAACTTCAGTTCCGTAACCTGCTGGTGTAAAGAAAGCCGGGATTCCAGCCTGTGCGGCACGACAGCGCTCGGCTAAAGTTCCCTGTGGGGTCAATTCAACTTCAAGTTCTCCGGAAAGCATCTGACGCTCAAATTCAGCGTTTTCTCCCACATAAGAAGAGATCATCTTTTTAACTTGTTTTTTTTGCAAAAGCAATCCCAAACCAAAATCATCCACTCCCGCATTATTCGAAATACAGGTTAAATCTGAAATTGAAGTATTTACCAGGGCTGCAATTGTATTTTCAGGAATCCCGCATAAACCGAAACCGCCAAACATGATCGTCATTCCGCTTTCAATTCCTTTGATAGCGTCCTGAACGTTATTTACTTTTTTTGTAATCATAACAAACTGTCTTTATTACTGTATATTTTTGATAAAAATAAGATTTTTAGATTAAATTATAACGATTTCGTAAAAAATAAAATGATTGATTTTAACCGCCAAAAACCAGCTGCTGTTTTGCACTCTACTGTTACTCTCTGGTACAACAGCTGTCTTTGAAACCAACTTTAATCTATGAACAAAAAAAATCCTTTTGCATTCTTCTGGATTTAGAAGAGCACAAAAGGATTTATGATTTTAAAAAGAACTAAAGTTACAATTCGAATTCGTCTGTATTTTGCTCTGTTTGTGTAGTATCTTTTACAACTGCCGGTCGGGTATAACAATCTACTTTTATAGAAAGATTGGCCGGGCGTTCAAACTCCGATTTTGAAATCTGAAGTCCTTCATCGGCATAACACAATTTCATAAAGTACCCCCAGATTGGTAATGCAGCTGTTGCTCCTTGTCCGTAAGTTAAACTTTTGAAACGTGCTGAACGGTCTTCACAACCTACCCAAACTCCGGTTACAAGGTTTGGTACCATTCCCATAAACCAACCATCCGACTGGTTTTGTGTGGTTCCTGTTTTACCAGCAATTGGGTTTTTGAACATGTACGGATATCCTGTCCAACGGTTATCACCGCTTCCACCGCCCTGCGTACGTAAACGTGCACCAGAACCGGTTTCGGTAACTCCTTCCAACAATTTGATTACTGCAAAAGCAATATCTTTATTTAAAACGTCGTGTGATTCCGGAATTGGCTCATAGATCACCTCTCCGCTTTTGTTTTCAATACGGCTTAAAAATTGCGGTTTTACATATACTCCCTGATTGGCAAATGTGCTATAGGCAGCAACCATATCTTCTACTGTAATGTCTACAGCACCAAGTGCGATAGACGGCTGAGCTGGAATTTCGGTTTTAACTCCTAACTTGTGGGTTAATTCTACTACAGCTTCTGGACCTGTTCGGTCAATTAATTTAGCCGATACGGTATTGATCGAATTGGCAAGACCTTGTTTCAGGGTCACCATTCCGCGGTATCTGTTATCAGAGTTTCTTGGTTCCCAGTCGGCAGTAACGTTATGACGTCCTTTGTGAATCATAAAAGGTCCGTCCAAAATAGAATCACAAGGAGACATGTTGAGCTGCTCAATAGCCGTTGCATACACAAACGGTTTAAAGGTAGATCCTACCTGTCTTGCTCCCTGTCCAACGTGATCGTATTGGAAATATTTGTAATTAATTCCACCTACCCATGCTTTAATGTTTCCGGTTTGAGGCTCCATGGCCATTAAACCAGATTGCAGGAAGTGTTTGAAATAACGAATCGAATCAAGCGGTGTCATCACGGTATCGCGTTCTCCTTTCCAGGTAAACACACGCATTTTTGTTTTTACTTTGAAGGAAGCAATGATATCTTCATCGCTTTTATCCATTTCTTTCATGAGTGCCCAGCGTGTTGAATTTTTCATCGCCTGCATCATGATTCGGTCAGTTTCAGCTTGTGTAATGTTTACAAACGGCGCATTTTTATTGGTTTTCATTTCAATAAAAAATTGCTGTTGCAGGTTTTTCATGTGTTCCGAAACAGCTTCCTCAGCGTGTAATTGCATTCTTGAATCGATGGTGGTGTAAATTTTCAAACCATCTTTGTAGATATCATAATCTGAACCGTCCGGTTTTTTATTCTCTGCAACCCATTTTTTCATGTAATCACGCAGGTATTCTCTGAAATAAGTAGCAGTTCCTTCACGGTGACTTTCCAATTTGAATTTTAAAGCAATTGGAAGTGCCTGTAATCGTAACTTTTCTGCAGTAGTAATCATTTTTGCTTTTTCCATTTGAGAAAGCACTACGTTACGACGGTTTTTTACGCCTTCCGGATTACGAACAGGATTGTATAATCCTGAGTTTTTGAACATTCCAACTAAAATAGCCGATTCGTCCATCGTTAAATCTTTAGGATCTTTAGAGAAGTAGGTTTGTGCTGCCGAACTTACTCCAACAGAATAGTTTCCAAAGTCATACACATTACAATACATGGCCAAAATTTCATTCTTGGTATATTGTCGTTCCAGACGAATGGCGATAATCCACTCTTTTATTTTTTGTACAATTCTAAAAGGAAGAAACTTAGATCCTTCTCCGTGAAATAATTGCTTGGCTAATTGTTGTGTTAAGGTACTGGCTCCACCATTGGTTCCTAAACTAAAAACGGCTCTTAAAGTTCCGCGTCCGTCAATTCCGGAATGCTCATAAAAACGAGCATCTTCGGTGGCCACCAAAGCTTCTACCAAACTTTTTGGCAAATCGGAATACTTTAACTGAGACCTGTTGGTTTTGAAATACTTACCAATAACCACTCCGTCAGACGAAATGATTTCGGTGGCTAAATTGGAATCTGGATTCTCCAGATCCTCAAAAGAAGGCATTGAACCAAATAAGCCCCATGAGGCAAATAAAAAGAAGGCAAGAACTCCTAATAAACTATAGGCAAAAATTCTCCAGAACTTCTTTTTGTAGTAATTAATATCTTTAACGCTAGTGGATTGATTGTTTTTCTTAGCAGCCATAACTATTTTTCTAATCTTTTTGTTCTATTCTAAAACCAACATCTGTAATACCTTCTAAAGCCTGAACTCCAGGAATTTTGCCTGATTCTCTGACGGCTTGTTTGATATGTACTTTGTATTTTCCTTTAAACTTTACGTCTTCTTTGTAAAACAATTTACTTTCTTTAATGTCAGTAAAACCATTTCCTAACAAGGTCCCGTCGGGATTTGCCATTTGGTACTCTAAAGTATCTACTTTGGTGAAACCGCTTGGTGTTTCGATAGCCACAATCAGAAACAAATTATTGAACGGATAGTTGTTATTGTCTCTCAGATTTACAAATAAATTGTATTTTTTGGTAGAATCTAAAACCGGCAGATCGAAGGTTACAATACTGTCTTTGTGCCACGCACTTCCAACAGATTTGTATTCATCGAATACTCTTTTTTTATCGCAGGAAAAAAGAAGTATTGCTGCCAAAAGAAGAATCCCGCTATTTTTTATTCTCATTTTTAGTAATAATTATAGGTTTTCTAGGCTCAGATGGTTTTTTAGGCTCAGCTGGTTTTTTATCATTCGAATTATTGGGTTTGTTCGATTGATTTTGCTTGTTGTGGGGTTTATTCGATTTATTCTGATTCCCAACAGCCGGTTTATTGGTATTGTTATTGGCCTGTTGTGGCTTGTTTGGAGCGGCCGCAACTGCATTTTCAGCATTTGGTTTGCGTTTACGACTTGGCTTTTTCTTTCTTTTTGGCTGATCGAAACGGGTTAAACTTTCCTGCCCCATTGCGTTATTAAAGTCTTTTTCAGGTTCTGAAGTCACTTCAATTGCGAAATCTTCTAATGAAGACACTTTGTTTTTTTGTTTGTTTTCGGCAATAATTTCTTTGACCTGATCGATTTTTAAAACATGCCAGTTGGCAAAATTATTGGTATAAGCAAACCACATTAATCCTTTAAAAATATCTTGTTTCTGGCAAATAGCATCCCCTTTTTCGGTCACTAATTTAGTGTCGTAATCCGGAAAATCTTTCAGCGCATCCATATAAGTGTCTAACTCATAGTTCAAACAACACTTTAATTTTCCGCATTGTCCTGCCAGTTTCTGAGGATTTAGTGAAAGCTGCTGGTAACGCGCTGCCGATGTGTTGACACTTCTAAAATCGGTCAACCAGGTCGAACAGCAAAGTTCACGTCCGCAAGAACCAATCCCTCCCAAACGAGCTGCTTCCTGACGGAAACCTACTTGTTTCATCTCTACTCTGGTACTAAATTCTTTGGCAAAATCTTTAATCAGCAGCCTGAAATCGACTCTGTCGTTTGCCGTGTAGTAAAATGTCGCTTTTGATCCGTCTCCCTGAAATTCAATATCCGAAATTTTCATTTCCAGCTTATGCTGAATCGCCAATTCACGGGCACGAACTTTCATTGGTTCTTCACGGTCACGCGCTACAGACCAGATATCAATATCTTTTTGAGAAGCTTTTCTGTAAATTTTAGGAACTTCGTTACTTTCAGGATTTACGCCTTTTTTCTTCATTTGAATTTTTACCAATTCGCCTGTCAAAGTCACAATTCCAATATCATGTCCCGGTGAAGCAACAGTTGCTACAATATCACCAATACTTAACGTTAATTTTTCTGAATTTCTAAAGAATTCTTTGCGTCCGTTTTTAAAACGAACCTCAACACAATCAAAAATCGCCTCTCCATTAGACGGACTCATATTCGCGAGCCAGTCAAAAACCGTCAATTTATTGCAGCTATCGGTGCCGCAAGTCCCATTATTTTTACAACCTTTTGGTGCACCACCATCTGAGGTTGAACAACTTGTACATGCCATAATTATATATGTAGTGTCGCAAAAAAGCGACTTAAGTTCATAAACGTTTGATCGGTAAAGATAGTATTTTTTTTAGTTTGCTTTTTAACGATTAAAACTAAAGGGGTGTTAAATACGTAAAAGTCTCTTTTTTAATTAAAAACGCATTTTTTGGCGGTATTTTTTAATTATTATTCAATACACAACTTACTTTGTACGGCTTTCCTTTACAATTTTCTTTTTTATTTATCAAATTATATTTTTTTTTCTTATAAAATATATTCCGAATATTTTTGCACAAAATTTATTTAGTTTTAATAAAAATAATATGGTAAAAAATTACGTTTTTAAACTCTTTGCAATTGTCATTTTTGGCATTTTACTATCCGGTTGTTCTCAGAATGACGAATATTCAGCTATTGAAAAACAAGAATCTCTAGTACTGACCCGCTCAAAAGAATGGCTGCATCAAAAACAGGTCGTAAATGATACCGATGTAAAGTGGAATTCCGCAACCCTGTATCAGCAAAGTGCCGAAAATTCTTATGTTGCGATAATTCCGGTGCGCTCTTCTGATCATTTTCTTCTGCAAAAAATTGTGCTTGAAATCAATGATTATAATATTACAGGAAAATTATGGAGCTTTAATTTTAAAGATTCACAAGAAATAGAGGCCCTGCAAAAAATAGCAACACACAAAATACTGGAATCTTTCACCGGTGAGTTAAGAATTACTAACTTAGAGACCATGGAAACAAGAAACGATAACTACAAACTAGGCATCGCCAATAGTAATAGTCTTTTTTCAAAAAGTAGTGGAGCCGGAATCTGTAATAACTGCCACGGAAGTGGAGACGAAGGCGCTATTAAATTAAACGAGGTAGTCGTAACCGGACCCGGTGGAAGCCCTTGGCCCAACCCTATCACCAATCCTGTAAATCCACCCATATTGCCAATCGGCGGTGGTTCCTTTGGAAGTGGAGGCGGTGGTTCATCATCCAATCCTTTGAACATCAACAACCAGCTTACCGGAAAAGAAAAGTGTTTAAATGATTTATTAGATCAAAAAGGGGATTCCTTTGTACAGGATTTACTAAAAAATTTCAAGGGGAAATCTGAATTTGATATTAAGATAGGTTCAAAAAACAACGTATTTGTTACAAAAGACGGGGTGACCACTGAAGTCAATGGAGCGACTCATCCACCCAAAAATAATGTAATCGAAATCGAAATAAATTCTTCCCGAATCAATGCACATTCTGCTTTAGATGCTGCCAGAACGATTCTGCATGAATACATCCATGCTGACATCTTCAGGAAACTTAATTCAGTAAATGGAGGCAGCGGAGTCCTTAATTTCAAAACTACGTATGAAGCCTACGGAAACCAACACGGTGCAATGGCTGCTCTATATCTTGAAAGTATGAAAAATGCATTAAAAGATTTCCATAAAAACATGCTTGGAAGTGACTATAACAAATACACCGATTATTATGGCGAACAGCCTAGCGATGCTTTTTATGAAGCGATGGCCTGGGGAGGTTTAAAAGACAATGACGTTAAAGCCTGGAACGATCTTTCGGCTGCCAAAAAAGCGGAAATAGAAAATCTGGCCAGAAGAGCCAATCTTTTAACAAAACCAGCACCTTGTCCAAACTAACCTTATAAAATCTGGTAAGTATGAAAAAACATATGGTATTTGCATTTGTATTGCTATGTATTGCCGGCAATGTAAATGCTCAGGGAAAAGCAAAGGATACATTATTTTTTAATGTTGATCCGTATTACAGCATATCACCGACAATTACTCCAAATTTGGAGAACAGAGCCTATTCTGAAACGCAGGAGGTACTCAAGGAGCAGATGAAACATACCCAAACCAATGGATATGTCTATTTTGTTGGAGACGGCTATTTGACAAAGAATTTAAAGCCGAAAAAGGTACTGTCCATAAAAGACTATATCGAGAATAGAAAATTTTACCTGGACGGAAAATACAACAAGATCATAGACAAATGGAAACTGAAAGATTCATTGACCAACAAATACAAAATATATTTTGTTCATGGTGATGAATTTATCGCGCCAAGATATCTGGAATACAATTCTTATTACCCAATAGGAAAAGGAGACAACGCTATCGTTAACAAGGTAAAAGACACGCTCTTTTTTAAACTGGATAACAAATATATAAAGTCGTATCCTCAAAGTCCGGATCATTTTTATCTTGCAGACGGTGGTAACATGGCTACTTCGGGTTCCTTTTTTTTTAGAAAAGTTCAGACATCAAATAATGTAAAGCCGGGAAAAATACTTTCCATTGAAAATTTTGTCCAATCCTCCCGATTTTACAATAAAGACAAGACACAAAAATTAAATGATTATGAACTTGCAGAATATTTCAACAATTATGTGATCTATTTAGTTTCTAACAAAAAAACGAGATATGTCCAGGTGGAATCAGGTTTTGTAATTGAGTAATATTCATTTACCAGCATACACAAAAACTTTTCTCGTCTTATAAACTAAACCCGACAGGTTTCAAAAACCTGTCGGGTTTGTTGTTTTTGGGGTATAAAAAAACCTAACAGCATTTTAAATCTGTTAGGTCTTTATTTTATAACAATCCGGAACTTACTCCAGAATCTTATATATTTTATCTGACAATCTAATTCTGAAAGGAACCTCGAAAGTAACCTGATCACCAATTGTAGCCTTTGAAGTTTCGGCTCCGTTGACAATCAGTTTCTCTAAAACCAATTCCTGATTACCAGTCGTTGGTCCGGAAATTAAGATTTTGTCGCCACTGTTTAATTCTTGATTTTCAATTGTAAATTGTCCCACCTGAGCTTTTACATAATAATGCTCTGCTTTTCCAAGAAGTACTTTTTTGACTTTTACTTTCTGACGAATATCAGCTGGTTTCTCGGCTGCAGCCAATGCAGTATTAGGCAAATCGCCCGAATGCTTGAATTTTAAATTTTCTGATTTTCCTTTTCTGAAAACCTTGTTTCCAACTTGTTTTCCGGTTCTCAAACGCACCTGATCTACTAAAGGCATATGAATCACTTCCAAACATTCTGTTGAACAGCAGTTTTCCATTGCCGTTTTACATTCATCACACTGAATAAATAATAAATGACAGCCATCATTTTCGCAATTGGTGTGATTGTCACAAGGTTTTCCGCATTGGTGACATTGCGAAATGATATCTTCTGTTATTCTTTCACCCAAACGGTTATCAAACACAAAGTTTTTTCCAATGAATTTACTTTCTAAACCTTCGGCCTCAATTTGTTTGGCGTAGTTGATGATACCACCTTCCAATTGAAAAACGTTTTTAAAACCCTGGTGTTTGAAGTAAGCACTTGCTTTCTCGCATCGGATTCCTCCGGTACAATACATGACAAGATTTTTATCTTCTTTATGATTTTGTAGCTGTTCGTTGATGATCGGCAAACTCTCTCTAAAAGTCTCAACATCTGGAGTAATAGCATTTCTAAAGTGCCCTACTTCACTTTCGTAGTGATTTCTAAAATCGACCACAATAGTATCCGGGTCGTCTAAAATCTCGTTGAATTCTTTGGCTTTGAGGTGAACACCTATATTGGTTACATCAAAAGTTTCGTCATTCAAACCATCAGCGACAATTTTATGACGAACTTTAATAGTTAGTTTTAAAAAGGAATGATCGTCATGCTCTACAGCCTCATTCAATCGTATGCCTTTCATAAAATCGTAGACCTCCAGAGTTGTTCTAAAAACCTCCAAATTTTCGGCAGGAATACTCATTTGAGCATTAATACCTTCGTTAGCAACATAAATTCGGCCTAAAGCATCAAGCTTGTTCCAGGCAATAAATAAATCGTCGCGAAATTTTTTGGGATCTTCAATTTTGGCATACGCATAGAAAGACAACGTTAGTCGTTGTTTACCGGCATCATCGATCATGATGGCTCTTTCTTCTGCGCTCAAAGTGTTATACAGTTGCATGCTATAAACAGTTTTAAGTTAAGAATATATGTGATTTTTTAAAATATGGTGCAAAAGTACCATTTATTTTTAGATTAAAAATGCTATTAACATTTCATCTCATTTTTTTTATGAGGAGTAAGCCCTGTGTTTATAATGGTATTTGTGTTTTTGGCACAAAGGTACTGAGGTTTTATAAAAACAAAAAAGCACTATTTTCATAGTGCTTTTTTATATAACCTTTGTGCCTCTGTACCTCGTGCCTTTGAGCCGAAACCCTTAGAACCTCAGCAACTCAGAATCTTAGTACCTTAAAGAATTAACAGAACTCCTCAAAAGCATCTTTCAAATTCTCAGCGATCAATTCAGCTGGACGTCCTTCTATGTGGTGACGCTCTAACATGTGAACCAATTCTCCGTTTTTGAACAAAGCCATAGATGGCGATGATGGAGGAAAAGGAAACATATGTTGTCTTGCAGCATCCACCGCTTCTTTGTCAACACCTGCGAAAACTGTAATTAAGTGATCTGGTTTTTTAGCTCCTTCTAAACTCATTTTAGCTCCCGGACGTGCATTTCTTGCAGCACAACCGCAAACAGAATTTACAACAACTAAAGTGGTACCTTCAGCTTTGATAGCATTATCTACAGCGTCAGCACTATGTAAATCTTGAAAACCAGCAGCTGTTAATTCAGCTTGCATTGGTTTTACCATTTCTTCTGGATACATATTTTTTATTTTTAAGTTTTACTTTTGAACTGCAAAGTTACAAAGTTTACTCGCAACTACTTAAATTCAGGTATAAAGTTTTGTTATAGTTCAATTGTTATTTGCTAAACTTTTTTTGGTAAGGGTAAGTCTCATAGATCGTATTGTCTTCATTGAGAGAAAAACCTTTAGCAGCATCCTCTCTGGCAATCCCCACTAAAGCCATAACTTCTTCTTTGGGTTTACCTTGCTTCAGCCAGCAAATCGCTTTATAATACTTCGCATCTGAAAATTCAGGATATACTTTGAGCGCTTTATCAAAAATGACAATTGCTTCATCCCATTTTTTCAATTCGCAGCGTGCAATTCCCTGATAAAAATAAGCTGTTGGATGTTCTAATTGCTGTCTGTTTTTATAAATATCGTTTACATAATCATCAAAAAGTTTCTCGGCTTTGCTGTATTCATTCAATTGAAGGTAACAAACTGCCATGTAAAAACTATAGGAATGGTCCATGACATAACTGTTGCCATAAAGTTTGATGCATTCTTCAAAATCTTTGATCGCCTCTTTGTAGGTATGGGCAAAAATGCATTTGATAAAGGCTCTGTAGGGCAACCAGCGTTCTTTATTATAAAAAACTGCCTTGTCTAAATACTGCATTCCCACTTCATACTTTTTGCACTTAAAATAAGGCATCGCTTTTTGCTGCCAGAGATAGGCAACAGTACTGTCTTTTTTTAAGCCGTTATCAAGGCAATCCTGCCATTCGGCCATTTGAAAAACATAGTTGTATTTTTCAGCACAATTGGTTAAAAACTCTTCAACAATTGCATCATGTGCTTTGTTTGTGGATACTTGCGCGAAAGAAATAATCGAAAAAAAGAAACTGAATCCTAAAATAATGTTTTTCAAAGGTTATTGGTTTAAGTTGAATTTATTTGGAAGAAAAATCACTCTAAATAACGCTTTTATAAACGGCATTTTGGGACACTTTAAAATAACTTTAACATCCTCAAACAAGGTGGTTTCTTCGTCTAAGAATTTAAAAATCAAAGACGGATTTCCTTTTTTAAATAAGGATGAAAAAATACAGCTTCCCAATTCATTATGACGATAAAGAATATCCAAAAGCAATAAATCGTAAAACCAGAACCTGCCTTTTTTATGAAATGCACTCATTTTGAGCGACGTTGAAGAACTCAGAAAGGCCACTAATTCAGCTGATTTTTTATCTGAATTTCTAAAGGTATAACCCGTGCTTGCTTTTGTCCAGCCCCCGGCAGTTCCAATATTCAAAACGCGTTTGGTATTTTTCTTCCAAAACGGATAAGCGGTCATGGGAATACTCCCCTGCTCTTTATCCAGAATTTGGTAGGAATGAGCTCCTAACCTCTCCACGTAAATCTGAATCTCATTTTCGTATTCTTCCTTAGAAAGCAAATGCTCCGAAAACAGCGTATACTCTACCAGGGCTTCGGTTTTTGAAACCGGCAAAACATACATAAAACGCGTGTTGTGTTTTTGTTCAACCGAAAAATCCATAAAAGTAGCCTGCTCCGGATTGAAGACTTCCTTTTCAGATTTCACAAACCAGCCTGTAAAATGCTGCTGCAAAACAGGATACTTCGTTTGACTTAATGCAAATGATGAAGTATAAATACTATTGAACAGCTGATCGCAGCTGTACCTGTTTTCTTCTGTTCCAATAAAAACATGAGTTTCAAGCTCGTTGATATTGGTTACTTTTTCGTTTAAAAAAGTAACATTGGGATGTTTTGCAAGTTCGTCAAAAACAAAATTGTAAAAGTCTAGTCCCCGAATTTGGCTGTATTGATAAGGGTTCAGATTTAAATCACGCTTGAAATTTCCGTCGGCAAATAAAGCAGAATCCCATTTTTTGGAAACAATCGGATTCCAGATCGTTTCATTATCGGACCAAAAACACCAGGTTCGGTCATTTGTTTTTTTCGAATCCTGATCCAATACTAAAATTGATTTGTCTGAGAAGCTCCCCGACAATGCCATTTTGTAAACGGTCATTAAAGCCGCTAAACCAGTTCCGGTAAAAATGTAGTCGAAGTGTTTAATTTGCGAAGAATTCATTTTCAAAAATAAGAAATTTTATTCTTGCAGCTTTTCTAAAATCACTTTAAAATCGGTAGGATTAAGGTAATTACTATACTGCAGAACGATCTCATTTTTCTCATTCAAAACACATAAAACCGGATATACAATCTGTTCCTTTAGTGTACCGAGCTGCAAAGCCAGTTCATGAACACCAACATTATTTCCGGTAGGTTTGTATTTAAAAACCTGATTATTAAAACTAATGTCTCGTTTTTCTTCGGCATTAAAATCAATGAAATAGAAATCGGAATTGAGTTTTTCGATGATTTCCTGATTTTTGAAGGTTGTCGATTTCATTCTTTGACAATACTGGCACCAATCGGTATGAATAAAAACAATGATTTTCCGTTTTTGAGTTTGCTGCAAACGATCTACTTCCTCAAAAGTACTGCCTTTCAGCTGGCAAAATCCTGTTGAAGTGATTCCGAAGAAGAAAATAAGTAAAAATAGCTTTTTCATTGTTTTGTTTATTTGCCACAGATTATAAAGGATTTCTCATTTGCCACGAATTAAATTGTAAATCTTTGTCTAAAAAAGTAATAATTCGTGAATTCGTGGCAAAATTTTCCTTTGTGATCCCAATAGCTATTGGGAGTAATCATAAACTTACCTAAAAGTATATCGCAGTCCCAAAAAGCCACGAATCGTTTGATTTTGCCCGTAAACATAAGTGGTATCAAAAGTCAAACCGTATGGATTGTCTGCTGTAACCAGAACTTTACCTGCCGAATCGTACTGCACGTTTTTATCAAACGGATCATTGGTTCTCGAAATCAAAAACGGATTATTCTGCTTTGGAGTAAAGTTTAATAGATTTTTCACTCCTCCGTATAGCTCGAAATTCTTCCAGCCTGAATAGCTAAACTGAATGTTTTGAATGCTGTACCAAGGTGAGTTTGGATTTCTCGGATCGTATTCGTTCAACAAAGGCAGTTTCATTGGGCTGTAAACATTTCCGGTATAATCCAACAGTAAATTCCAGGGTTCAATTTTATAGGATACGCTCCAGGTTCCGGTAAATCTTTCGGTTAAAAAAGGTCTTTGCGAAATTCCATCCTGAACATTTTTATTGTCTAAAACAGTAGCTCCAAGAATAAACTTTAAACTATTGGTGAAATTAACATCGACATTCGTACTGATTCCCTGACTGATAGCATAACCATCAATATTATCATAAATGATTTTATTGGGATCGGTTTCATAATCTGAAATGATTTTATTGCTGAAACGGGTATAAAAAGCGGTTGTTTCAATTCCGATAAAAACACCGCTGTCAAAGTTTATTTTCTGAATATAATTCAAATTTACATTGACGGATTTCTCTGGTTTTAAATCATTTTGAAGCACAACATCGCGTGATCCTGTGAGGGCCGCATGATCTTCTGTGAACAAATTTACAACCCTAAATCCGGTTCCGGCATTTAATCGGAATATGGTATTATCATTTGCTTTAAAGCGATAGGCGAATCTGGGTGTAAAGATAGAACCGTGAATGGAGTTATAATCGTATCGTGCTCCCAGTAAAACCTGACTCTTTGGAGAAAACGTGATCTCATCCTGAATAAAAATTCCCGGTAACCAGGTGCTTTCCGCTTCTTTTGTTGCCGGTGTATTGTCGTTGTAATACGAATATCGAGTGGCAATTCCGGCAAGGAAATCATTTGCTCCTATTTTTTTATCCCAGGTCAATTGCAGGAAACCTATTTTTTGATTCGCAATATACGAGGTCGTTCCATAGCGGCTGTCCTGATAATGCACGTTCCCGGAGAACGAAAGCATCAGTTTCTCTTCAAAAGGCAATTGATAACTTCCTATTAATTCTCCTCTTTTGGTATAAATACTTTCACCGTAAATTTCGTCACCTCCGCGGTATTTTTTCTCCCAGCGAACGTCGCCACCCCAGCGATCTTCATACATACCACGTGCCGCGATGGTAAAAAGACGATTGTTATTGCGATGAAAACTCCATTTATTAAACACCGAAATCCTTTTAGAAAGCGTCACATCTGTAAAATTATCTTTGTCTTTATCGATAACCTGATCGTAGTTGAAATAATTAACCCCTAAAAGTGAAGTTGCTTTTTTTCCGGCATTAAACTTCATTCCTAAATCAAGATTGTTTTCAAAATAAGTAGTTGTAAAATAATCGGCAGAAAAAACCGGAGCATTCGTTGGGTTTTTAGTAATAATATTGATTAGTCCTCCAACAGCTTCACTTCCGTAAAGAGAAGAAGCCGGACCTTTTACAATTTCTATTCGTTCCACCAGAGAATTCGGAATTCCGGACAAACCATAAACTGTCGAAAGACTGCTGACTATGGGCATCCCGTCGATTAAAACCAAAGTATACGGCCCTTCCAAACCGTTGATATGGATGTCACCAGTATTACAAACCCCGCAATTCAGCTGTGGCCTGACTCCGTTTATATTCTGAAGCGCTTCATAAATACTGGGCGTTGGATTCTTCTTAAAAAAAACGGGCGAATAAACCTCAACGGGAACGGCACTTTCCAGACGTTTTACCGCTTTTAAGGTTCCCGAAACAACCACTTCGTTCAATTGATTGTCTGTATCGTCCAATTCGAAATCATACGATGGAGCAACATCCTTCATAACGTCAATCTTCTTTTTTAAGGTCTGAAAGCCTACCAGCGAAACCTGAAGCGTATAATTTCCAACCGGCACTTTTTCGAAGTTGTAATGTCCCAAACTATCCGTAACCGTTCTGTATTTTGTTCCTACTAAATGCACATTTGCCAACTGTGCCTGATGGCCGTCAGCGGAGATAATCCCGGAAACAGAATTGGTTTCCTGGGCAAATGAAAACTGTAAACAAAACAAAAGCAGTATTAAAAATAGTTTTTTCATTATTATAAAATTAAATTTAGACAAAACTAAAAATTAAATTTGACAAATAGTGTTTCTAAAGCCAAAAACTTTAAAACGGACTTCAATTCAATGTTTTACGGAGATTTTACTGACATTGAAACGGAATTAGTCCTCTTCCTTTTTAAAGCAGATCAATCAAATTTTGTTCTTGCAAACGGAGACAGCTTCTATAACTTCATGTAAGATGAAATGCCTTTTGACAAGCTATACTAACGCTGTCTCTAAGTGTTTACTAATAGTTTATTTAGGCAAATGATTCGTCAATGAGCTCTTTATTGATCGAAGCCCCTGCGAAAGATCCGGAAGAAACAGCCATCGCAACAGATCTTGCCTGAATATGGCAATCGCCACTGGCAAAAACTCCCGGAATTGTCGTTTTTTGAAATGCATCTACTTTCAGCAGCCCTTGTTCGCTCAATTCGCAGCCTAAAGATTTCGGTAGCGGACAATGTTGTTCGAAAGGCGACTTAAAGTAAACCGCTTTCACTTCAATTTTAGATTGATTTTTAAAACCAATATGCTGAATATATCCATTCTCCTGTTCTAAATTGGCAATTTCATCTTCTATAATTTGAATTTTATGTTCTTGTAAAATTCGGGATTGCTCTAAAGTAAAAATTGATTTTCCGTTGGTCAGTATTCTTAAATCAGTGGTCCAGTTCGAAATGAGTTTCGCATATTCAAAACCCATATCACCATTGGCAATGATCGCCGTTTTTTCTTTTTTAACTTCATAGCCATGACAATACGGACAATGTAAAATCGAAATTCCCCAACAGTCCGCAAAACCATCAATTTTAGGCAGAAGGTCTCTTATTCCCGTGGCGAATAATACCTTTTTGGAAGTAAACACTTTTCCGGATTCTGTTTTGATCTCAAATCCGCTTTCTGTTTTAATTGCGCTAATTGCCAATCCGTTATAAAACTGAACGGTATCGTAAAAGTCTACCTGTACCTTGGCTTTCGCCGAAATAACTGCTGGTTTCTCTCCATCGTGTGTTATAAAATTATGCGAATGTGGTGTTTGTCGGTTACAAGGCAAACCACTATCGATCACCAAAACCTGCCGTAAAGAACGCCCCAGACTCATGGCTGCCGAAAGCCCGCTATAACTACCTCCAATAATTATAACCTCATAATTCGTGTTGTGTATCATGATTTAGTATTTTTAAAAAGATCGGGGAATTGGAAAAAGATCGTTTTTTGGAAAAAACCCGTCCTGAAAGTCTACAATTTCATCTGCTGTACAAAGACACTTTTTCAGTTCGCTGAGAATTTCATTCTCTTCTATTTTCTGACCAATAAAAACCAATTCGTTGAGTCTGTCACCAAAATTAGAAGTCCACCGCTCCTCGATAATATCCTGAAATTCAACAAAATTATTAAAAGTCATTCGTTCACTTAGCGGCATACTTGCCCACCAAACTCCGGCTCCTTCCGCTTTCATTGATCCACCGGACTGGCTCCAGTTTATGGCTTGTTCCGGTCGGGAAGCCATCCACAATAGTCCTTTACTGCGAATGATGTTGGCAGGAAAATCGGATGTAATAAAATTCCATAATCGATTGGGATGAAAAGGTCGCGGGTCTCTGAACACAAACGAATTAATTCCGTATTCCTCCGTTTCCGGCGTATGAATTCCTTCTAATTCCCTGATCCAGCCGGCTGAGTTTTCGGCCTCTTCATAATTGAACAGTGCTGTATTCATAATTTCGTTCGGATTTACTTTTCCTAAAACCGAAGTGATTATTTTCGCTACCGGATTAAGTTTTTGGATAAAAGCTTTTAGAAACAATAAGGATTCAGCAGTAATAAGGTCCGTTTTATTCAAAATAATAACATTGGCAAATTCTACCTGATCTACCAAAAGATTAACTATTGTTCGATTGTCATTTTCAATATTGGATACGTTTTGCTCCTGCAATGTTTTAGCGGAACCAAAATCTTTAAAAAAGTTAAAACTATCCACAACGGTAACCATCGTATCGATAAAACTAAACCTGGACAAATCAATATTCTCCTCTTCATTGACAAATGAGAAGGTTTGGGCTACCGGAATGGGTTCGCTAATACCCGTACTTTCAATAAGCAGGTAATCAAATCTGTTTTCCTTTGCCAGTTTTTCGACTTCAAGCATCAAATCTTCCCGCAGGGTACAGCAAATACAACCGTTTGTCATTTCGACCAATTTTTCCTCTGTTCTCGATAAGCTATGCTCCTTCTTTACGAGTTGCGCATCAATATTAACTTCACTCATGTCATTAACAATCACGGCAACTTTTAATCCTTCTTTGTTGTGAAGGACATGATTGAGCAGCGTCGTTTTTCCTGCACCAAGAAATCCGCTTAATACGGTTACGGGTAATTTTTTCATTGTTAAGCGTGTTTATGGTTTCTATAATTCAGAAGATGTCCGACAATCATTCCGATGCCGCCTATAAAGATCAGATCCAAATGAACGTCGAGTATAATTTCACTCAGTATGCTAATCCAAATCAGGCACATCGATAAAATTAAAGCTGTCGCCACCAAAAGACTTGATTTTTTAATAATTTTGAGAACTGCAACCAAACCTATGGAAGCAAAGATCAAATCGATAAACGGATTGTGACTTAAACCCAAAGGTAAAATCGTAAGAAGCGGAAATACGAGACAATGAACCAGACAAATGGTAGCACTTGAGATTCCTAATATATCGTAAAAAGGTGTCGTTGTTTTCTTCATTTTCAGTACATTTGCTTAATGCAATTATGTTGCAAATATATACTTTTATTTTAAATGCAACATTGTTGCATTAATATTTTTTAATGCTCTAAAAATGAAAACAACAAGAAATACAGCAGCAAAGACAGCCGTTCTCGAGATTTTTGACAAATCCAAGACAGCCCTGTCACATACAGAAATTCACAAACTAACGGAGGATTTATGCGATCGCGTGACCATCTACAGAATATTAGACCGCTTAGTAAATGACGATATCGTACATAAAATCGTAAACCTTGACGGAACGGTAAAGTATGCCAAATGCCATCATCATGCGCAACGAGTACACATTCACAATCATGCTCATTTTAGCTGTGAAAAATGTTTAGAGGTAACCTGTCTGGAGAATGTAAAACCGAGTTACATTATTCCGCACAATTATAAAGTAAACGATATAAACTTCACCTTGTCAGGATTGTGTCCGAATTGTTTGAATTCAAACATTTAAGTTTTAGACTTGTCTAAAAATATTGTTGTGCGAATATAATTTATCCCTATATTTGTTCAAACAACATTTTTACAATGACCAAATCTTTAGAAGAAGTTCATCAATCGGTTGCAACACAGCATAAAAAAACAGGTTTCAGAAAAATATTAGCGTTTTTAGGTCCGGCATACCTCGTAAGTGTGGGGTATATGGATCCCGGAAACTGGGCGACAGACATTGCCGGAGGTAGTCAGTTTGGATATTCTTTGCTTTGGGTTTTACTGATGAGTAATTTAATGGCACTACTCCTTCAGAGTTTAAGCGCCAGACTCGGAATCGTGACACAGCGCGATTTAGCTCAGGCATCACGCGAGACCTATTCTAAATTTATCAATTACATTTTATACTTTTTAGCCGAAATTGCCATCGCGGCCTGTGATCTTGCTGAAGTTCTGGGTATGGCGATAGGAATTAATCTTCTATTTGACATTCCGTTGATCGAAGGGGTTTTAATCACGGTATTAGACACTTTCCTGTTGTTATTCCTTATCAACAAAGGAATCCGAAAAATGGAGGCTTTTATTATTGTACTCGTAGCCATCATTGGGTTTTCGTTTATATTCGAAATGATTTTTGCTGAGCCGGAACTGGATAAGGTTATTTATGGTCTGGTGCCCTCAATTCCAAGTTCTGCTGCTTTGTATATCGCTATCGGAATCATTGGTGCAACGGTAATGCCTCATAATTTATACCTGCATTCGTCACTGGTACAAACCCGAAAGTTCGACAGGACTCCCGCCGGAATTAAACAGGCGCTGAAATACAATTTTATAGATTCGACCATCGCCTTAAACCTTGCCTTTTTTGTCAACGCCGCCATACTGATTCTGGCAGCTGCAACATTTTACAAAAACGGAATGTTTGAAGTAGCCGAAATTCAGGATGCACACCAATTTCTGGAACCTTTATTGGGAACCAAATGGGCTCCAATTTTATTTGCTGTGGCCTTAATTGCTGCCGGGCAAAGCTCTACCGTAACCGGAACCCTAGCCGGACAAATTGTAATGGAAGGTTATCTGAATTTACGCATCCAGCCTTGGGTCCGCCGAATTATAACACGATTGATCGCTATCGTACCTGCCGTCATAGTGATTTTAATTTATGGCGAAAGCGTAACGGGAAAACTGTTGATTCTTAGTCAGGTTATTTTAAGTCTACAGCTGGGTTTTGCGATTATTCCGCTGATTCATTTTGTGAGCGATAAAACCAAAATGAAAGGATTTCATATTTCCAAAACAACACAGGTAGCTGCATGGATTATTGCTTCGATTATCGTAACCTTAAATGCTAAACTGGTATTTGACGAAATCACTTCATGGCTCGAAAGTTCAAAGAATCCAACGGTACTCTGGTTTACTGTTGTTCCGCTTGCCTTTGGATTTCTCGCCCTGCTGCTTTATATCGTATTCAAACCTTTTGTTACCCGAATAAAATCAAACATTGAAAATCATTCCCCACATCATTTAAAATTAGTTTATACGCCAAAGGAAAGTTATGGTAAGAAAAATATAGCCATTACGGTCGATTTTTCTAAGGCCGATGAAGCTGCACTTAACAATGCCTTTGAACTGGGCGGAATCGATGCGCAATACACCTTAATTCACATTGTGGAAACCGTTGGGGCTTTGATGTACGGCGGTAATGTTGACGATCATGAAACGACCATAGACGAAAAATTACTATTAGAGTATAAAGAGATGCTTTCCACAAAAGGTTTCAAAATCAAAACCGAGCTTGGCTTCGGAAAACCAAACAGTGTGATTCCGAACATCATCAATGTTGGTAATTTCGACATCCTGGTAATGGGAACCCACGGCCACACTGGTCTAAAAGATATTTTGTTTGGCACAACCGTAGATAAACTGAGACATAAAATTTCTATACCTTTGTTGATTGTTAAATAAAGCCGCTAAGGTTCTGAGTTGTTAAGTTTCTAAGCTCTCCCCCCTTTTGACGCTTTTAACTTAGCAACTCAGAACCTTAGAACCTCCAAAAATAAAAAAATGACTTTTTCAGAAGAAAACTATCTTAAATCCATATACCATCTTACGGCTTCGAACGATGCTGAAGTGAGCACCAATGCTATTGCCGAAATGATGGAAACCAAAGCTTCATCAGTCACGGATATGCTTAAAAAGTTGTCTGAGAAAGATTTAGTGAATTACAAAAAGTATCAGGGCGTTTCATTGACCGAAAACGGGAAACTAGCCGCCAAAATGATTGTTCGGAAACACCGCTTGTGGGAAGTGTTTTTAGTAGAAAAACTAAATTTTTCCTGGGATGAAGTTCATGATATCGCCGAACAACTCGAACACATCAAATCGGAGCAGCTGATTAATCGTCTGGATGATTTTCTAGGAAATCCTACCGAAGATCCGCACGGAGACCCAATTCCAGATGCTAATGGACGAATCGTTAAAATCGAGAAACAGTTGCTTTCTGAATTAACGGACCATCAAACCGGAGTTTGCGTAGGTGTAAAAGATACTTCCTCGGAATTCCTAAAGTATTTAGACAAGCAGGGAATTGCTTTAGGATCTAAAATTGAATTCTTGTCAAAAGAATCATTTGATTTATCCGTTAAAATTAAGGTTGATGGAAAGGAATTGTCTATTTCAAATAAAATTGCCTCAAACTTATTTGTAAAGCTGGTCTAGAGGTTTGTTATTCTTT
>JAHEZJ010000021.1:0-49347 GCA_023251135.1 Flavobacterium sp. | reverse complement strand
CCGAGCCTATGGCTCTACATCTTGTGGGGGATTTATTTTTTGGACGGATTAAAATCCGTCCCTACAAAATTAAAGGGCGAGCCTATGGCTCTCTTTTAATCATTACTTCAGGAAAGTTCCGGAGGAACGATAGATACTATAGCAACGGATTTTAATCCGTTGACCCAAAAACACAAAACACGGTAGAGTTCCATAGGAACGAAACATATAGTATCAACAGCTGCTGATCCGTCAGCTGCTTTAAAGATTCTTGCTGTTACTTAATACATAAAAACTTTTAAAATCTCCATAAACATGCCGAGCCAATGGCTCTCCATCTTCTGGGGATTTATTTTTTGGGCGGATTAAAATCCGTCCCTACAAAATTAAAGGGCGAGCCTATGGCTCTCTTTTAATTATTGCTTCAGGAAAGTTCCGAAGGAACGATAATTACTGTAGCTCCGGATTTTAATCCGGTGACCCAAAATGCAAAACACAATAGAGTTCCATAGGAACGGAACCTATTGTGACAACGCAAAAATTCCGAAGGAACGATCAATATTGTAGCAACGGATTTTAATCCGTTGACCCAAAAATGTAAAACACAATAGAGTTCCATAGGAACGGAACATATCGTGACAACGCAAAAGTTCGAAAGGAACGATAGAATCAACCGTATGTCTTATCGGTTTGTGAAACCCATTTTCCGGCAACATCAACATTTTGTCTCAGCAGCAAATTTAGCTGACCAATATGATGCTGTACATGCCGCATGTTGTACAAAATCATCTCAATCCGACTGTAGTTCTTATTTGAGGTAATGAATCTTTCTTTTGAGGTCTCTTCGTTTAATCCCTCAATTAAATAGAAAACCTTTTTACGGGAATACTCCAGATAGTCCAACAGTTCTTCTTTCCGGTAGATTCTTTCGGGTAAAATTCCTTGCGGATCAAACTCTGATAAAGAAAAGGGCTTAGGAGGAGAAAATGTATCCGGCTCTGCAGATGAATAATAATCCATCCAGAAGATCGTGTGATAAGCAGAATACCAAAAATCTATTTTGTCCCAAAAATGCTCAGGACAAACTAAAATCGAACTTTCGAGCATGTCTATTACAGCGCCAAATTGTCTCCATAATATTCCTCTAAGTTCATCCATAACTTACTTTTTAAACAATCCCTTTCTCAATCATCTCCAGCATAACCGGCGACGCGTTTTTAAAAGTAGGTTCCTGTTCAATGATGCTTCCGGCATTCTTTTTATTTACTTTGAAAGTAACATCGTTGGCTGTGGTAAACAAAAGTGCGGTCAGAAATGGCTTTTTGATATAAGATCCTAAAACCAATAAAGCTTCATCCAGCGTGTGAATACTTTCAATTTCTTCCGTTTTATAACGAGTCGTTAATGAAATAGAGAAGGTGTTGTCTTCATTTAAAACTAAACGAAAATAAATATTCTTAATCTCGGTATCGCCCATTGTTTTGGCCAAAGTCAATTTTGCGAAAGTTCCGGCCTGGATGCTTTCTTTAACTCGTTCACAAAAAAGGGCAAATATTGGTTCGTACATTTTTTTAAGGTTCTAAGGTTCTGAGATGCTGAGGTTCTAAGTTTTTTTAACCGCAAAGTTCGCTAAGATTTACGCAAAGGGCACAAGGAAAATTAAAAACTTTCCAATCTTTCGTAAGCCCTTGTGGCCTTTGCGACTATGAGAAAAATTATTTTCCTGTAAATTCAGCTTTACGTTTTTCTAAAAAGGCAGTTGTTCCTTCTTTAAAGTCCTGGGTTCCGAAACATTTTCCGAATGATTTTATTTCGGTATCAAAACCATTTTTACCATCTGCAAAATTCGCATTGATCGATTTTATAGCTTTAGCGATAGCAAACGGTGCATTTTTAATAATTTTCTGAGCAATTCCGCCAGTAAATTCTAAAAGTTCAGCTTGTGGTACTACGTGATTTACTAAACCGTACTGTTTAGCTTCTTCTGCAGAAATCATTGCGGCAGTCATAATCATTTCCATTGCACGGCCTTTCCCTACTAACTGTGGCAAACGCTGTGTTCCTCCGTAACCCGGAATCAATCCTAAAGTTACTTCCGGCAATCCCATTTTTGCATTGTCTGAAGCTACTCTAAAATGACATGCCATAGCCAGCTCCAATCCGCCACCAAGAGCAAAACCATTAACGGCTGCAATTACAGGTTTCTTTAAATTTTCGATAAGATCAAATAAGGTTTCCTGGCCCTCTGCAGCTAATTGTGCTCCTTCAACAATATTATAATTGGCAAATTCTGAAATATCGGCTCCGGCTACAAATGCTTTCTCGCCACTTCCGGTGATAATGATCACACGAACATCGTCATTTTTACCTAACAATTTCACTGCTTTACTTAAATCGCTGATCGTAGCTTTGTTTAATGCATTTAATTTGGTAGGTCTATTGATGGTTACGGTTGCTATTTTTTCTTCAATTGAGATTAAAAGATTTTCGTAGTTCATGATGCTTAATTTATGAGTTTGTTATCGGTAAAGAAACCCTGAATGTGGTTCCTTTTCCGTAAGTTGATTCAAAGGTAATTGTTCCTTTGTAATTTTCGATAATGTTTTTGATAATTCCGAGTCCTAGCCCCATCCCGCTTGTTTTCGTAGTAAACTTTGGTTCAAAGATTCTACTAATATCCTGTTTCTGAATTCCGATTCCGTTATCTTTTACCGCAATTTCAACATTATTGTTTCGGCGTTTTACGGTTACCACAATAGATTTATGAAACTGACTTTCCGGAATTGCCTGCGTGGCATTTTTAACGAGATTGGTGATAACCCGTATCAATTGCGTACGGTCCATTTTGGAAATAATTTCTTCCTCCTCGCTTTCAAAAACAATATAATCTTCATTGAAAATATCTAACGAAAGTTCGACAACCTCCACCACATTTAAAGTTTCGTTTTGTTGTGCCGGCATCGACGCAAAGTTCGAAAATGCCGAAGCCACAGCAGTCATGGTATCAATTTGCTGGATTAAGGTCTCTGAGTAATCGTTTAATTTTTGCTTAACATCCGGCGCGGTCGGATCAAACTTGCGTTGAAAACTCTGCACCGTTAATCGCATCGGTGTAAGCGGATTTTTAATTTCGTGTGCTACTTGTTTTGCCATTTCACGCCAGGCTTCTTCACGCTCGCTTTGGGCTAATTTTATGGCACTGGTTTCCAGTTTGTCAACCATTCCATTATAAGCCTTGATCAGAAAGTTAACTTCCTTGCTATTCGCTTCTAAAACAATCTTTTCGTTTTTCTGATCTAAATTAGTTTCTTCCAGTTTATCCGAAATTGTTTTAAGTGATTTTGTGATATAAGTGGATAAAAAGTAAGCTAGTCCAAAAGCGACAATCAGCATAAAAGAATATACCTGACTTAGACGAATCAAAAAGGTATTGAGCTCATTGTCGTAGTACCCGTCATCTTCTAAATACGGGAGATTCAAAATTCCGAGCGGCTTGAACTTTTCATCTTTAATCAAACTATAAGAGGATCTGTTTTTAACCCCATCAATCGTTTTAATGTCTACAAAACGTTTTTCGATCGAAGACCGCACTAATTTCAGTATGTATTCCGGAATTGGCGGCGCTACTTTATCGACAGCAAAAGACTCCTTTGAGGATTTCAGTAATTTCCCGTCAAGACTGTAAATGTTGATTTCGATTTTATGAATCTGAGCCAGTTCGTGTATTTTATCTTTAAAAATCAGATCCAGATTGGCCGTTTTTAAAGGATAGGTTGTAGTGGAAAGCACATAATTAATGTGTTCTTTTACTGCATTTTCTTTACGCTCGAGACGCTCCTGATGGTATTCTTTTGCTTCATTTTTAAACTGAATAATCGAAATAGAAGCCAATAAAAACGATGCCACAACAATCAATACAATCATCGAAAGGAAAATCCTGACACGCAGCGAAAGCATCGACATTTTGAAGTTGTTAAACATATTTTTTAGTATTCAGTCTCAGTATTCAGTGTCAGTGTTCAGTCTCAGTGTTCAGTCTCAGCATAAACTGAAACTGTGACTGCGACTGAAAACTATTTTCTCTCTCTAATTCTTTTATAAAAACGGAATCCCAGCATGATCAAAACCGAGAATAAAATGATTCCGATAACACCAAAAATCCAGTTGATGGCACTTTTTAAAACTACTAAAAAAACTACTGCAAACAGTATGATAGTAGCACCTTCATTCCATAAACGCATGAAGTTATTGGAATATTTCACCTCATCATTTTGTAGTTGTTTAAAAATCTGATGGCATTTCAAATGATACAGATACAGCAGAAAAACAAAACACAATTTTACATGCATCCATGGCATTTTGAGCCAGGCGTTTCCTAAATCTGTAAAAAACAGCATCCAAAAAGCAAAAATACTTGCCAAAACTGCGGATGGCCATGTAATAATGTACCACAAACGGTAGGCCATTATTTTGTACTGCGCCTGCAAAATTTCTTTTTCAGGAGATGGTTTTTCGCTGGCTTCAATTTGATATACAAACAAACGCACTATATAAAACAAACCTGCAAACCAAGTGATTACAAATATAAGATGCAGTGATTTTAAGTAATTGTAATATTCCATTTTTATTTGTTTCAAGTTTCAAGTTTAAGGTTTAAGATTTTTTCTAAAGTTGATTATAACTTGAAACCTTAAACCTGAAACAAATATTATTTAGCCCAATCGTTAATCCAGTTACTCACGGTCTGGCACCACTCGTCATCATCATTCAAACACGGAATTGCTAAGAAATCCTCTCCTCCGTTTGCTTCAAAATCTTCTTTGGCGCGCATTGCAATTTCCTCTAAAGTTTCTAAACAATCTGAAACGAAAGCTGGTGTTACCACCGCTAAATTCTTGATTCCTTTTGCTGGCATCTTATCAATTTCAACATCAGTATAAGGCTCCAGCCATTTGTCTCCCGCTAAACGTGACTGAAAAGTTAAGCTATACTTATCTTCAGGAAGCCCTAATAACTTTACAACTTGTCTGGTTGTTTCATAACACTGATGACGGTAGCAAAAATCATGTGCAGGTGAGGGTGTATTACAACAAGATCCGTCAATTTTACAGTGTGATTTTGTCACATCAGTTTTACGAATATGACGTTCCGGAATTCCGTGGTACGAGAACAATAAATGATCATAATCAAACCCAACCAAATGTTTCTGAATAGAATCAGCCAGATTCTTGATATAATCCGGTTTATTGTAAAACGCAGGAACATCAGTAAAAGTCATTTGCGGAAATTTCTTCTTGCGAATTTCTTCTGCCTTTACTAAAATAGTTAAAGTCGAAGCCATCGCATATTGTGGGTATAAAGGGAAAAGCAATACCTCTGTAACTCCTTTTTCATGTAATTCCTGAAGTCCTTTTTCGATCGTCATGCTTCCGTAACGCATTGCTAAAGCAACAGGTACATTTACCAAAGGCTGAACTTTTTTTTGCATTCTTTCAGAAAGTACAACCAAAGGAGAACCCTCATCCCACCATATTTTCGCATAAGCATGTGCTGATTCCTCTGGTCTTTTTCTTAAAATAATACCACGAACCAACAAAGCTCTTAATAAATACGGAACATCAATCACGTATTTATCCATTAAAAATTCGTCTAAGTATGGTTTTACATCTTTTGGTTCTGGGCTTTCCGGAGATCCTAAGTTTACTAATAATACGCCTTTCATGTTTTTTGCTTTAGGCTTTAAGCTCTAGGCTTTAAGCTTTTTATTTGTTTTTAAAATTTTCATCAAAAGTAGGACTTGCAACTTTTTAGAAATATGATAATTATTACTTTTTGTTTATACTCTCATGTAAAAAATTGATGTGAAAAAATAGTTCTTTAATTTTCAGTCGTACTATTTAATTCTTTTTCCATTTTTATCCTCCAATCTTTTCCATTTCTTTTTTCAAGATAAGGACTGGTAATTTTTTTATATTCTTTTGATAAAATTGAAGTTTGTTTGTCAATCATACATCCTAAATTCCTTTCATATAAACCATATTTATTATAAATATTTTTCCTCAATTTTTGTTTAATTTGAATACTATCTAATATTATATCACGGCGATGAATAGATTTAAGAGATTCGTCAGACATTTTATCTGTTACTTCTTTCGCAAGAACAGGTTTGATAAAAGGTAATCCAGCGGTAAAATATTTGACTGAATCTACCTCCATGTCGTGTTGAGCATTATCTAATATTTCTTTAAGAGAAGGATCTCTTAAATTTGCGCAACCTAAGAATCCCAAACCTAATATTAAAAATGTTAAACTTTTCATGATTCTTCAAGTCTAAACATTGGCATTAATCGACATCAGGTATTTTTTGGGAGTGGTGGCAAATTTTTTCTTGAATGCCGCTATAAAATGACTCCCTGTGCTGTAACCAATTTTTAATCCTACCTCATTTACGTTATACGAACCGCTGTCAAGCAGTTTTCGGGCGAAATCCATTTTATAATCAAACAGAAATCCATAAACCGTATCTCCATAAATTTGTTTGAAACCCATTTTTAGTTTCTTCAGGTTCAAACCAATTTCATCGGCCAGTTCCTGTAAACCTGGAGGTTCAGCCATATTTGCGATGATAATTTCTTTGGCTCGTCTTATCTTTAAAACGTTATCTTCATCAATTAAAAACGGACATTGTTCTGCATTTGGATCTTCGGTTCGGTTAAAATACAGGCTGAGTAATTCATATCCTTTTCCTTTGTAATAAAGGTTTTTTATAGAAGGATGCAGGTTGTAATGAAACAGCTGACTCAGTACAATAGCCATAGAGGGACTAATATTTCCTTCGTTATAATATTTTTTGTCCTTATTATCAGGACTTAAAAAAGTAATATAATCTGCTTCGGCAGAAAACAACGCGTGAAATTTTTTGATCGATACGATTACTGAAATCACCCACGAATTTGGAGAAAGTTCTAAATTCAATGGCAATTCTTTCTGCGGATTGTACAAAAGCAACGATTTTTCTTCCTTCAATTCTAAAGCATAACTACCCTGATTGAATAAAAATTTAGCATTGCCTTTTATTCCGAAATGAAACTGTATCAGACCACTACCTACTTCGTGCTGCCCCAAAAAGAGCTCTGAACTGTCGTTTTGAAAACGGATCAGCGTAAAGTCATCTTCGATTTTTATAATTTCCTGAGAACTCATAGCGATATTTTTTTGAAACAAAAATTAGCCTAAATGGAAAATGTTATTTAGAATCACTCTAAACAAAACAATTCTAACAACTTGATTTTGCTACAAAAATACTTCTTTTTGCATAAAAACAGTTGTTTAGAAACAAAAAAACATGTAGCGATACAAAAAGTACTTTTAGCGTTACTTTTGTAAACACTATAATGATAATTTTGTTGCACTTTTATGAAAGTGAATTTATGGAAAACAATAACGTACCGAAACACCTTTATTTTTATTCAGTTGGTCTGAGTTATAAAAAAGCTGATGCTGAGGTCAGAGGTCAATTTAGTTTGGATGCAGTTGCCAAAACACGTTTACTGGAACAAGCTAAAAATGAGGGAATAGAAAGTTTAATTGTCACTTCGACCTGCAACAGAACCGAGATTTACGGTTTTGCAGAACATCCTTTTCAATTAATAAAATTAATTTGCGATAATAGTAACGGATCTGTTGATGCTTTTCAAAAAGTAGGATTCGTTTATAAAAATCAGGAAGCAATTAATCATATGTTTCGCGTAGGAACCGGCTTAGACAGTCAGATCTTAGGTGACTTTGAGATTATTTCTCAAATCAAAACCAGCTTTACCCATTCCAAATCATTTGGTTTAGCTAATGCTTTCTTGGAAAGACTGGTAAACGCCGTAATTCAGGCGAGTAAAAAAATCAAGAACGAAACAGAAATCAGTTCGGGAGCCACTTCGGTTTCTTTTGCATCGGTACAATACATTCTTAAAAATGTAGAAGATATTGGAAACAAAAACATTCTGCTTTTCGGAACGGGGAAAATAGGTAGAAATACTTGCGAAAATTTAGTAAAACATACTAAAAATGAACACATCACCTTAATCAATCGTACCAAAGACAAGGCAGAGAAACTAGCCGGAAAACTAAATCTGATTGTTAAGGATTATTCCGAATTACATCTTGAACTTCAAAA
Source organism: Flavobacterium sp. (assembly GCA_023251135.1). GTDB lineage: Bacteria > Bacteroidota > Bacteroidia > Flavobacteriales > Flavobacteriaceae > Flavobacterium. Next base: position 41,198 of record JAHEZJ010000021.1, on the reverse strand, counting down.
AGCTGATGTGGTAGTTGTTGCAACGGGTGCTCAGAATCCAACTGTAGACAAAGCAATCCTGAATCTTAAAAAACCTTTATTGATTTTAGATTTATCCATTCCGAAAAACGTTAATGAAAACGTGGAGGAATTAGAAGGTGTGACCTTGATTCATATGGATTATTTGTCACAATTGACGGATGAAACGCTGGAAAACAGAAAACTTCACATTCCTGCTGCCGAAGCTATTATTGAAGAAGTTAAAGAAGAATTTATAACCTGGACAAAAGGCCGCAAATTCGCCCCTACCATTAATGCTTTAAAAGAGAAACTAAATGCGATTAAAAACTCGGAATTAGATTTTCAAAGCAGAAAAATTGCTGATTTCAATGAAGAACAGGCTGAAATTATCAGTAACCGAATCATTCAGAAAATCACTACTCATTTTGCCAATCACTTAAAAGACGACAATACCATGGTCGATGAAAGCATCGAATGGATCGAAAAAGTCTTCAAAATAAAAGCATCTTAAGGTTTTTACCATTAAGGCATTAAGAGAATTAAGTTTTTACGCAAAAAAAACCTAAAGAATATTAAGGATCTCGCGTTTTTAATTCTAGATACAACTTAATATCATAATGGTTTACAAACAAAAGGTTCTATGACAAAAAAAGAGGTTACTCAATTGGCTTATGAAATTACCGGTTTTGCTATAAAAGTGCACAAGGCCTTGGGTCCCGGACTTTTGGAAAGCATTTATGAGCAATGCCTCAAATATGAATTAGAGCAAAACGGATATGATGTTAAACAACAACTAAGTGTTAAAATAGAATATTATAATCTAGAGTTGGAATCTGATTTAAGAATAGATTTGCTTGTTAATGATTGTGTAGTTGTTGAACTAAAAGCAATAGAAAATCTATTACCAATTCACGAAGCACAATTGTTAACTTATATGAAATTATTGCAGAAACCTCAAGGGCTATTAATTAATTTCAACACTCTAAATATAACAAAATCAATGAAACCACTTGTAAATGATTATTTTACAAGATTAATAGATTAACAGCTTCATTAACTTAAAAAATCAACATAAAGCTTAATGAACCTTAATGTCTTAATGGTTAGAAAACAAAAATGGCAGAAAAAACAATCAGAATTGGAACTCGCGATAGCGAATTAGCACTTTGGCAGGCACATACTGTCGAGAAAAAACTAAACGATCTTGGGTATAAAACCGAGATTATAGCTGTAAAATCTACAGGTGATATTATTCTTGACAAACCTCTTTACGAACTTGGAATTACAGGAATATTCACCAAAACTTTAGATGTTGCCATGATTAATGGCGATATAGATATTGCTGTTCATTCGATGAAAGATGTACCGACTGCTTTACCAAAAGGTATTGTTCAGGCGGCAGTTTTAGAAAGAGCCAATGTTCTTGATATTTTAGTTCATAAAGGAAATCCTGATTTTGCTAATCCAAGTACAATTGCAACCGGAAGTCTGCGTCGTCAGGCACAATGGTTCAACAAATATCCTAATCATACTGTTGTTGATTTACGTGGAAATGTAAATACCCGTATGCAAAAACTACAGGACAACAATTGGGACGGTGCTGTTTTTGCCGCTGCAGGTTTGGAGCGCATCAACTTAAAACCAGAAAATTTTATCGATTTAGACTGGATGATTCCAGCGCCGGCACAAGGAGCAATGATGGTTGTGGCGATGGAGAACGACAACTATGCTTTAGAGGCTTTGTCACAATTAAACGATATTGAAACGGAGATTTGTACCTATATCGAACGTCAGTTTTTAAGAACTTTGGAAGGAGGCTGTACAGCACCAATCGGAGCTTTGGTTCGTTATAACGAAGACGAGGATACACTTCACTTTCAGGGAGTTTTACTTTCGGTTGACGGAAAACAAAAACTGGAAATCGACAAAACCGTAGAAATTGGAGAGTGGAAAAAATTAGGATTCTTTGCTGCTCAGGAAATCCTGAACAATGGAGGAACCGAATTGATGCAGGCTATTAAAGAATCTTTGAAGAAATAATGAGTAAATCAATTCAAATATTATCTACAAAAAAGCTCTCAACTGAACAAAAGCAAGCGTTAACAACCGCTAATCTTGAAGTTATTGAGGCTGATTTTATTCAAACCGAACATAAACCTTTCGAAATAAAAGACCTCAACGATAATTTAATCTTTACGAGTCAGAATGCGGTTCACAGTATCCTATCGCATCCAAAATTGGAAGAACTGAAAAGTAAAAATGTATTTTGTGTCGGATTAAAAACGAAGATTCTTTTATCTGAAGACGGATTCAATGTTGTCGCTTACACCGGATATGCTGCTGATTTAGCTGAAATCATTACTTTAATTTATCGCAGTGAAAGCTATACTTTTTTTAGTGGAAACCTGCGCAGAGAAACTTTACCAAAGGCTTTAAAAGATGCTGAGATAAAATTCAATGAAATTCAGGTTTATGACACTTCATTGACACCACAGAAAATAAAAACCGCTGTTGATGCAATTTTATTCTATAGTCCTTCTGGGGTTGAAAGTTATCTGAAAGAGAATACTATTAAAAAGGAAACCTGCTTTTGCATTGGAGAAACCACTGCTGAAGCCTTACATAAAATTACTAAAAACATCGTTATTGCAGATCAGCCAACGGTCGAAGATGTCATTGAAGATGTTTTACAAGAATATAAATAACAACAATAAACAAACCCGACAGGTTTTAAAAACCTGTCGGGTTTAAAATATAAACCTTATGTTAAAAAACGACCTATTTTTAAAAGCACTAAAAGGAGAAACTGTTCAACGTCCACCAGTTTGGATGATGCGTCAAGCCGGAAGATATTTACCGGAATTCAGAGCTTTACGTGATAAATATGATTTTTTCACCAGATGTGAAACTCCTGAACTGGCTGCCGAAATCACTGTTCAGCCCATCCGCAGAATTGCTCCGGATGCTGCAATCCTATTCTCTGATATTTTGGTTGTTCCGCGCGCGATGGGGATTCACGTAGAATTAAAAGACAATTTAGGCCCAATTATTCCTGATCCGATCCGCACAATGGAACAAGTCAATCAGGTTATTGTTCCGGATGTAAACGAAACTTTAGGTTATGTCTTTGATGCCATTAAATTGACTAAAGAAATGCTGAACGACGAAGTACCACTAATTGGTTTCGCCGGTTCACCATGGACCATTTTCTGTTATGCCGTTGAAGGTAAAGGTTCTAAAAGTTTTGATACTGCAAAAGGATTCTGTTTTTCAAATCCGGTCGCAGCGCACACTTTATTACAAAAAATTACAGATACCACAATTCTATACTTAAAAGAAAAAGTAAAATCGGGAGTTGATGCCGTTCAGATTTTTGATTCATGGGGAGGAATGCTTTCTCCGGTTGATTATCAGGAATTCTCCTGGAAATACATCAACCAGATTGTAGATGCTTTGGCAGAAGTTACTCCAGTTATCGTTTTCGGAAAAGGATGTTGGTTTGCTTTAGGCGAAATGGGTAAAAGTAAAGCTTCCGCACTTGGTGTAGACTGGACTTGCACGCCAAGAAACGCTCGTTACTTATCGGGTGGAAATATTACTTTACAAGGTAATTTTGATCCTTCAAGATTACTTTCTCCAATTCCAACCATCAAAAAAATGGTTCATGAAATGATCGACGAATTTGGAAAAGACAAATATATCGTAAATTTAGGTCACGGAATTTTACCAAATATTCCTGTAGATCACGCTAAAGCGTTTATTGACGCGGTTAAAGAATACGGGAACTAGTTTTCAGTTGGCAGTCACAGTTTTCAGGTAACTACCCACAAACTGAAAACTGTGACTGAAGACTGAGACCGAAAACTCAATAAAACATGCTCAACAAAGGACTCAGAGACGAAGAAAGCATCAGAATAGAGAATACTCTAAAAACGTTGCGTGCCTTAATTTTTGTTCCTAAGTTTTGGAATGCTGAAGATATAAGTCTCATCGACGAACAACTAAAAGGATTTGGCTTAAGTTTAGAAAGAACCATTGAAATTCCTGAAGAAGATTTGATTATCCTGTTACAACGTTGTCATTTAGACTGGGATCAACAGGAGCAATTTGCCGATCTTTTGATGGGTTTGTCACAAGAAAAACAATTTGATTTTTTAGGAAAAGCACTGGCCATTTATCAGTATATCCAACAAGAAAGCAAGGTTTTCTCCTTTGGAATAAATACTAAAATCGCTTCGGCCAAAAACAAGTCATAATGGTTTTTACAGATTGGAAAATAGATACGATTGCCGATATTCTTCCTGAGGAATTTTTCACCCTCATCGAAAAGAATAAAAACCACATTCAAAAAACGTTTCCCGTTACCCTTTCCTACTGTACTGATCTTGAAAAAACAAAACAGTTTATTGCCTATAATCAGGATAAAGAAAATCATAAAGAAGGATACTTTTTTTATCCAAGAGACAACAAAACCAATACTTTAATTGGTTATTTGTGTATAAAAAGCATCGATAATCGGATTTCAAAATGTGAGTTGGGCTATTTTGTTGATGAAGATTATCAGGGAAAAGGAATTACTTCAAAAGTAGTTTCCGAAACCTTAGCTTTTTGCTTCAATACTTTAAACATGAATAAAGTATTTATTTGTACTTCAAAAATCAACACAGCAAGTCAGCAGATTGCTTTAAAACATCATTTTAAACAAGAAGGAATATTAAGAGAAGAATTCAAAAACAGCGACGGAACACTAGAAGATGTGGTGTACTTTGGATTACTCAAATCAGAATACAATACTCATGAAAGATAAATTTTACGCTTACATACAAAAGTTACAGGATCAGATTTGCAATGGTTTAGAAGCTGTTGACGGAACTGCAAAATTTCGTGAAGATCTTTGGAAACGCCCGGAAGGTGGTGGTGGAAGAACACGTGTTATTGAAAATGGTGCCGTTTTCGAAAAAGGTGGTGTCAACATTTCGGCCGTTCACGGAAAACTACCGGAAGCCATGCAAAAAATGTTTAAGGTAGGCGAAGCCGATTTCTTTGCCTGTGGATTAAGTTTAGTCCTTCATCCCAAAAATCCAATGACTCCAACGGTTCATGCCAATTGGCGTTACTTTGAAATGTACGATGAAACCGGAAAAGTAATCGAACAATGGTTTGGTGGCGGTCAGGATTTAACGCCTTACTATTTGTTTGAAGAAGATGCTATTCATTTTCATCAAACCTGCAAAACAGCCTGTGACAAACACAATCCCGAATTTTATCCGAAGTACAAAAAACAATGTGATGCTTATTTCTGGAATGCACACCGCAACGAAGCCCGTGGTATTGGCGGTTTGTTTTTTGACTATTGCAAAGCAAATGAAACAATGTCTATGGAAGACTGGTACAATTTTGTAACCGAAGTGGGTAATAGTTTCCTCGAAGCTTATGTTCCGATCGTAGAAAGAAGAAAAAATCTGGAATATACCGCAGAAAACAGGAACTGGCAGGAAATTCGTCGTGGTCGATATGTAGAATTCAATTTAGTGCACGACAAAGGCACCTTGTTCGGTTTAAAAACCAACGGAAGAATTGAAAGTATTTTAATGAGTTTGCCTCCACATGTGCAGTGGGTTTACGATCACCATGCCGCAGCAGGAAGTGTTGAGGAAAAATTGATTCAGGTGTTAGAAAATCCTGTTGATTGGGTTTTAGCACAATAGTTCTCTTCTGTATTTTTTTAAATTGTAAATAATTTCGTTCAAAAACAACAAGGTGTTTGTATATTTTTTGTAGATTTAGCCCTTAAACCCATAAGGATGACATTTATAAAAACACATTGCTATGGCAAACACTTATTCTCAATTGTACATCCATATTGTTTTCACTGTTAAGGGCCGACAAAACTTAATTTCCAAAAATTGGAAAGCTGAAATCTATAAATACATCACCGGCATTGTTAGCAATAAAGGACAAAAACTGATTACAATTAACGGAATGCCGGATCATATTCACATCTTGATCGGATTAAAACCGGACAAGTCGATATCAGATTTAGTAAGAGATATTAAGGCAAATTCATCAAAATTTATCAATGACAAAAAATGGATAAATGGAAAATTTGAATGGCAAAATGGATTTGGAGCCTTTTCGTATAGCCATTCACATTTAACAAACATTATAAAATACATTGAAAATCAGGAGGAGCATCACAAAACAAGAACATTCAAACAGGAATATATTGGTTTTTTGAAATTGTTTGATGTTGATTTTAAAAATGAATATTTATTTGACGATGTTACAGAAGATTGAATGAGACCAAGATATCACTCCTACAGAGTTCAAAATTCAAAATACAAACCCACATTTCTATAAAGATGTTGCTCCTTACGGAGCTTTCTAAAAATGGCAGAACTAAAATGCTAAAAACACTGTTGTATTTATTGGAAACCTAAAACGAACTGGCACAAACCCACAAACGATTTTTTTAATGACACCTCCCAAAGTCCCAAAGGGACAATATATTTCTAGATTTTTTTGTAGATTTAGTTTTTAAACTCCGGAGGAATGACACAAAATTGCATTATTTAACAAATAAGCCTAAAACGAACTAGCACAAACCCATAAAAGATTTTTTTAATGATCCCTCCCAAAGTCCCAAAGGGACAATATATTTCTAGATTTTTTTGTAGATTTAGTTCTTAAACTCCGGAGGAGTGACACATAATTACATTATTTAATAAATGAATCTAAAACTGATTTATATAGTGTTCTTCGGAAGTCTTTTTGGGTGTTTTGCTCAAAATGACTCCCTGCGCAATCCCTATTTTAAATCTTATGATGATAAAATCACTGCTGGTTTTTACTATTTAGATACTTCAAATAATTTTCAGATTGGTTCTGAATCTGAGGGAGAGAAAAAAACTTTTGAATTGAGTCCCAATCGACGAGAACAACTGGGGGTGAGTTTAAGTTACAAATTTGTAGACATCAGTTTTGGCTTTGCACCGAAATTTTTTACGGTAAACAAAGACAATTCAGACTCTAAATTGTTCAGCTTCAACACCCGCTTTTACTTAAAAAAGTGGATGCAATCTTTCACCTTTATCAATCAAAGAGGGTTTTATATTGGTGACAAAGACTTTCAGACCGCATATCCCCGTATGCGTACCACCAAAATTGGAGGAACAACATCCTATGTTTTTAATGATAATTTCTCCTATAAAACATTGGTTAACCAAAATGAATGGCAGACCAAAAGCTCAGGAAGTTTCATTCCGACTTTTTCATTTTATTACACCAATATCAATCTGAACAATAGCCCAGACTCTTCAGATGGCGAAATTTACGTTTTTTCGCTAGCCCCCTCCTACTTTTACAATCTTGTGATAAGTGATCACGTTTTAATTGGAGCAGGAGTTGCACTTGGAGCAGGAATTAACAATATTGATAAAGTAACCTCTACTTTGCTCCAATTAGACTTTAATTTAAAGCTTGCCTATAATAGAGATCGCTTTTTTGGTTTCGTGAATGTAAACACGGTTAATTTCATTCAGAGCAGTAATACCGAAGCCTTACTAAACGATAACATCTCAACTTTAAAGCTAAGTCTTGGCTACCGCTTTGATCCTCCAAAGAAAGTAAAAGAGATCTACGAAAAAATCAATCAGAAAACCGGGCTTTAATACCTTCCCGAATAGTCCGAAAAAAACGGCAGCAAAATAGGCAACAGTAGCCGTTGCGTACCATCATTAATTTGACAGGTTTTACACCTCTGAAATCAGAAATAGTTACTCAAAAATCAGCCATCAGTTTAACTGTTTTTCTTTAACTTTATGACATTGTCCGTTGGGCGGCATTAACAAAAAACAAATCTATATTACTGTGTATTAAAATGAATTGCATCCAACGGATTCAACATCAATAATTTATACTAAAATCATTATTATGGAAAACAGAGAGGCTTTGAATACCAAACAATTGAATCGCATGCAGACCGGAAAAGGATTTATCGCCGCTTTAGATCAAAGTGGCGGAAGTACACCAAAAGCCTTAGCGCAATATGGTGTTGAGGAAAACAGTTACTCGACTGAGGAAGAAATGTACACTCTTGTGCATGAGATGAGAACCCGCATTATTAAAAGTCCCGCATTTAACAGCGCGTATATCCTGGGCGCTATTTTGTTTGAAAATACCATGGATCGCAAAATCGATGCGCTTTATACTTCTGATTATTTGTGGGAAAAGAAAAACATTGTTCCCTTTTTAAAAGTAGACAAAGGCCTGGCCGATCTTACCAATGGGGTGCAGCTGATGAAACCCATTTCTAATTTAGACGAATTGTTAACACGTGCGGTAGAACGAAATGTTTTTGGAACCAAGATGCGCTCTGTGATCAAAGAAGCTAATGCCAGTGGAATTCGCGAAGTAGTCGAGCAACAATTTGCAGTAGGCCTTCAGATATTTAAAAAAGGACTCGTGCCTATTATTGAACCCGAAGTAGACATTTACAGTCCTGATAAAGAAAAATCAGAACAAATTCTTAAAGCAGAAATCATCAGACAACTCAATGCACTCGATAAAGAAGTAAAAGTGATGCTAAAACTGTCTATTCCAACCATAAATGATTTTTACAAAGAATTAATGTCCGATCCACATGTTGTGCGGGTGGTGGCGCTGTCCGGTGGTTATGCACAGGAAGAAGCCAATCAAAAACTGGCACAAAATCACGGATTGATTGCGAGCTTCTCCCGGGCCTTGTCGGAAGGATTAACGTTTGGTCAGTCTGATCAAGATTTTAATTCGAAACTCGAAAAATCAATTCAAGGCATCTATGCCGCATCGATCTGATCAAATTATACTATAAAAAAAAGTCCCCAGAAGATCTTTCGGGGACTTTGGTTTTAAAAAATGCTTTTAGCTTATTTACTCAATTCGTCGGCTAAATCCAGCGTTTGTAAAATGATATTTTTATCTGACTTTAATGCGTTTAATTTCAACTCAAATGTCAATTTATTATTGATCAGTTTTTTAGGAGACTGAAATGTGGCCTCATTAAACTGCTCTGCTAAACGCTTCATTTTTGACGATTCTTTTTCCTGCGCTTTGCCGGAATTGTCATAGGCAAATGATGCTCTCGCGAAATTTAGTTTTCCGGAGATGTAATTTTTCTTTAACTCTTTTTTGGCCTCCTTAACGAAAAGTCCTTTTCCGGCATCAAAATAATCCAATGTATTGGCGATTAATACCACATCTTTGTCTTTTTTGATAAAAACATTACCATACTCTTCGGTTCCCAGAATTTGATAAAAATCTCCATGCTGTTCCAGAAACTTTTTACGAAGCCCCAACTGAATTAACTTATCCCCAAAAGTTGGATGTGTCGACGTAAACACTATTGAAAATAACGGAATATTCTTCTTCACTTTCTCCTCCGTTATCTTTTCCTCATAATTTTCGTCGTAGCCATACGATTTCTTTGTCACCTCAACTTCATTTACATGGTATAAAAACAGGCTTAAATCACCATCAAAAAGTGTTGCAGTAGCCTCTTCATCCACGATAGTCGAAATTAAGTCCGTAACAACCGTTAAATCTTCCTTTACCAGGTACTGATTCTGGAATAAATCTGCCATTAAATTTGGGAAATTTTCAAGAGCCGCTTTAGTATTGATATGATAAGACATATAACCTAATGGCTTTTCATCGGGAAAGTAATTGAAAATATTTTTATTGATTTTTCGGTCGGTCATCTTTCCGGCAATTGCTGCCATTGCTTCTGTATACTCCACAACTTCCTCAATACGGGCATTGTCATTGTCAAAATAAAAATCCAGATTAATCCCTTTTACCATATTGGCCGCATTATTTTGCATCGGTAAAAACTTATTATAGCTGGTAAACTTAGACAAAGCGCTGTACGCCGAATTTAAGCTGGTCATCGCTGAGCTGTAATTCAGCCATGAAGAAATATCTGCTGCGACGTTTACCTTCTCTGAAACAGGAGCCGTGAATCCGTTTTCGAACAATGATTTGATAAAAAGACTTTGTTGCTCGGCTTGTAAAAGATTGAAATCGGCCTCCGCTTTTTCATATGCTACATTAGACACCGCCATAGCTTCTTCTGTTTCTTTTGCAGCACTAACCGCAGCCTCTTCAGCCGATTGCGCAGGTTCTTCTACCGTTTCCGTTGAAGTTTCCTGATAAGGTTCGTCAATTGCAATAGAATCTTGTGCTGTGCTTTCCCAATCATATGATTTTGGTTTGTACTTTTTAGTCAACTCTACCAATACCAAATAATTATCGTTCCATACGAATGAGGTTTTTTTATTTTTTGGGGTAAAAACCGCATATTTTCCGTAATCCTGAATGGCGGGAACCTCAACCGAATCTGTGTTTTTATTTTTAGTATGCTCCTCAATTAAAAATTGTCGCACCGCTTCTTTGCTTTTAATGGGCATGGTCACCTGATAATACGGAATACTATCGGTGAAGTTTCCGTGAACGGTTATTTTCTGATCCAATTTAAAAAGAGCGGTATACTTACTCAGGTCCAGATTGGCTTTGCCTTCTTTGTATCTACGAATCAACGGATGATTTAATACCTGATCAATGCTTACTTTTTTGGACAGCTGATCTCCGTTAAACTGTACAAAATAATCGTAGGACTTTGAATTGACCTGGCCAAAAGTCAAATGCGTGGCAAATAATAGAAATAAAAAATAAAACTGCTTCATAAATCAAGGGGTTAATTGGATTGTATTGTTCATTAATGCCGATTTTTTAAGTACACTGTACATACTTTGTTTGAGAAAAACGGTCTTTTTGTTCTGCGAAATTTTACTGTTCGGATTCGCCACAGCCTGAATATCTTTATCAAAAGTGTAAATCGCAATAATACTCGCCGCTTCCAGATCTTCCTTTTTCTTCGGGTCTTTTACAATTTTTTCGGGAACGGGATAAGAGGCTATTCTTTCAAAACTTTTGGCATTGCTGCTAAAATGAATCTGATTGCTTTGATTGTTGATGGTGTTGACAACGGCATTGAGCGCCTTCAAATTGGCATAATTGAGTTTGATAATAAATACATACTGATCAAAATCAGTTTTGGTTGTTACGTTTGTAATACCCTCCAGCTTTAGGGCTTTGGCTTTAAAGTCTTCCAGTTTTTTGGTGATTTCCTGTTCGTTTGGAATTTTCACACCATCCACATCTTCCATCCACATGGCCGATTTTGTCTTAAACCAGGATTTCGAAAAGTCAACCATCAGTGTATATTCACCGCTTTGGTCATCGTGGTGTTTGATTCTTTCTGTTATTTCAAAACAGCTTGTCAGCAGCAAGCAACAGCATAATGCGAGAAATTTCTTCATCAGACAAATTTATAGGTAAATATCCAAAAAAACCAGAGGCTGCGGGTTAATTCTAAAGACACCGCTTCCAAATATTTTTTAAACTTCAGAAACGAAGACAAAACTACAAGATCCTGCAAATTTTTAGATAATATTAACGGATTCTACAGCACGCTAAACGCCTTATTCTGTTCCTTTTTCTTTAACTTTGTGCCACTTAATAAAAAGTAACACATTCTTCAAAAAAATAAAAAACAATACTTTAGAAATTAAGATTCTCCATCAGATTTCAAAGAAATCGGCTGCAATCTAAAATCTAAAATCTAAAATCTAAATTTTTATGTTCCCATTACAAAGAAACCGCCGTTTGAGAACCAATGAATCCATTCGTTCTTTAGTTCGTGAAACCAGTTTAAGTCCACAGGATTTTATGCTTCCGATGTTTGTTACAGAAGGAAAAGATGTAAAAGTTGCTATTCCGTCAATGCCGGGAATCTACCGTCATTCCTTAGACAATACCATCAAAGAAGTAAAAGAAGCCTGGGATTTAGGAATCAAAGCGGTGAACATCTATGTAAAAATCAGTGATCATTTAAAAGACAACAAAGGTGTTGAAGCCTGGAACAAAGACGGTTTGATGCAACAAACCATCCGTGCCATTAAAGATGCTGTTCCTGAAATGATCGTAATGCCTGATGTGGCGCTTGATCCTTACTCGATTTATGGTCATGACGGAATTATCGAAAACGGACAACTTCTTAACGATCCTACCGTTGATGCCTTAACACGAATGAGTTTAAGCCATGCAGAAGCCGGAGCAGATTTTGTCGCGCCAAGTGATATGATGGACGGACGTGTGTTATCGATCAGAAAAGCTTTGGAAGAAAACGGACATCACAATGTAGGAATCATGAGTTACAGTGCTAAATATGCTTCGGCATTTTACGGCCCTTTTCGTGATGCTTTAGATTCTGCTCCCGTAGATTCTCAAAATATCCCGAAAGACAAAAAAACATACCAGATGGATTATGCCAACCGAATCGAAGGAATTCGCGAAGCTTTGTTAGATGTTGAAGAGGGTGCTGACATCGTTATGGTAAAACCGGGAATTGCTTATTTGGACATTGTTCGTGAAGTAAAAAATGCCGTTCATGTGCCTGTTGCGGTTTACCAAGTATCTGGTGAGTACGCTATGGTAAAGGCCGCAGCAGAAAGAGGGTGGCTCGATCACGACAAAATTATACTAGAGCAACTATATTGCATTAAGCGTGCAGGCGCCAGTATTATCTCGACTTATTTTGCCAAAGAAGCAGCAATCTTACTAAACAAATAACATGAAAAAAATACTATTCTTATCAGCCGTTCTCGCATTCGCATCCTGTAAAAAAGAAACTGTTGAAGCTCCAGTTGAAAATACAACGGAAGCCTATTCAGAAGGAGAAACAGCAAAAGCTAAAACTCCGGTAGAGTTTGGAAAACAAATTTTTGAAGGACAGGGAAATTGTTTCTCTTGCCATCAACCGGACAAAAAAGTAATTGGTCCTAGTATTCAGGAAATAGCCAAAATCTACAAAGACAAAAACGGAGACATTATTACTTTCTTAAAAGGAAATGCCGAACCTATTGTTGACCCAAGCCAGTTTGCCGTTATGAAAACCAATTTTCCGGTAACTCAGGCCATGTCGGATGAGGAATTAAAAGCTATTGAAACTTATATTTACAGTCATTTAAAGTAAAATTCCGGTTCACTGCTGACATACTGTTGTCACCGCCACATTTTACATTTACAGCTTAACCAAAAACATTTAAAATGGTACAGAAATTCAATGTAATCGGTATTTCGGTAAGAACTACGAACGAAAATGGTCAATCCGGAACAGATATTCCGGCACTTTGGAACCAATTTATCTCTGAAGGAATTGCGAGTAAAATCCCGAATAAGGTTTCGGAAGACATTTTTTGTGTGTATACAGACTACGAAAAAGATCATACCAGGCCGTATACGACTATACTGGGGTGTCGCGTTGAAAACCTCGATACGATTCCGGATGGAATGACAGGAAAAACAATAGAATCTGCCGTGTATGAAAAATTCATTGCCAGCGGAAATCTAAACGACGGGATTGTTTTTAACAAATGGCTGGAAATTTGGAACTCCGGACTCAACAGAAGCTTTACAGCCGACTATGAAATTTATGGAGCCAAAGCTCAAAACCCCGCAGCTGCAGCAGTAGAAATATTTATTGCGATTTCATAAAAACCTAAAAAAACAAAAACGGCGCTAAATTAGCGCCGTTTTTTATGGTTGTAAGATTACCAGATTTTAACTCTTTTATCCGGATCAATATACATCTTGTCTCCTTTTTTAATATCGAAAGCCTGGTAAAAAGCATCAACATTTTGAATTGGCACAACAGCTCTATACATTCCAGGTGAATGCGGGTCTGTTTTAACCTGGCTTTTTATCGCCTCATCTCTTGATTTTGTTCTCCAAACCGTAGCCCAGGAAATAAAGAAACGTTGTTCTGGTGTAAATCCGTCAATTAATCCAGGGTTTCCATTTGCTTTCAAATACAATTGTAATCCATCATAAGCGGCATTTATTCCACCTAAATCTCCAATGTTTTCACCTAAAGTAAATTTACCATCTACGTGAATTCCAGGCAGAGGCTCTAAAGCGCTGTATTGTGCAGCAAGAGCTCCTCCAAGAGCTGTAAATTGTTTTAAATCATCAGCTGTCCACCAGTCAACCAAGTTTCCGTCTGCATTGTAACGTGCACCTGAGTCATCAAATCCGTGAGAGATCTCATGTCCGATTACCGCTCCGATTCCACCATAATTTACCGCTTCATCAGCCTGGTAATTGTAGAAAGGTGGTTGTAGGATCGCTGCCGGGAAAACAATCTCGTTGTAAGATGGGTTGAAATAGGCATTTACCGTTTGCGGAGACATTCCCCACTCTGTTTTATCAACCGGCTTCCCTAATTTCGCCAGATTTTCAGCATAAGCCCATTTTGATATACTTCTCATATTATCAAAATAAGTCCCGCCTTCTCCAACATTTTTAAGTTCTAAAGCAGAATAATCTTTCCATTTATCAGGGTATCCAATTTTAATGGTCAATTTTTTCAATTTCTCAATTGCTTTTGCTTTTGTTTGTTGTGACATCCAAGGCAACGCATTGATTCTGTTTTCGTAAGCCAGCATTACGTTGGCAATCATTTTCTTTGCTTTGTCTTTTGCTTCAGCAGGGAATAACTTCTCAACATACAATTTTCCTAAAGCTTCACCCGTCGCAGTGTTAATTACCTGTAAGGCCATTTCTTCACGCGGACGTTGTTTTAAAGCTCCTGTTAATGTTTTTCCATAGAAATCGAAATTAGCATTTTCGATATCTGTACTCAAAGTAGAGGCTGTTCTGTTCAGTATCGACCATTTTAGGTATTCTTTCCAGGCTTCTACTTTCTTTTCAGAAAGTGTTTTTTCCAAAGCGATCATATAACGCGGCTGCGCTACATTTACGCTATCTAACTTTGCCATTCCAATTCCGGTGAAATATTTCTCCCATTGAATCGAAGGTGTATTCTTTTTTAAATCGGCAATCGCAGTTGGATTGTATTGTTTTCTACGGTCTCTGCGCTCCACACGGTCTAATCTTGGCGCAGACAATTCAATTTCTAAAGCCAGAATTTGTTTCGCGCTTTCTTTTGCTTTTGCAGGAGATTCACCAATATACTGTAGCATTCTTGCAACGTGTACTTCATATTTTTCACGTTTTTCTTTTGAATCTTTGTCATCGGCATTGTAGTAATCTTTATCCGAAAGTCCTAAACCTCCAGGGCCTAAGTTAACGGTGTTTTTATTACTGTTTTTAGCATCCGGGCCCACAAAAACTCCAAAGAAACCAACACCACCTTGTGGCTGCATTTCAATAAAGAAATTTTGCAAATCGGTTACATTTTTAATGGCATCGATCTTCTTTAAGGTTGGCTGAAGTGGTGTAACCCCTCTTTTATTGCGTCCAACAGTATCTAAAATAGTATTAAACAAAGCAATCGCTTTCCCCTGATCCGTATTTGATTTGTACTTAGGATCTTTTGAAGCTTCTTTTAAGATGGCAAGTGCATCGTTATCTGTCTTTTGACGTAGTTCATTAAAACTTCCCCATGAATTTCTATCACTTGGAATTTCAGTTTTATCTAACCAGGTTCCATTTACATAACGGAAAAAATCTTGTTTTGGACTTGTTTTGGTGTCCATATTAGAAAGATTGATACCCGGTTCTTTTGGTTTTGTACTTTGAGCGTTTACTGCAGTAATGGTAACCATTGCAGAAACAACACAAAACATTGGTTTTCGTAATTGTTTAATCATTTTTCTCTGTAGTTTTTAGTATATACACAAACATATTGTAATTATTCCAAACGTCATGTTAAATTTATCACATAAATTGACTGCTGAAATACAATCGGGCGATATCCTGTTTTTTAGTCCAAAAGTACTTATAAAATCAGGGGTTCAGCTTGTAGACGAAGGGTGTGATAGTAATGAAAAACGGCGCTAAATCAGCGCCGTTTTTATAGTAGTATCTGTTACCAGATTTTAACTCTCTTATCTGTATCGATATACATTTTATCTCCTTTTTTGATTCCAAAAGCATCATAAAAAGCATCTACGTTCTGAACCGGAACAACCGCTCTGTACATTCCTGGTGAATGCGGATCGGTTTTTACCTGATTTTTGATCGCTTCGTCTCTACTTTTCGTTCTCCAAACGGTTGCCCATGAAATAAAGAAACGCTGTTCTGGAGTAAATCCGTCAATTAAGCCCGGATTTCCATGTGCTTTCAAGTACAATTGCAAACCATCATAAGCCGCATTGATACCTCCTAAGTCTCCAATGTTTTCTCCCAAAGTAAAATTACCATCTACATGAATTCCAGGCAGAGGCTCTAAAGCGCTGTATTGTGCTGCAAGAGCTCCTCCAAGAGCTGTAAATTGTTTTAAATCTTCCGGTGTCCACCAGTCTACTAAATTTCCTTCAGCATTGTATCGTGCTCCCGAATCATCAAAACCATGTGAAATTTCGTGACCAATTACCGCTCCGATTCCACCATAATTTACCGCTTCATCGGCCTGATAGTTGTAAAATGGAGGCTGCAAAATAGCTGCCGGGAATACAATTTCGTTGTACGATGGGTTGTAATAGGCATTTACAGTTTGTGGCGACATTCCCCACTCGGTTTTATCAACCGGTTTGTTTAACTTCTCGATTCCTTTTTTGAAATTCCATTTCGAGATATTAATTGTGTTTTGGATGTAACTTCCTCCCTCGGCAACACTTTTAATTTCAAGCGCTGAATAATCTTTCCATTTGTCCGGATAACCCACTTTTACCGTGATTTTATTTAGCTTTTCAATTGCTTTTACCTTAGTAGCCGCAGACATCCAGGTTAAATTATTGATACGGTTTTGGTACGCCAGAATGACGTTGTGAATCATGTCAACTGCTTTTGATTTTGCTTCAGCAGGAAACACTTTCTCTACATACAATTTACCAAGTGCTTCACCAATACTGGAGTTTACCACCTGCAACGCTTTTTCTTCACGTGGCAATTGTTTCACAGCACCTCTTAAAGTTTTGCTGTAAAAGTCAAAATTAGCCGCTTCAATATCGGTTGACAATTGCGAAGTAAAGGAGTTTAACAAGTCCCATTTCAGATATTCTTTCCACTGCTCTACTTTATTTTGAGTAAAAACAGTCTGCAAAGCTTTCATGTATTTAGGTTGCATCACCACGATGGTGTCTAACTTTGCCAACCCAATACTAGTAAGATAGGCCTCCCATTTAATTGCCGGAGTTAACTTTTGAAGTTCAGCAACTGTCATCGGGTTATACTGCAAACGGCTGTCTCTGCTTTCCACACGATTGAATCTTGGTCTTGACAATTCTGTTTCTAAGGCTAAAATTGCAGCAGCGCTTTGTTTTGCTTTCTCCGGAGATTCGCCAATAAACTGCAACATTCTCGCCAAATGCAGCTGGTATTTTGCACGTTTTTCTTTTGAATCTTTATCCTCAGAGATGTAATAATCCTGATCCGGCAATCCTAAACCGCTTGGAACAAGTGTTACCGAGTTTTTAGAGCTGTTTTTTTCATCCGCTCCGATATAAGTTCCAAAAAAAACAATATTGCCTTCCTGTGCAATTTCAGTTAAATACTTTTGAAGATCATTGATGTTTTTGATTGCATCAATTTTCTTTAAGTAAGGCTGCAATGGTTTTATACCTGCTTTGTTTCTTCCAACTGTATCTAAAATCGTTGAAAACAAGTTTACCGCTTTACCCTGATCGGTATCTGATTTGTACTTTGGGTTTTTAGAAGCTTCTTTCAGAATAGACATCGCGTCTTTATCTGTCTTCTTAATCAATTCATTAAAACTTCCCCAAGTAGTACGATCACTTGGAATTTCAGTCTTACTAAGCCATGTTCCATTTACGTATTGAAAAAAATCCTGACTCGGACTAATTTTGGTATTCATGTACGAAACATTAATACCCGGCTCTTTTGAAGTTGCATTCTGAGCATTTACAGCTGTAAAGGAAACGGCTGTAAGAAAAGCGCAGAACAAAGGTCTGCTAAGTTGTCTTTTCATTTATATTTAAGTTTTGGTGGTTACACAAACGTATTTCTAATATTTTGAATGCTATGTTAAATTTTTCGAACAAATCGCAAAAATTCAAGGATCACAACATTTTAATGCATACTATCAAATATTTTCATGTATTTATCCCTGGTTTTTATCTTTATATTAGAATACTTTTTCGAATATTTGTTACAACGAATCGAAATAAAAGTGAGAGCAAAAATTCAGAATGCCGTTTCAGGAAAAATCGAAGCTATCGGATTACCGATTTTAGCTTTATGCTGGGTAAGTTTTTTTTGGGGAACCACCTGGCTGGCGTCCAAAGAAGGCGTAAAACATATGCCCGCTTTGCAGTTGGCCACCATCCGCCAATTACTGGGCGGAATTTTATATGTAGGCTATTTTCTGTTTAAAAAACAACCCTGGCCAAAAGGCAAACAATGGCGCACGATCATCATTCTGGCGTTTTTAAATTTTGTATGCAGCAATGGCTTAAGTACCTGGGGTGTCAAATACATGAGCAGCGGACTCGGAGCCATCATCAGTGCTTTATTTCCGATCTGGATCATTATCATCAATTTTTTTAACGGTCAGAAAGTTGCAAAAATGGCTTTGATCGGAATTCTGATCAGTTTTGGAGGAGTTTGTATTATTTTCGTTGATTATCTTTCTGATTTTTTCAGACCTGATTTTCAATTCGGAATCATCCTGATGACTGCTTCTACCATAACTTGGGCCTTTGGTATACTCGAAACAAAGAAACAGGCATCCAGTTTTAATCCCTATTTCAGTTTGGGATTGCAAATGCTGATTTCGAGTGTGTTTCTTTTCGGAATCACGGAAGCTGCGGGAATGAACATTCCGCTAAGCGAAATCCCTTTGCCTTCTTTGTGGTCTATTGTTTATCTGGTTCTTATAGGTTCTGTTTTAACTTTCATAGCGTTTATCTATTCGTTACAGCATCTTCCAACCGAAATCAGCAGCATCTATGTCTACATCAATCCAATTGTTGCCATGATTTTAGGGTCTTTCATTTTCGGAGAAACGCTTACACAAGCCATCGCCATTGGTACAATTGTAACCTTAACCGGTTTGTATTTGGTAAACAAAACCATTCGGAAAACTAAAAAATAACGATTATCTCTATTCGGTAAAAATTCAGAAAATGCAGTCCGGCTCTTTTAACTCCCTATAAGCTGTTAAAAACGAAGCTTCTTTAGGGTTTTGAAAAGTGCTTTTCGTATTTTTGCGCCAAATTGTTTTTATGAAATCTTTTTTATACAAATACCGTAAATTCTTTATTGTACTTATTGTATTTTCGGCTGTTACCATCTCTTTATTCTACTCGGCTTTAAAACCACAAAAAACACTGCCCATCTACAACCCTGCCGATGTAAATCCGGAATTGGTAGATAGTACGGTGCAATACAAAAGCAAATACCATACAATTGCCGATTTTTCGTTTGTGAATCAAAACGGTGATACCATTACTCAAAAGAATTATGAAGGCAAGATTTATGTGGCCGACTTTTTCTTCACGACCTGCGGATCTATTTGCCCAAAGATGACGACCAATCTGGCTGATGTTCAAAAAGCGGTTTTAAACAATCCGAAAGTAATGCTGCTTTCTCATACGGTGTTTCCTGAGGTCGACAGTATTCCGGTTTTAAAAGCATATGCCATAAAACACGGTGTGGTAGACAGTAAATGGAATCTGGTTACGGGTGATAAAAAAGAAATTTACACCATGGCCCGAAAATCATACCTGGCGGTGAAACTCGGACGTCCCGATCAGCTGTACGATATGGTACATACCGAAAATTTTGTTTTGGTGGATCAAAAAAGACGTGTTCGCGGTTTTTATGACGGGACAAATAAAGAAGAAATTAAACGTCTTTTAGAAGACATCAATTTCCTTTCTCAGGAGTAAAATCCCTTATTTTTAGAAAGATTTAGCATTTACAAAAGTGTTAAATGCCTTGAAATAAAGAATAATTGCCTATTTTTGCAATCTAAATTCAATCTAAATAAGCTTGCAAAATACTATCCACACTCTGAAAAAAGGCGAGAAAGCCATTATCAAAGATTTTGATATCGATCTTATTCCTTTAAAACTACTAGAAATGGGTTGTTTACCGGGCAACTTAGTTGAATTGTTACAAATCGCTCCTTTTGGCGATCCCCTTTATTTAGACATTAATGGTTCGCATGTAGCCATTCGCGTTGAAACTGCTCGTGAAATTGAAGTTGAACTGATCAAAAACAATTTGTAATGAGTGTTCAAAATATCAACGTAGCCCTTATTGGGAATCCTAATACAGGAAAAACTTCCGTTTTCAATCAGCTTACCGGATTAAATCAACAGGTTGGGAATTATCCCGGAATTACTGTTGAGAAAAAAATCGGATTCTGCAAATTACCCAACAATGTCAAAGCCAACATTCTGGATCTTCCGGGAACGTACAGTCTGAACGCCAGTTCGATGGACGAAAGTGTGGTAATTGAACTTTTGTTGAACAAAAACGACAAATTATATCCGGATGTAGCGGTAGTGGTTACAGATGTCGAAAATCTGAAACGTAATTTACTGATTTACACTCAAATAAAAGATCTTGAAATTCCGACGATCCTGGTCATCAACATGTCAGACCGTATGGAAAGTAAAGGTATCACGCTGGATATTCCTTATCTGGAGGAGAAACTAAAAACTAAAATTGCTTTAGTAAGCTCCCGAAAAGGTTTGGGAATCGAAGAGTTGAAAGAATTAATTGTTTCATACAAAACGATTCCGCACGAACCCTGCCTGAATGCTTCCGTTATCGATCAGGAGTATTTTGAAAAATTGCAGCATGCTTTCCCGAATCAATTGTTGTACAAACTTTGGCTGGTGATCACGCAGGATGTGAATTTTTCGAACCTGGATCGAAATGAAATCAGAAGTACTTTTACCAAATCACATTCCGAATTAAAACGCTTACAGCAAAAAGAAACGATAAAACGTTATCAATTTATAAACGATGTTTTAAAAGAAGGTTTAAAAGTTGACGCCACGATGGCCAAAGACATTCGGGCAAAACTGGATCGCATTTTAACGCACAAGGTTTGGGGTTATGTGATTTTCTTAGCCATTTTATTTTTGATCTTCCAATCTATTTTTAGCTGGTCAACGATACCTATGGATTTCATAGACAGCAGTTTTGCTTCTTTAAGCAGCTGGGTGGCGGCGGAATTGCCAAGCGGAATTCTGACCGACTTACTTTCACAGGGAATTGTACCGGGAATTGGCGGTGTGATCATTTTTATTCCGCAAATTGCCTTTTTATTTTTATTCATTTCGATTTTAGAAGAAAGCGGTTATATGAGCCGTGTGGTCTTTTTGATGGATAAAATCATGCGAAAGTTTGGTTTGTCCGGTAAAAGCGTTGTGCCTTTAATTTCAGGAACGGCCTGTGCTATTCCCGCAATTATGGCCACCCGTAATATTGAAAACTGGAAAGAACGACTGATCACCATTCTTGTGACTCCGTTTACAACCTGTTCGGCCAGATTACCTGTTTATACGATTATTATTTCATTGGTAATTCCGGACGAGCGTTTGTTTGGTGTACTAAACATGCAGGGATTAGCGCTAATGCTGCTGTATTTATTAGGTTTTGTAACCGCAATTGTTTCTTCTTATATCTTAAACAAAATACTAAAAATAAGTGCTAAGACTTATTTCGTGGTAGAAATGCCAAGTTATAAACTGCCATTATTCAAAAACGTTGCGATTAATGTAGTCGAAAAAACAAAAGCTTTCGTAGTGGGTGCCGGGAAGATTATCCTTGCCATATCTGTGATTTTGTGGTTCTTAGCGTCCTATGGCCCGGGGAAAGATTTTAATGAGGCCGAGACTATTGTAAAAGAAAAATTTGCAGCTACTCCTTTAGACGAAACTCAGTTTGAAAATGAAGTCGCTTCTCAAAAACTGGAGAATTCCTATATCGGTTTGATGGGTAGAGCAATAGAGCCGGTGATTTCGCCTTTAGGTTACGATTGGAAAATCGGAATTGCACTAATTAGTTCTTTTGCGGCACGTGAAGTTTTCGTAGGAACATTAGCCACCATCTACAGCGTTGGAGACACAGATAACGAATCAACCATAAGAAGTAAAATGCAGGAAGAGATCAATCCGGAAACGGGTCATAAGATCTTTAATTTTGCCTCTGGTATCTCATTGTTACTTTTTTATGCTTTTGCGATGCAATGTGCCAGTACACTGGCCATTACGAAAAAAGAAACCAATTCCTGGAAATGGCCTGCTATGCAGCTGGTCCTGATGAGTGGTCTTGCCTATTTTGTTGCATTAATAGCGTATCAACTTTTAAAATAAACGATCATGATACAGGAAATTATAGCTTTTATCATATTATTCATTGCCGTTGGCTACCTCATCAAAAAGTTCTTTTGGAAATCTAAAAAGAAAAAAGACTGTGGTGACGGGAATTGCGGGTGTTCGTAGTTTTTTTAAGGTGCTAAGGTACTGAGGTACTAAGTTTTTTTCTGTTTATAAATTGTTCCTACGGAACGCTCTCAATAAAAAAAAGTGGGGCTTCGACTTCGCTCAGCCTGACACCCGCAAAATGATAGTGGAATGTCAGGCTGAGCGAAGTCGAAGCCCTTTCTCTATTAAAAACTGAAGACTGAAGACTGAGACTGAAGACTGAGTAACTACTTCTCCCCCTCCCATTCTGCATAAAACTGTGCCAGGAAAGTTTCCATGAAACGATGTCTTTCTGCTGCGATTTGTTTACCGGTTTCGGTATTCATTTTATCTTTTAGCAGTAAAAGCTTTTCGTAAAAATGATTGATTGTTGGCGCATTGTTCTTTTTGTATTCCTCTTTGGTCATATTGGTTATCGGAGCAATTTCAGGATCGTGGAGTGTTCTGTTCTTAAATCCGCCATAATTAAACGCTCTTGCTACTCCAATGGCCCCAATTGCGTCTAAACGGTCCGCATCCTGAACGATATCTAATTCTGTGGAAGAAAACTTCTTTTCAAAATTTCCGCCCTTATACGAAATGTTTTCGATGATGTTCACAACATGCTGAATCGTGTCTTCTGCAACTTCCTCCCCTTCTAAAAACAAACGTGCCGTTCTGGGTCCGATCGTCTCATCACCATTGTGAAATTTACTGTCGGCAATATCATGAAGCAAAGCCCCTAACTGCACAACGGTAAGATCACAATCTGTTCCTTTTGCAATTAAAAGTGCATTTTTATAAACGCGTTCGATATGAAACCAATCGTGTCCGCCTTCGGCGTCGTTTAATTTCTCTTTTACAAAAGCGATGGTTTTGTTTATTAGTTCAGAATTCTTCATGGTATTTTTATAGTTTGCGGTAAAGGACTCACCGATAAAACGGTTTTACACTGCTGTTTTATACTTTAAATAAAAAATGTTGATTGTCAAAGTTTTGCAACCTCAACAATCAACAATATGTTTTTAGATGTTCTGCTTAAAGTTTCATAAATCTAAACTCTAAAAACAGAAAGCTACAATCTTGCTGGTTCAACCCATTTAAAGATGTGTGATTCTTGTGGAATAACAAGTCTTTCAGAGATTCTTGCCATACGAGCCGGTAATTTCATTAAGTAATCACGTGCTTTTTCTGCTTCATCTGTCAAATTCGAAATTTTATCAATTTCCCATTTGTCAATTAATTTTTGCATGATGTCTACGTAATCGTTTGCTGTATACACTCCGATACGTTGTGCCGAATCAGAGAACTGTTCAAAAGCACTGCTTATTTTCTGACCTGATTCTCTTAAGAAATGAGCCGGCATTACGATTTTTTGTTTCATCATGTATTGAAACGCCAACATCATTTCGCTCGGATCCACTGCAAAAATACGGGTAACAAACTCGCTGTACGCATGGTGGTGACGCATTTCGTCACCTGCAATCATTTTACACATTTTAGACAACTTGTTATCGCCAAATTTCTTAGCCATTTGTGCCACTCTGTTGTGTGAAACGTAAGTAGCTAACTCCTGAAAGCTGGTGTATACGAAGTTTTTGTACGGATCAGATCCGGTTCCAATATCAAAACCGTCGTTGATTAAATGCTGTGTGGTCATTTCGATTTCACGCATGTTTACACGACCGGACAAATACAAATATTTATTTAAAAGGTCTCCGTGACGGTTTTCTTCTCCGGTCCATTGTCTGATCCATTTCGACCAGCCATTTCCACCGTTTTCTACCTGATTGACTCCTTCTACATCCATTAACCATGATTCGTATGTTGGCAAAGCTTCTTCAGTGATGGTATCTCCCACTAAAGTTACCCAGAAATCATATGGCAATTCTTTAGCAATTTCACGCAACTCTTTTACCTCCTCAAAGAAGTTCTCTCCTTCAGAATTAGGCAAAAAGTCTGACGGCTGCCAAATTTTTTCCACTGGAATTAAATACTGTTCAACGAAGCTATCCACGTTTTTTTCCAAAAACTGCATTACTTCTAATCTAATGTTTTTTATAGACATTACTTATTTAAGATTGGGATTTAAGTTTTGGTAGGTACTAAAACAAAAATCTATTTATACTCATTTACTCCTTCTACCACTGCTTTTTCTGTCAAAGCCATTAAATCGGCAAAATCATAATCTTTTACAGCCATTGCTTTATGCGCTGTAAAGGTTAAATGATTTCCTAATCCAACCGGAAACATTCCATAACGAACCATTTTCCAGGAATTATTGATACTTACCGGTACTACATAAGCAGACGGCGCATATTTACATAAGATTTTTAAACCACTTTGTGCAAATTCTTTGGGCTTTCCTGTTTTACTTCTGGTTCCTTCAGGAAAAATTACAGCAGCTCTCGTGTTCTTTTCGATATATTCAGACAAGCCTTTGATTACGGGAATCGCTTGTTTAGGGTCTTTACGGTCGATTAAGACAGATCCTCCATGGCGTAAATTAAATGAAACACTCGGGATTCCGCTTCCTAACTCTTTCTTACTTACAAATTTACAATGAAATCGTCTAAAGTACCAAATCATTGTCACGATATCGTACATACTTTGGTGATTCGCAACAAAAATGATTGGAACTCCCTTCGGTATATCCTCAACTCCACTAACGGTATACCTTGTTCCTACCAGATTTGTGCATCTTAACAGGAAAAAATTCAGATAATCTACACTCTTTTTGTGTGCCTGATACCCAAAAACATTCAGGCAAAACCATTGTATCGGGTGAAATACCGCCAAACAAAAACCAAAACATAAGTAATAAATTACGGAAATGGGATACGAAATTATCTTCTGCATGCTTGAAAAATTAATGCCCAAAAGTAATAAATAAATTTTTAGCGGTATAAAAATTGAAAACAATAACTGTTTTTCTGGTTTAATTGTACCTTTGCCCTAAAATTTGCAAATTTTTTCTGAATTAAATGAACTTCACTTACCCTAAAAATGAACGCTTAAAGAGCAAAACGACAATAGGTTTACTGTTTTCCGAAGGGAAATCGGTTTCGAAATATCCCTTGCGTTTGGTTTATCGTCCGGCGGAAGAACATTCAGAAGAAAAAATCAAAATGGGGGTTTCGGTATCTAAGAAATACTTCAAAAAAGCCGTTGACCGCAATTACTTCAAGCGTGTTTTAAGAGAAACGTATCGTTTAAACAAACATTTACTTTTGGATAACATTCAGGAGCCTTATTCCCTGATGTTTTTTTATCAAAGCAAAGACCGATTGTCTTATGCAGAAATCAACACCAAGACCATTCAGCTGTTTGAGAAATTCCTGCAACAGGTAAATAAAACCCCTGATTCTGAAAATAAAACAGAATTGTAATTCCTTTACGGCAACTTTATTTATCAAATTATACGAAAAATTATAAAAAAATTGTAGTTTTAAATTTAATTTGAAATATTATGCGCTATATTTTCTTTTTATTCCTGCTTTTTTTAGGCTTTTCGAGTTGTGGTAAAAATGAGGAGGCTTCTGCCGATATGATGATTAGCGCCGTCAAGCTTCCTGCAAAAAATGAATCCGCTGCCGCGTCAGAAAAACAATATGACCCCTCTGCTCCGGCTGAAGCAGGTGCTCCGGAGATTTCACAAAAAATTATCAAACAGGCTTCTCTTCGATTTGAAACCAATGATTTAGAAGATACTTTCAAACAAATTCAAACTGCAATTACAGCCAATAAAGCCAGCATTCAGAATGATTCGGAAGGAAAAGAGTATGACAACATTTACAGAACCTTAACGATTAGAGTTCCCAGCGCAAACTTTGACTCTTTTATAAATGCAGTTTCTAAGGGTGTTTCATACTTTGAACAAAAAGAAATCTCTGCAGAAAATGTCACCGAACAGTACATTGACTTAACTTCGCGATTAAATACAAAACGTAAACTCGAAGCCCGCTACTTAGAGATCTTGCAAAAAGCCACAAAAATTAGTGAAATACTCGAAATTGAAAAACAGATTTCGGCTATCCGTGAAGAAATTGAAGCCAAAGAAGGTCAGTTAAAATATCTCGAAAGCCGTGTTTCAGAAAGCACTGTAACGATCTCATTTTACAAAACTGTTGCTCAAAAACAAGGCGTTAAGATTTCGTATGGTTCTAAAATATGGGCCGCCATTCAGTCTGGTTTTTTCAGCCTGTCCGATTTTTTAATTTCAATTATTAGTGTCTGGCCATTTATTATAGTATTTTGCGTATTGGTCTACTTTATTAGAAAAAGATTTAAAAGAAAAAAAATATAATCATGTATCCTTATTTCAAGAAGAAATTCATCATACCTGCTGTTGCTGCAGGGTTTTTATTTGTCGGAACCAGTTTCAAAGACGATTTTTTTGAAATTGCCAAACAAATCGAAATCTTTACCACTTTGTTCAAAGCGGTAAATACCAATTATGTCGACGAAACCAACCCGGGTGACCTGATGGACAAGGCCATTAAAAGCATGCTGGGAAGTCTCGATCCTTATACCGTTTATTTTAACGAACAGGATGTTGTTAATTTCAAAATCAACAACACAGGCGAATATACCGGAATCGGAGCATTGATTTCGAGAAAAAAAGACCGTCTAATTGTACGCGAACCTTATAAAAACTATCCTGCCGACAAAGCCGGACTGAAAGCCGGAGACGAAATCATTCAGATTGGTGATGTTATGATCGCCGATTTTAAAGATGATGCCTCGCAATTGCTGAAAGGAACTAAAAACACTAAAATTAATATTAAATACCTGCGTCAGGGAAAAACCTTCACTACCGAATTGGTTTTGGATGAAGTAGATATTAAATCGGTTCCGTTTTACGGAAAGATTGATGCCAAAACCGGATACATTGTTCTGGCGCACTTTAGCCGAAAAGCATCCAATGAAGTAAAAGATGCCCTGGAAAAACTTAAAGCAGACGGCGCGACTCAAATAGTACTTGATTTAAGAGGAAATCCTGGTGGTTTGCTTAACGAAGCCATTGATATCTGTAATTTATTTGTTCCGAAGAATGAAGTTATTGTGACAACAAAATCACGTATCGAAAAACACAACAACACCTATAAAACGACTAAAGAGCCTATTGATACTGAGATACCTTTGGCCATTTTGGTAAACGGACGAAGCGCCTCAGCCTCAGAAATCGTTTCAGGAGCTTTACAGGATTTAGACCGTGCTGTGATTTTGGGAAGCCGCAGTTTCGGAAAAGGTTTGGTACAGCGTTCTGTTGATCTGACTTACGGAACGCAGTTAAAAGTTACAATCTCTCGTTATTATACGCCTTCCGGCCGTTGTATTCAGGCTTTGGATTATGCGCATAAAGATAAAAATGGTGTCGCTCAAAAAACCGATGCTAAAAACTTCAATGCTTTTAAAACCCGAAAAGGAAGAACCGTTTATGATGGTGGTGGTGTTTTACCGGATATCGAACTGGACGAAACCAAAATGAGTCCGATTACGACAGCCTTGCTAAAAAATGACGGAATCTTTGATTATGCCACAACGTATTATTACAAAAATCCAAACTTAGGAGATAAAACACCTGTTTTGACGGATGCTGATTACAGCAGTTTCAAGCAGTACCTAAAAGCCAACAAAATTAGCTTTGATACGGAAACAGAGGTAGCACTGAAAAACACATTGACTGCTGCCAAAAATGAAAAAATAGACGAAACTATTGCTCCGGAATACCAGCAATTACTTGCTGCTTTGGAGAAAAGTGAGAGTACGCTGCTTGATAAAAATCAAAAGGAAATTAGAAATCTGATACAGGAAGAGCTGATTAAGAGATATCAATATCAGGAAGGTTTGTATCAGTATTACATTAAAAACAATTCAGAAATTAAAAAAGCAGTAAATGTATTAAATAACCAGACTGAGTACAAAACGATTTTAAAAATGTAAAAATAATGAAGCTTTGTAGAGCCCTATTTCTGTTTCTTATTTACAATTTATCGGCACAGCAAAAACCCATTGAAACTATTTATTTCGAATTTGACAGATTCGATCTTACTCCAAAACAAACCGAAATTGTAAACCGTTTTATTAAAAGTATCGACTCCTCTAAAGTAGAGTCGGTACAAATATATGGCTATTGTGATGATCGCGGAAATGACGAATACAATTTCCGTTTGTCTAACAATCGCGCAAGTACTATACAGAACATGTTGATTAAAGCGGGATTCAATCAGGGTAAAATTGTAATTCTGGAAGGAAAAGGACGTGTTGTTGTACGGCCAGACACTGTTGAAAACCTGCACGAAACCCGTTCCCGAAACCGTCGGGTAGATTTGATAGCCGTTAAGAAAAACAGTTTTGGAAAAGGAATTTACAACTCGTTCCCCAACAAGCTAAAAATTGGCGACAAAGTTTTCTTAGACAATATACTGTTTGATATTGGAAGTTCAAAACTCACCACCAACTCTAAAAAGGAATTAGACAAGGTTGCCGTTATCTTAGAAAAGCAAAAAGGTCTAAAATTTGAAATTAGGGGGCACGTTTGCTGCACCCCCGACATTTATAGCGACGGAATTGACAGGGCCACCAACGAAAGAAGGCTTTCCTGGAACCGCGCCAAAACTGTATTCTATTACCTGAGTTCCAAAAAAATCTCCAAAAACCGAATGACCTATCAGGGTTGCGGTAACAAATTTCCGTTAGGAAAAGGCGACAATCTCGATCGCCGTGTTGAGTTTTTGATCACTAAAATTTAAGCACTTTTAGCCCCAGTAAACCTCTGAGCCTTTGCACCTCTGAACCTTTGCACCTCCAGCAGCTATTAACCGCGAGTCATCTCTATGTGTTCAATATCGTCCTCCAGATACATTTCACTGGTTTGCACAAATCCGTGGCTCTCGTAGAATTTTTTTAAATACAGCTGCGCACCAATGGTTATGGCTTCTTTATCAAAATTCGATTTTATGGCAGCAATTGCTTCACGCATTAGGTCATGTCCCCATTTTCGGTCTCTGTAATTGGCATCTACCACCACACGTCCGATTGAAGCATTGTCAAAACTGATTCCTGCGTCAAACAAACGTACATACGCCACTGTTTTACCGTCGTACTCACCAATCAGGTGTAGTGCTTTCTTGTCTTTACCGTCAAGGTCTAAATAAACACAGTTTTGCTCTACTACAAAGATCTCACTTCTTAATTTGAGCACATCATATAGCTCGTTTACATTTAATGCCTCAAATGGCTTTATTTTCCATTTTAGTTCCATCCGTCTTTTATTTATAATTTTGGTTCTATTGTTTTTGCGGTTCTAACTTCCGTTAAAAGCAAAATTACACTAAATACTATCAAATAGAAATCCCGACTGTTGATTGCAATCGGGATTTCTATTTAGTACAGAAGTATTATCTTATTTTTTCTTCATAATGATTTCCATGCTCTTAAACTCCTCCCCATTTTTTACATCGAACATTTCCATTTTGCGCGTTTTGGCATCTACTATGGTATAAATTTCCCGATAAGGTGTTTTTTTTCCATTTAACGGATTAACCATATCCCCTTTCAGTTCCATGCTTTTGGTGCTTTCATCAAACTTACCCGTTGCTACAAGCATTCCGGTTCCCATATTATCGATAAAAGTTGTGGTATATTCTTTACTGGCATTGTTGTAAGCGAGTGTACTTTTGCCTTCAAAAGCTTGTCCCATCATGGTTCCCTGATAATTGGATTCCTGATAACGTCCGCCAAGAATCATTTTAATGTTTGCGATTGAAGTCGCTTTTTCAGGTTTTCCATTTGGTTCTGACCAGAAAGTCATATCGCAGTTCCAGGTTCCCACCTCATCTGTCATTAATTTATGAGGAGTTCCAGGAGTTGCATAAGCCTGCCAGGCTTTCATTTGTGCTGCCGAATCAAGCGGTTGTTCGGTTACTGCTTCTTTTGTTTTAGTACTATCCGAAACACCTCCGGTTTCAACTTGTGTTTTTTCTTCTTTTTTACAGGACGCAAAACACACTACTAACATTAACAATGTTACAATTAAATTTTTCATAAGTATCTGTTTTAATGTTTGTTATCAAACAAAATTAAGAAAAATTAACTTGCCATCGCTCTGTTACAAACCTAAACCCCAAACAATCAGCGTTTATCGATTTTAACCGATTTTATTATTGCTTCGAGATCTAGCATCAAATCACGTTCTTCATTGGACGGTGAATAGCAAAATCCCTCAATTACCAAAATCCTTTTATACATTTCGTCTACAATTGCATAGTTGATAAAGGGTCCGGCCATAAAATCGTTCTTAAGCTCCCAGGTTCCTTTGGTTTCAAAGGCTTTCTTTCCATCTAATGTTATGGTCGAAAAATAAGGGGCGTAGGCCTCACCCGTAATCATGCGTGTGTTGGGCTCTCTGCCTTTGATGTAACTTCCAACAGAGTCGCGCATCCGGATAATGTTATCAATTACATTGCTACTTTTTTCAAAACTGTGAATGGGTATCTGATAAATCAGCAAACTGGTGTTGCCGCTTATAATGTCCTTTTTTAACCAGATAAAGTTCTTTTTGTGCAACATGTATTCATATCCGGTCGGGATTTGCAGATCGATATGAAATTTGTTTTTTATAACAGCTTGATTCAACAAGGATTTGCTGTTATCTTCCTGAATTTTTTTGATTTCGGTGTCCCGGATTATTTTGATGATTTGCGCCGAATTGAGTTCGATGCTGCAAATAATATCATCAACTGATTTTCCGTAAATTCTAAAAGTATTGTGGGGTAATGATCTGCTGTGGGTTACTTCAAACTTATCAGCAGTTGCTTTTTTTACTACAATTATGCTTCGGCTATCGGTAACAAAACCTTCGAGTAAACGGGCCGGATACTGATTGATGGTAAACAGAGGCTCTTCTTGTGTAAGTCCTAAAACTGGTGAAGCAAATTTGTTCCTAATGCTGTCTCCTACTTCCCCATACCATAACTGATCGTCGATGATGACAGAAATCGTATTGGTTTTTCCGGATACAGGTTCGTCCTGCTTTTCATTTTTAAAACACGAAATGAAGAGCAACGGAAGTAACAGCAATAAAAAATGGGTTTTATTCATTCTCTTAAGTTATGAAATAAAACCCAAATTTATATAAGATTTTTTATTATCCGTTTATTTTAAGCTTCATTCCTGGTTTAATGTCTCCGTCTTTTATGTTATTCCACTTTTTAATATCGGAAATGGTTACTCCCGGATATTTTTTAGAAATACTATACAACGAATCTCCTTTTTTAACATAATAGTCTTCACCCAGGGCTTTTGTTGTTGCTTTTTTCTTGAACGAATCAATTGAATTGTTTGAAGCAATAGCAGTTGTTACGGCATTCTCATCAACAATTTCAGGAACTACTTTAGAAACTACCAAAGTTTTTCCTAAACCAATATTATTTGAAGTCAGACTATTTAGTTCTTTCAACTCCGCAATAGTCGTACCGAATTTCTTTGCAATGCTGCCTAAATTGTCTCCGGCCGCTACCACATACTCTTGTGGCTGTGCATTATTTTTATCTTTATCATCAGCAGACGCAATAGCTTCCTCTGTTTTTTTATCGATCGCAAGTGCTGCTTTAGTTTCTTTTGGATTTTTAACCGAAGCGTCTATTTCCGATTTAATTTTCAGGTTTCTTCCGAAAGCCACCGAATTTGATTTTAGATTGTTCCACTTTTTCAGATCGACAATACTCACGTTGTACTTTTCGGCAATTGCTCCCAGATTATCCCCTTTCCTGACTTTGTAAAACTGAATCTCTTTGGAGGAATCTTCTTTTACTTTTGCATTGTATTTTGTTCTTGGTGCTGTCTTCATTGCCAGTTGAACAGGCATGGTTTTATTCTGAGCCTGATAAGCTACATAGGCATAAATCTTGTCTTCGTTTGAAACAAAGGTGGCAATTTTATCTTTTGGCAAACGCAGAAAGTGCTGCTCACCCTGATAATAAGGCACTACATTTAATTTATAAGAAGGATTTAAAAGCTGTAACTGTGATTGTGGCATGTCTAACAAATCGGCTATTTGTTTGAATGACATCTGGTTTTTAATCTGAACCGTATCGGTTTCAAAATTTTTAACTACGGCTCTTTGTGGATTAATTCCGTGTTCTTTATGGTATTCGAAAAGGTACATGGTTGCTAAAAAAGCAGGAACATATCCCTGAGTTTCTTTTGGAAGATGACTGCGAATGTCCCAGTATTTTGTTTTTCCGCCAGAACGACGAATGGCTTTGGTCACATTTCCAGGTCCTGAATTGTAGGAGGCCAGAACCAATTCCCAATCACCAAAGATGTTGAACATTTTGCTCATGTATTCTGATGCAGCTGCGGTTGCTTTAAGCGGATCGCTGCGCTCATCGATATAAGAGTCTATTTTAAGGGCATATTGTTTACCGGTTCCGTACATGAACTGCCAGATTCCGGTGGCGCCCATTTTAGAAACTGCTTTAGGGTTTAAAGCAGATTCTACAACGGCTAAATATTTAATTTCTAAAGGTACGTTTTGCTTGGCAAAAGCATCTTCAAAAATTGGAAAGTAATATTCGGATAAAGACATTAATCTTGAGAACGATTTTTTACGATTCTTAAGAAATGACTTTATGATGTTTTCTAATCCCTGATTGTATTCAATAGTAAAAGGCGATTTCCCATTCATTGCCTGCAGACGCTGTTTTAGCAAATCTGTTGGCAGTTCCTCATCAACGGTTACATCTGTATTGATGGTTTGAATGTCTTTTGTCAGATCATCGTAAATATCCAGACTTACTAATTCGTTCATCCAAAGACTGTCAACACGTGTTGCCAGTTCATTTTTCTTGAAAGTATTTTTAACAGAATCTAAATACGATATCTTTACAACCGGCTTAATTTCAGCATTTGCTTTTGCAACATCCTGTGCTAACATGGATACTGAAAAAAAAGCGGAAACCATTATTGCTATTTTTTTTACAATCATATAACATTTTTTTAAAATTCTATAATTCAACTCATTACAGAAACCTTAGTTTTGCAAACTTAAACAGTTTATGGATGAAAAATATGCAAAAAAATGTTAATTGTGATTTTTTAGTCCAAAATCGCGGCGATTCCAGGTAAAATTTTACCTTCTAACATTTCAAGCATAGCTCCACCACCGGTAGAAACATAACTCATTTTATCTTCAAATCCGAACTGTTTTACTGCTGCAACAGAATCTCCACCTCCCACTAATGAGAAAGCTCCGTTTTCTGTAGCTTCAGCAATATAATCGCCTAAAGCGATTGTTCCTTTAGCAAAAGATTCCATTTCAAAAACTCCTAACGGACCATTCCATAAGATTGTTTTTGACTCCAGAATTACTTTCTTAAAGTTTTCTAAAGATTTAGGACCTGCATCAAGACCTTGCCATCCATCAGGAATTGCGTTTACATCGACTATCTGAGTGTTTGCTGTATTAGAAAAAGCGTCTGCAGCAATTACATCAACCGGGATGTGAACCTGAACTCCTTTTTCTTTGGCCAGTCTCAAAATTTCAAGCGCTAACTCTTGTTTGTCATCTTCGCAAATAGATTCTCCAATTTTACCACCCAGTGCTTTAACGAATGTAAATGTCATTCCGCCACCGATGATCATGTGATCTACTTTGTCTAAGATGTTTTCGATAACGGTAATTTTTGAAGATACTTTCGAACCTCCAAGAACTGCTGTTACCGGTTTTTCACTATTTTTAAGTACTTTATTTAAACTTTCTATTTCTTTTGCCAACAATGTTCCAAAACATTTTTCTGTTGGAAAAAACTGTGCAATAATCGTTGTTGAAGCATGTGCTCTGTGCGCTGTACCAAAAGCATCGTTTACATAGATGTCTCCCAATGAAGCCAATTCTTTTGCAAAAGCAACATCTCCTGCTTCTTCCTCAGCATGAAAACGTAAATTCTCCAATAATAAAACTTCTCCAGGCTGTAAGTTAGCTGCAGCTGACTGTGCTGCTTCTCCAACACAATTTTCAGCAAATTTCACCTGAACTCCCAAGATTTCAGAAGCTGTTTTTAAAATGTGTTTTAACGAATATTTTTCTTCTGCTCCTTTTGGTCTGCCTAAATGCGACATTAAAATTACGCTTCCGCCTTGTGCCAAAATAGCATCAATAGTTGGTTTTGCAGCTTCGATACGCGTAGCGTCGGTTACATTAAAATTTTCATCCAATGGCACATTAAAGTCCACACGGATAATTGCTTTTTTATTTTTAAAGTCGAAATCGTTTAAAGTTTTCATTTGATAATTTTTTAATTTTTTCTGATAGAAAACAAATATAGAACTTTTAGGGTTGCAACAAATTTGAAAAATGTAAAATTAAACCCGCTGCAACAGCGAAAACGATATAATTTAAGAAAAAAAACAAATTAACTTTTAAAGACGCTAAAAATGCTTCTTTAATCGTGAACCGGGCTTTGTGTACAAGGACAGTTACTGATAGATTGTAGGAAATCGAAACCAATTGTTATGGAGTGTGTTCCTGTGTTGTAATTCCCCAAATCGTTGAACATTACCTGATACGAATATCCAAAGTAGAATTTAGATTTCATAAAACCTACCATTGGTCCAACGGATAACGGTTTTGGAAACTGGTCGTTTAAGAAACGATACGAAACCCCGATCCAATAGTAGTCTTCGTAACGATTGTAACGTCGGTACTTGAAGTTAAAATCGGTTGTAGAACGATTGTCACTTGCGAAGTATTGGTAGTAAACTGATGGTTCGTATTCGATACGGCTGTTTTCTCCGTCTTTAAAAATAAAACCAGAATAGACCTGATAATTGGAAAGCAGCGAAGGTTCAACTCCTCTGTATTTATTGGTGTTTTTCTTTAGTACGTTGTTCGCATTAAAACTGATATAAAATGCTTTGTTACGATACAGGGCACTCACATCAAAGTTGCTGTTTGCGGTATATCGGTTATCAGTTACAGCCGGATCCAAAATAGGGTGTTCGATAGTGTTATTGAATTCATCAATATCAATACGAAAGCTATTAAAGTTATACGAAAGTCCGAAAGACAGGTATTGTTTTGAATAATAATCCAGGATGATGTGATGCGCAAAGGAAATTTTGGCTCCCGTCTGGCGTGTATATCCATTTTTATCATTGTACACATTGATCCCGACTCCTGAACGATCCAAGACTCTAAAATCGGCATAAAGCGACTGGTTGTCCGGTGCATCTTTTATCCCTACCCATTGTGTAAGTCCGTTGGCTCTAATTCGAAGGTTGTCTCCAATACCGGCAAAGGCTGGTGAGATAACAAATGGATTATCTGCTAAATACTGTGTAAAAACTGGTAGGTTTAACTCTTGGCTGTAACTTGTTGTTACAGCCATGAGTACTAAAGATAAAATAAACTTTTTCATTGTAATAATTTTTTTAGACAACATCATAGGGGCTCTTATTTTGTTATCTGTATAAAGTGAAATGTCCTACAAACTCACGTGCATCTTTCTCGTCATTCAATTTAAGAACATACCAGTAATCTCCTGAAGGTAGTTCGGCACCATTGTATCTACCGTCCCATTTTTGACCGTAGTGGTACTTGGCAATTACACGACCGTATCTGTCGAAGATTGAGAATTCAAGGTTGTTGTAAATGTTTGTACAACCAGGACCCCAAGTATCATAAACACCGTCTCCGTTTGGAGTGAAGTAATTGTCAAGACAAACATCAACATAAGTTGCATCTACTGGTATTGTTGCCGTACATCCGTTTTTATCTCTTACTATCACTATATAAACTCCTGATTTGTAGATTTTATATTTGTTAGAAGAAGTAAACGGCTCTCCGTTGAAACTGTACTCGTAAGCAGGTGCTCCACCGGCAGCAGTTACCGAGATGATGTTCAATTCTGATTTTCCTTCAGTTTTTACAAGCGTTAACTGGTCGTAAGCTTTGATTTCAAAACTTGCAGTTTGATTTTTACATCCATTCGTGTGTCTTGCTACGATGTAGTGCGTTCCAGGAGCAATATTGGTAAAGATATTTGCTGCCTGCCAAGGACCTACATCACTGTCAAGTGAGTAATCAATCTGTGTAAGATCGGTATTACTAGCGTCAACAGTTACGGTTACCATATTCGTTTGTTTGTTGTTCACACAATCGTAATTGGTTTCAGCAATTGGATCAAGAACAACCGGTAAAGGCATCTTTTCTACAAATTCATTCACACATCCCTGAGCATCCTTAACATAAACAGTATGAACTCCTCCTGAAAGATTAGTAAAATCAAATATAGTTTGCGTTGCCGTACCTTGTGTATACGTTCCGTTTTTATTGTCAAGACTTACACTATACGGTGCAGTACCTCCTTTAATTTCGATACTGAATGCTCCATCTTTATCTCCTTTACAAACTTCCGGAATCATAGAGTTTGGAAGTTCTGTTACGATTAAAGGTTTAGGCTGTGTAATTTCGATCTCGTCAATAACATAACAACCGTTTTCATCCTGAGCTATAACCGTGTATTTACCTGGTGCAAGTTTATCAAAAGTGTTTTTAACATCAAACTGATCTAAATCTGGTGATATTGCATATTTAATAATTCCTGTACCACCATTAGCTGCCACGACAATCTGACCATTATTTTCTCCAAAACAAGAAACATTGGTTGGTGTAAATGTAGCCTGAATAGCTGTAGTCGGTTGTTTAATTTCGATAGAACCTGATGTCGCAGGACAATCACCACTAGCTACTTTTACAACATACGTTCCTATTGGAAGATCTTCGAATCTGCCAGTAGGCTGTGCTGGTCTAACAACACCACCTGCAGTATTTTCTAAGGTATAGATATAGTTTCCTAAACCACCTTTTCCAGTTGCTACAATAACTCCTGTAGCTTCTCCCATACATTTTACTACTGCATTGGTAACATCTAAGTCAATTACTAATGGCTCTAATGGATCGATTTTAACTTCGTTAGAAATTTTCGCCACACAACCTTTAGCATCTTTTACATAGTATTGGTATTTACCTACTGGTACCGCGAAGGTAACAGAAGTTGCAAATGAACCAATTGTTGCTGCAAAAGTCTGATCGGTACTATACGTATATGGTCCTGAACCTCCTGTTGCACTTAACGTAAGTGTTGATTGTGTATTACAAGTTTGTGTAGTTGCTAACACTAAACTTGGAACTACTTCTGTTGGCTCTGTAATTACAACATTTGCTGATGTTGCAGAACATGTAAATCCGTCAGTAACTGTTATACTGTAAGTTCCTGCAGGTAAGCCTGTGAACACAGGGTTACTTTGTGGTCCTGATGAAATAACCGGATTTACTGACAACATGTTCAATGTGTACATATAGTTACTTCCCTGACCACCTGTTGGAGGGTTTACTGTAATTATTCCTGATCTGTCTCCAAAACATGGTAATACTGAAGCAGTTGCTGTTGCAGTAACCACAATTGGATCCGGGTTTTTCAATGATTGTGTTGCTGATGCCGGACATCCTTTACCATCTTTAACATTCACTGTGTAGTTACCCGCAGATAATCCGGTAAAGTTACCGTTTGTATTTTGCGCAATAACTGCTCCGTTTAATACCAATTCATATTGATAGTTAGTATCCCAACCGCCAGTTGCAGTAGCTGAAATTTCTCCATCATTATTACCCGCCACACAAGTGATTTCAGATTTAGTCGTTGTCACTGTTAAAGCAGCAGATGGCTGTCCTATTGAGAATATAGTTGATACTGTACAATAAGGGCTGCCAACTAAGGTAGCGTTTACTGTATACTGACCTGCACGAAGACCTGTTACTGTAACCGGACCTGCATTTGCTGAACGGGTCAACGGTATGTTTACCGGACCTGTAATCGTGTAATCAAATATACCCGCATCATCGCTTGGAAGTTTTTGATTGTCAACAAAAGTTAAGTTCACACTTCCATCAGCAGTTCCAAAACAAATTTCAGCTACTACCGGAGTCGCTTTTATTTCGAATGTATTTGGATTGGCTACATAATGTGCTTCCTCAATTTTACATCCTGTTGCAGGGTTTACAACAGTAATTAAATAATTACCGATTGGCAATCCTGTAAAGATACCCGTAGTGTTGTTAGCTGTAAAAGTGCTTCCTCCAATTCCGGCAATACTGTATGACAATTGTGCCGGTGTACCTCCTGTTGTTGCAACAGTTACGGTAATATCCTGATTGTTTACACAAGTGATATCTTTATTAACTGTAACCGTAATATCGTCTAACTTAATAAAAGGTTTAACATCGATTACTGATGTCGATGATCCAACACATCCTTTATTGTCGAAAACATTTACAGTATAAATTCCTCCTGTAACATCAAATATCGTATAGATGTTTGAAGCACTATTTTGAACTTCAACTCCATTTTTCAGGAATTGATATAGAACATACGTCCCTGATCCTCCAGTTACAGTGTTTACTGTAATAGTAGCGTTAACAGTTGTATTTGTTCCTGTTGTACAACCAAACTGTGTAAATACAGGATCAGCTACTACAATTGGAGCCGGTTCAACTATCTCAACATCTTCTAAATCTTTACAACCTCTTCCGGATGTAACCGTTACAGTATATTGTCCTTTTGGCAATCCTG
The DNA here is from genome assembly GCA_023251135.1 of Flavobacterium sp. GTDB lineage: Bacteria > Bacteroidota > Bacteroidia > Flavobacteriales > Flavobacteriaceae > Flavobacterium. The sequence continues at coordinate 2,119 of JAHEZJ010000021.1, read as the reverse complement.
TGAACACATTTGAAGTTTGATTAGGTCTAAGAACTGGTCCGGCCGTAATACTGTAATAGTAAATTGGGTTATCATTTGCACCTGTTTCATCAATAGTTGCCGTGATCGTTCCATTAGTAAATGTGTTACAAGTAACATCTGTATGTGTCAGGCTAAATCCAGCAATTGGAGTAGCAGGCAAGATCTTAAATTTAACGGTTCTGGTACAACCTGTAGTCAAATCCGTTACCGTAATTTCATGATCTCCAGGACCAATATTTGTATTAAATATTCCTGATGTCTGACCAAAATTACCATTTAAACTATAGCTATAGTTTGCAGGGGTTGCACCTCCGCTAGCTGTCGCTGTAATAACTCCATTGTTTGTCGTACAACTTGGTAAAGTTGTTACTACAACATCTAAAACCAGAGCCGGTGAAATATTGATTAATGCATTTGTTGTTACTTCACAACCGTTACCGTCTCTTACAGTTACATTATAAGTACCTGAAGCATTCACAGTGAATGTTGGGCTACTTTGGAAACCAGTACCAATACTATACTCGATTGGTGCTATTCCGGTAACTCCGGTAACTGTAAATGTATACGTTCCGTTTAATGGATCCGGACATTGGCTGTATGGCGCCACTGATGGCGTTGTTGGCAATGCATCTTCAACAATGTTTTGAGATTTCATTAATGGACATCCGTTAAGATCTTGTACATAAATATCCCAATTTCTATTTGCACCGTTGTTTGTATCAACAGTTATAATATTATTGTTTCCAAAAACCGTAGGAGCCGCTGCACCTGAAACAACCACAGCATAACGATAAGCAGGAGTACCTCCGGTTGCTGTAATCGTTATTTCAGCCGTTTTATCGTTACAATTTGTATTTGTAGCAGTAGATGTAAAATCTAAAGCCGATGGCTGTTTAATCTCAAAGTTAACAACCTGATCCTGACATCCTGATGTATTGTCTACTACTGTCAATGTATAAATACCTGCAGCTAAACCTGTATAACTTATAACATCTCCAGTTTTAGTAGCTGTACCAGCAAGTGGTGCTAATGAATAGCTATAATCAGCAGGAGTAATATAACCGCTTACAACAAATGATGCTGTACCCGTGCTTCCTCCATTACATAACACATCCGTTAACAACTGAGTAGTCACTTTAATCTTATCAGATTCTTTAATCACGATCGCTTTAGTCGTACTACAACCATTAGCATCCGTAACTTTAATTTGATAAGTATCCGGTAACAATCCAGGGAAAATACCGGTTGTATTATTAGTAACAGCCGCTGCCGGTGAAACTATTTCGTATTTGTAAGGACCTACACCACCTGTTACTGTATTTACGGTAGCAGTAGAAACTCCTCCGACAGTTTTACAATAAATTGGTGTTGCTGTAATATCCATATCCGTTGGCGGAGTATAAGGATTTACAACAGCACTTCCTGAAACTCTACAACCGTTAGCATCAATTACAACGTAGAACACTGTTTTAGGTGCCGTTATAGAACTTACTTTTAATGTTGAAGCATCTCCAAAAGTAACACCATTATCAAAACTATATTTATATGCTGGTGTACCGCTAGTAGCCGTTAAAGTTACTACAGCATCCTGTGGCGCATTAGTTACACTACATCCAAATGGAGTAACCGCAACAGTAGCAGCCAAAATGCCAGGCTCTGTAATGGTAACAACCTCACTAATCACACATTTTTTAGCATCTCTCACGTATACTGTATAAGTACCCTGAGTTAATGTTCCAAAAATATTAGACGTTTGGTAGGTAGTACCATCAATACTATATTCGTAAGGAGCAAGTCCGCTACCGGCAGTAATTGTAATGCTTCCGTCGTTTCCTAAGTTACAACTTACATTAAATTTAGTAGTCGAAATAGTAGGCATTACGATAGGATTTACTACTACAGGTTTTGAAACTGATTGACAGTTTTTACTATCTGTAACTCTAAAAGTATAAGTTCCTGGGATATTAGTTGTGTATGGAGATGTCGTTGGTGTAAACGCGGCTCCATTAAATGAAACATCATAGTTCGTATACACAGTAGATCCCTGAGTAGCTGTTAATGTAACAGTTGCCATATTAGGAGCCGCACAAGTTAAATC
>JAHEZJ010000020.1 GCA_023251135.1 Flavobacterium sp. | reverse complement strand
CGGGTCCTTCAAAAATAAGGTTTCTGATAATGAGATTCGTGCATCTTTTGATGTTGATGATACCCGAACCGTCTTTCGTTTGATTGGTAGAAACCAGTTTTGCACCACTAGCACCATAAATGGTTTTACCACTTTGATCTTGTAGTGATAATCTTGTAGTAACCGTAATTGTACCGCTAACTTTGATCACTTTCACAGCACTGTTTTCAATAGCCGATTTCAATTGGGCATAGTTCGTTACTACTTCTTCTGCCGATGTGCCCCCACCGGTTGTTCCTCCATTTTGAGAGGCCCATCCGGGAACCTGAGCACAGTTTCCAATTTTTGCCGTCAAATTGCCTGAGGCAGTTGTGGTGGTTTCCAAAAGAGCATTTTCACTGCTTTGAGGTGTTGCAATTTCTTCGGTATTACAGGCTGCAAAACCGAGAACCAGCGTTAGTAAAAACGCTGAGAATGTTGATTTAAATTTCATAATAATTAAGTTTGGTTAAATAGTTAATAGTGCAAATCTGCTTATAATTAGTATGAAAAAAGTTGAACTTGTTCAATGTTTTGAAAATATTTTACTATTAATTGTACCCGCAGTAACCTTTACATTACAAAAAAGTATATTTTTGCGTAATCGATTACATTATTTTTCATTCATTCACATACTTACGCCCCTGAGTAAGAATAAAAAGTAAAAACCACATGTATAAAAACCTACGATTGAGTATTGAGCGCAAGATTTCGCTAACGGACGAAGAATGGAATTTGGTGGTGGAAAAAGTAAAGTTTATTAAACTGAAGAAAAATGAATTTCTGCAGATTCAGGATTCAAACAGTTCTTATGAAGGTTTTATTCTAAAAGGTACTTTCAAAACGTATATTCTAAATGATAACGGTACCGAAAGTGTCATTTTCTTCTCTTTCGAAAACGAGTGGATCTGCGATCTCGAAAGTTTCTATCATCAAAAACCAACCACCTATAATATTAAAGCGATTGAAGACAGCGAGATCTTAGTGATTAGTAAAGCCAACAAAGCGCTTTTGTTTGAACAGGTGCCTAAGTTGATTCAGTTTCACATTTTAATGGTTGAAAGGGCTAATATTGCCATTCAGCAAAGACTTATCGATGTATTAAACAAAACTTCTAAACAAAGGTACCTCGAGTTTATAGCGCGATATTCGCACAAAGCGGAGAAAATCAATAACCGAAATTTATCGTCTTATCTTGGGGTTTCGCATGAATTTTTATCGAAGATTAAGAGGAGTTGCTAAGGTTCTAAGGGACTAAGTTTTTTTAGTAGTGTGGTTTTGAAAAATAGAGGCAAGAAGAAAGAAGCAAGAAGAAAGAAGAAAGAAGCATAAACTTTGCGACTTTGTGTCTTTGCGAGCATATGCTGTACCAGCCAAAAAAACTTTGCGAATCTTTGCGTAACCCTTCGCGAACGTTGCGGTTAAATTCATTCCGGAATTAAAAATCCAATATCCCAAACAGGCATTTATCAGAAAAGTGAAGTGTTATATTTTCCTTTTCCAGATTTTCGATCACCAACAAATCATAAGGTTTTAGATCGTAGGATTTCTCATTAATTTTGATAACTGCTGTATGTAAAGAGAATAAAAGTACTATTTGAGCATTACAACTTTGATTGTCGTCTGTTACTTTCAGCTTGTGATAAGATGTTTTTTCAGAAACCATCCAGTTAAAGTCAATACCTTTTGTATAAGAAGTCACTTCATCATCCGAATTAAATTCCATGATTTCATATTGTTCGTATACTTTTTTTTCTTTGTTTATCTCAATATGTAATTGGTTGTCAAGCATAACCAAATATCGGTGATAGCCCTTAAATTGGGTAAACTCTGAAGGCTCTTTCTCTATGGTGGCACTGCTTATTCGGAATGTAAAATCTCTATCGGCATAGTTTGCTGTTTTGGGATAGATCATATATTCATAAGTCAATCCACCACTCCAAACAGAGGCTTTACTATTTTCTTTAGGTAAAAGGTGTAGGTTCATTTTTTATTATTGGAGGTTCAAAGGTTTTTATGAGGTACTAAGGTTCTAAGGTGCTGAGTTGCTAAGTTTTTTTAGCTTTTACTCTCAAACTTGAAACCTGAAACTTGAAACCTGAAACAAATAAAACTAAATAATCTTCTCTAAGAAAATAAACTCCAGAGGATTCTCTGAAATAGTAACATGAATCTCGCTTTCAGGAAAAGCTTCTCTTTCGCCTGTATCAACATAGCCATGACGTTTATACCACGCAATAAGTTCTTCGCGAACTGATATTACCGTCATGATAATACTTGACAATCCCAAAGCTTTCGCATGATTTTCGGCTTCTGCCAGCATCTTTTTTCCGATACCGCTATTTTGTAATTCCGGTGAAACCGTTAGCATTCCCAAATACAATTGCTGTCCTTTTTCGACTAATAAAACCGAACCAATAACGGTATTATTCTCCGTGTATTTCAGAATTGTGTTCTTCGGATTTTGAATTGTTTGGGTCAATTCTTCTTCGTTGGTTCTTTTTCCTTCTAATAAATTGGCTTCGGTCGTCCAGCCTTTTTTGGAGGTTTCACCTCGATATGCTGAATTGATTAAGATATTCAAAACAGGAATATCGGCTAATGTTGCTTTTGAGATCATGAAATGTGTTCTGTAATTATAAAGTATATTTTAAAAAATTTTCTTGCCTCCAGCTTTAGCCGGAGACAACAAAATTGCATTATAAGATGGCTTTAGCCCCATCTTTAATATTTTGCAGGTTGCCCGGCTTTCGGTAAGGATTGTTTTATGAAGGTTCTGATGTCCTCGTTTGCAGCTTCTAAGTCCGCTTTTCTCAAATACATCATGTGACCGCTTCTATACCCTTTCCATGACATTCTACCGCTTAGTTTTCCACTCGGATCCATTTGCCATAAATCGTATTTAGAATTAAAGTAGTCACATGCACCATCATAGTACCCGGATTGCACCATTACATGCAAATATGGATTTTGTGCCATGGCTTGTCTCAGATTTTCTCCTGTCCTGTCATTAGATCTGTCCCAAGGATGCACGGAGCCAAACATATTGTATTTAAAGTCAGTTTTGTAATTCAGATTGTTGCGCAAATACATGTTGATGGCAGGTGTAAACGAATGCAGCCAGGAAGTAAGTTCGGCATTAAAATCAGGGCTTTCGCCTGAGTCTTTGCGGTCAATTCCTTTGTATCTCGAATCAAGTCTTCCCACCGTATAACCCTTATCTCTCAATAACTCTTTCCAAAAATAATCATAAGGAAGGTCTAGATTGTTTTGTTGGATTACTTTCTCAGGAATACCCGAATAACGCGCTATTTTAGTGCCAATTTCTTTTCTTTTTTGTTCGTCTAAAGATCCACCTTTGGTTAATGCAGGAAGAAGTTCATTTACGGTAAAATCTTCAACTTCGGGTAACATATCAGTTAAATCTTTGTTTTGCAGATCAGGAGGAAGCATCTTGTGATACCAGGCAGTAGCTGCAAAATAAGGTAATTTAAGAGCGGCATCAGAAACCACTCCGCGTGTTATTCCTAATTCAGTTGGAGAAACCAAAATCACTCCGTTAAGATACATCCATTGATTGTTTTGCAATTGAAGCGCTAATCCCGAAACGCGGGTAGTACCATAACTTTCACCTATCAGGTATTTTGGTGAAGCCCAGCGATTGGTGCGGGTTACAAACCCATTGATCCAGTCGGCCAGGTATTTAATGTCGGCATTTACACCAAAGAATTTTGTAGTAGGAATGTCTTTGCTGGTAGGTCTAGAGTAGGCTGTATTAACCGGGTTAACAAAAACGATATCAGCAACATCCAAAATCGAATACGGATTTTCCTTTATTCCGTAAGGCTGCAAAGGGTAGCCCTCATCATCAATGTTCAACAAACTTGGTCCTGTATAAGCAATCTGCATCCAAACCGAAGCAGAACCCGGACCACCGTTAAATGAAATAACCAAAGGGCGCGAAGCCTGATCTTTTACATCCGAACGCTCATAATAGGTATAGAATAATCCGGCAATGGCTTTTCCGTCTTCGTCCCAAACCGGCATCGTACCCGTTGTGGCTTTATAAGGAACTTTTTGTCCTTTTATGGTAGTCGTATGATTTGTGATGACATTAGAATCCGGATTGAAAGTAAGATTAGAAGGCGAATTTTCTTCTTTTGCAGGGGCTTGGGGAGCTTTTGGTTTTGATTCCTGAGCAGATGAAATTAAGGATCCGGCTAAAAGGAATACAAGTAATGTTTTTTTCATAAAAATAGGGTGTTAATAGAAATTAATGCTCTAAACAGGTGGCTGTAGTTAGAATTTTTAAAGATATAAAAAAATAAAAATTTTATTCATTCATTCTTTATTAGTTTTAGTGTCAATGTATCTGATACTATTTCATTCGTCCAACCAAAATTCATATCCGGATTTCTTTCAACAACTATAAATTTCATCTCTTTTGGGAGTTTTCTATATCTCAAAGTTTTTCTGCGATCTTCAATTCCGCCATTTGTATTGTCCTTGATATTGTTAATGAGAGGAATGAAATCGAATAGAAATTCATCTGTTGATTTTTTAAAATCTATTACGATATTATAACCATGGTTATTAACTACCTTGGTGTTATAGTCATTGCTAAAGCAATCATCGGTATTATAACGCCATACTTTTTCAATCCAAATATTTCCTATTTCGATCTTTTCAGTGTTATACTTCAGATTAAATTTAGAAACATCACAAGTATAATATCCTGCATAAAATTTATTTGCTTTTGATTCTTTTTCAGATATTGAAGTTTGATCACAATTTTTACATTTGTCGCTAGCCTGACACAAAAATAATGTGCCATAATAATAAATAAGACCTAAAAATGATAATGAAATTAAAGTTATAAAAAGTATTTTAAGGTTTCTATTCATGTTGAAGTTTTGATTGAATTTTCGAAGACAAATAGTTGTTGATTTTTTCCGTACTCGATTCCACTTGAAGTTTACTTCTCTTTGTGTTCACGAGCGGGACGCTCGCGCTAGCAGGAGGGTACGGATTACAAATCCGCGCTAACGGGTAGACATGCGGAAATATTGTTGAAAATATGTCTAAAATTTTCCCAACTTTCATTAGATACATTTATTTGACCATTGAATATTGCTTGTGCAAAATTTTCTTTTGAAAGTGCCACATTTTCTGAATTAATATTATAGACACCAGACTCAATAATAACTTTTTTACCAGCTTTATTTGTATTTGAATTATCACCTCCAAGATTTAGTGTCAAATCTAAAATGTGTCTTTTAGTTCTATCATTGAATTCCTCTCCAATAAATAATCGTCTACCATTGATGTCTGTTTTTATTTCATCTTCACTAAATAAAAGTTCTGTAGAAATACCATCAGGTTCTATTTTAAACGAATACACATTTTTTTGTTCAACGTTTACTAATTGTGTATTTGTATCAGAATCAAAAATTCCTATTCTAATTTGTAAATTTGGAATTCCTATGTTTCTAACTTCAACTAAAGAACTTAAATGATTTTTAAGTTTTGAATCACTTAATTCATTTATTTCTGACGTACCACAAATTTTTTCATTGAAATCGTTCTCTGAACCAAAACGATAAAAATACTCTTCGATTATTTCTGTGAATTCACCTTTGCTATGAAAGTATTGTAAAGCTTTTAAAATATATTTCCAATCAGTTTTGCCTTCAGTGATTATGAGGATATCTTTGTTGGATTCAATTTTTGTTTCTAATTCTTTAATACGTTCGGCTTGATTATCAATCTTATCATAAAATAGTTTATTAACTTTTTTTAACTCGGCATAATCCTCTTTATTGACTTGCAAAACCCTAGAGGAGTTGCCATTAGGTTTAAAAACCTCATAAAAAGATGCATATTCCGGTGCTAAAGATATGGTTGCAGGTGAATGTGTAGTTAAAATAACAATAACTCCTTTATCAAGATAGTACTTTTTAATCACAATAAAGAAACTCTCTATCAAAGAAGGATTTAAAACTGCATCAAATTCATCTAATAATAATAATTTTATCTCGTCCAGATTATTTTTTTGTAAAGATGTAAAACATAATGATATTATAGTTTTTTCACCATCAGATAAATCTTTTAGAGGGCGACTTTCTGTTTCAATGATTTTCCCATTTGAATCGATTTGAAAAAGTAAAGGAGTTTCTGTTAGTTCAGCAAATTTCACTTCATAATTATTCTTGAATCGATAATCGAGCTTTAAAATCTCAAATAATTGATTTAATTCTGTCCATGGAGCTAGGCCAATTGTTAAAGGATCAAACGCAGGACCATCTACTTTTCCTGCATTTTTTTGACCTTCAGCTATTTCTATAGCATGAGTGTAAAATAGATGTCCAATAAAATCAGTAAATTGATCATCAGCTTTCCATACAATTTTATTATCTCGCATTACCATCTTGAATGCATCCTCAGATATATCTCTCTTACCTGGGGTGTATAATGCACCAAGTAATTTAATAAGTTGCGCACAAGAATCTTTGAAATTTGAATTATTGTGATTTGTGATTTCCAGACCACTAGTTTTATAGTGTTGAAATGCTTGGTCAATATTGCTGTTAATTATTGAAGATGAAGATTTTATAACTTCTGGGATGTTGATGTTGTCTTTAAATGATTTAAATTCGATCATTTTATAATTTATATCAATTCCATCAATTTTAGTAGTTTTTAAAATTTCTATTTTTCTACCTTTGTTTGGGTTGTCTTTTTTACCATGAATAATATTCATGATTTGTGATTTTCCAGAACCGTTGATGCCTGATAATATTATCAATTCTCCTTCTAATTCAGTTTCAAAACCTTCATCAAAAGATTTATATTTCTCATTTAGTTTAATGCAAATTTTTTTCATAAATAAGTTTTTGATGATGATATGTTTATGTCAAACATAACAAATTTTTTCTTATAAAAAGTTGATTAAAATAAAAAGCCAGAAATTATATATCAATATAATTTCTGGCTTTTAAAATTTATAAAAAATATATTTTACCGTAAAAACGCCTTCAACTCCTCATAAATCTTAATCTTCACACTAACCTTCTCCTCATTAATAACACTCTCAATCTGAGCAGGAATCGGAAGTGTAATTCCCAATGCCGGTTCAACAACATCTAAGAACTTAATCGGGTGAGCCGTTTCTAAGAAAACTCCAATGGCATTGGGGTGTTTCTCCAATTCTTTTTTCAAACCTAAATAACCAACAGCGCCGTGTGGTTCTGCAATATAACCGTCTGTGGTATAAATTTTCTTTAGAGCAACAAGTGTTTCTTTGTCAGTATAACTATAAGACGAGAAGTCTTTTTCAAATGCTTTTAAATCATTGTTATACAATTCCTGAATTCGGATAAAGTTACTTGGATTTCCAACATCCATGGCGTTGGAGATTGTTGCTTTAGAAGGTTTTGGATCGTATTTTCCGTTTTCTAAAAATCTTGGTACCGTGTCGTTTACGTTGGTAGACGCTACAAAATGTTCAATTGGCAATCCTAATCTTTTTGCCATAATTCCGGCGCAGATGTTTCCGAAGTTTCCACTTGGACAAGAGAAAACCAACGGTTTGTTTTGACTTTTCAATTCTTTATAAGCAAAGAAAAAATAGAACATTTGTGGCAGCCAGCGCGCAATATTAATAGAATTGGCCGAAGTCAGATTCTTGTGTGCCAAAGTTTCATCTAAAAACGCTTTTTTAACCATATCCTGACAATCGTCAAAAACTCCGTCAACTTCAAGTGCTTTAATGTTTTGTCCTAAAGTCGTCAATTGTTTTTCCTGAATATCACTGACTTTGCCTGATGGATATAAAATAACCACATCGACACCGTCAACGCCTAGAAATCCGCTGGCAACAGCGCCACCGGTATCTCCGGAAGTAGCCACAAGCACAGTGTTTTTGCTGTCTTTTTTGTCTTTGTTAAAATACGCCAGACAACGTGACATAAAACGCGCTCCAACATCTTTAAAAGCCATGGTAGGGCCGTGGAATAATTCCAGGGAATAGATATCCTTTTCGACTTTCACGACCGGAAAATCAAAACATAAAGTCTCGGCAATAATTTCTTTTAGCGTCGAAGCAGGAATTTCGTCGCCAACGAATTGTTTTATCGCTTCAAAAGCAATGTGTTCGTGGCTTAAATTTTCAATTTCATCAAAAAAGGAGGCATCTAAAGCGGTGATGTTTTCGGGGAAGTATAATCCTTTATCACTCGCAAGTCCTTGTATTACGGCTTCCTGAAACGAAACCTTTGGGGCGTTATGGTTTAAACTATAGTATTTCATTGTTGTTTTTGCTTTAGGCTATAGGCAGTAAGCTTTAAGCTTTTTTGCCTTGCATATAATTTATTCAATTCGTTTTAATTGTATTTTTTGTCAGACTGAGCGAAGTCGAAGTCTGGGCTAAATAGGTAATTCCACAATCTTGTCATTTCGACGAAGGAGAAATCACAGTAGGAACTCGCCAACAGTGCGCCATAACTGGTGTGATTTCTCCTTCGTCGAAATGACAAACTGGGCGTGGACTTCGACTTCGCTCAGTCTGACAATCGATATCTATATATTTTTAATTGCTTCAAAGAATCCTCACGCCATCGGGATTAATTTTTGAAACGTGGATTTCATAAGGCAAATCCATTTTTTCATAAACATCGCTCATGGCTTTGGCGATTTGATCGGCGGTATTTTTTCCTCTGCTTAAAGCAAAAATCGAAGGCCCGGAACCTGAAATTCCTGAGCCTAAAGCACCGTTTTCAAGTGCCGTTTGTTTGATAAGATCAAATCCCGGAATCAAAACACTTCTTAAAGGCTCAACGATTTCGTCGTGAAGAGATCTTCCAATCAAATCGTAATCTTTGGTGTATAAGCCTGCAACAAGTCCGCCTACATTTCCCCATTGCATGATAGCGCTTTTGAGGGAAACGTTTTGTTTTAGTACCGAGCGCGCATCCGAAGTTTTCAATTCAATTTGAGGATGAACCACGGTAGCGAACAATTCTTCGGGGCTGTCAATTCGGATAATGTCTAAGGGCGCATAACTTCTTACGAGCGTAAAACCGCCCAAAAGGGCAGGAGCAACATTATCGGCATGCGCGTTTCCACTGGCTAGTTTTTCGCCCTGCATGGCAAATTGCACCAAATCTTTACGGGAATAAGGGCGTCCCAGAAGCTCATTGATTCCGAAAACCGCTCCGGCAGAACTGGCAGCACTGCTTCCAATTCCGCTTCCGGCTTTAATATGTTTGTAAATTTCGATTTCGAAGCCAAAATCCAGTTCGTCTAAAGTTTCCAGCATTGCCAGAGCGGCAACCCCCGAAACATTTTTATCGGTTTCTAAAGGCAAATTGGCCCCTTCAATTTTAGTAATTCGGACTCCTTTTTGAGCGACTTTTCGAACAATCATTTCGTCGCCCGCATTGTCTAAGCAAAGCCCAAGCACATCAAATCCACACGAAAGATTCGCGATAGTTGCAGGGCAAAATAGTTTTATTTCCATTTTTTTAAAGGTTCTGAGGTTCTGAGTTGCTAAGGTTCTAAGGTTTTGCTTTGCAAACTTTTACCACTTTTTTTAAAGGTTCTGAGGTTCTAAGCTGCTAAGATTCTAAGGTTTTGCTTCGCAAACTTTTACCACATTATTTTTTTAAGGTTTTGAGGAGCTAAAAGACTAAGGATAGTTTTGAGAAAAAACTCAGAACCTTAGTCTCTTAGTCTCTTAGTACCTTAGCACCTTTATATATTTCCTATTCGAATCACATCCGCAAAAATCCCTGATGCGGTTACTGCGGCACCTGCTCCGGCGCCTTTGATCAGTAGAGGCTGATCTACGTAGCGATCGGTGTAGAAAAGTACGATATTGTCTTTTCCTTCTAAATTGTAAAAAGGATGCTCTTTCGGGATGAATTGCAGACCAACACTTGCTTTTCCGTTTTCGAATTGTGCTACATATTTCAATCTTGAATCTTTGCTCAATGCTTCGTCATAGATTTTTGCAAAATGAGGAGCATGTTGAGTTAAAGAAGCAAAAAAGTCATCGTTGTTGGTTGTGGCAAGACATTCGGCTGGCAGGAACGATTCGTTGGCGATTGCATCAATATCCATTTCGTAACCGCTTTCGCGAATCAGGATCAAGATTTTACGGGCCACGTCGATTCCGCTTAAGTCAATTTTAGGATCCGGTTCTGTAAAACCTTGTACTCCGGCTTCTTTTACAACATCATGAAAAGAATTGTCTTTGTCGAAATTGTTGAATATGAAGTTCAGACTTCCCGATAGAACCGCCTGAATTTTATGTACTTTATCACCCGAAGCGATTAAGTTTTTTACAGTATCGATAATTGGTAATCCGGCACCAACATTGGTTTCAAACAAAAACGGAGCGTTGTATTGGCGGGATAAATTCTTTAATTTTTTATAATTGTCATAAGCAGACGAACAGGCAATTTTGTTACAAGTCACTACTGCAATACTCTGTTTTAAGAAATTTTCATAGGTTTCAGAAACACTCGCATTTGCAGTGATGTCGACAAAAATGCTGTTACGTAAATTCAGTTCTTTCGCACGGGCGATAAAGGCTTCTTTATTAGCGTTTTCACCTTTGTCCAGAGCCGATTGCCATTCTTTTAAGGAAATTCCGTCCTCGTCAAAAAGCATTTTCCTTGAATTAGACAAAGCGATGACGCGAACGTTAATCTTCAAATTGTCTTTTAAAAACCTTCTTTGATTGTGAATTTGCTCGATGAATTTTTCACCTACATTTCCAACACCCATCACAAATAAATTGAGCTGTTTGGTGTTTTCTTCAAAGAAGTTTTCGTGTAAAGTGTTCAATGCTTTTTTAACGTCTCTTTCGTTGATTACTGTCGAGATATTGCGCTCAGAAGCCCCCTGTGCAATTGCACGGATGTTGACATTGTTTTTTCCTAAAGTACTAAACATTCTACCGCTCAAACCCTGATGGTTTTTCATGTTTTCACCCACCAAGGCAATAATGCAAAGGTCTTTTTCGACAATACAAGGATCTATTTTGTTTTGTGAAATCTCTACTTCAAAAGCTCTGTTGATTGCAGCCTCTGCATTTTCGGCATCCGAATTCAGGATTCCGATACAGATAGAATGCTCAGAAGAAGCCTGAGTAATAAAGATTACGTTGATTTTTTCCTGCGACAATACTTCAAACAAACGTTTTGACGAACCCGAAACTCCAATCATTCCGGGGCCTTCAAGAGTTACTAATGAAATATTATCGATATGACTGATACCTTTTACAACCGTATCTTTCGACGAAACCTGATCGGAAATTAGCGTTCCTTCGGCTTCCGGTTCAAACGTATTTTTGATTAAAATGGGGATATTTTTTCTTAAAACAGGCTGAATGGTTGGCGGATACAGCACCTTGGCTCCAAAATGCGATAACTCCATCGCTTCCTGATACGAGATGGTTGCAATAGGGTGGGCCTGCTTCACAATTTTAGGATTGGCAGTAAACATTCCGTTAACATCCGTCCAGATTTCCAATTGTTCAGCTTCAAGTGCTCCGGCAATAATGGCTGCAGTATAATCAGAGCCTCCACGGCCCAAAGTAGTAGCGATTCCGTCAAGAGTTAACGCAATAAACCCCGGAAGGATGTTGATTTTAGATTGATTTTCGGCAAAATACTCCCTGATCAGCTGGTTGGAAACTTCGAAATTAACAACTGCTTTTCCAAAATTGTTGTTGGTCTTAATCAGTTCACGGCTGTCTTTATAAACCGCATTTTTATCCGTTTGCTGGTACGCCTGTGCAATGATGTAAGACGAAAGTAATTCTCCAAAACTTAAAATGGTATCTGAAGTTCGGGGAGATAATTCGCCCAGTAAAAAACAGCCGTCCAATAAAGTTTCTAAGTGATTGATGATTCTTTTTACGTGGCTTAACAAACTGCTTTGCTCGCTAACCGGAATCAATTCTTTTAAAGTGTCAAGGTGTTTTTTCTCGATTTCGGCAACAATTTCTCTGAAACTTTCATCGTTAGCCGCCGCTTTTGCAGCTGCCAATTGCAGTAAATCAGTGACTTTGCTTAAAGCAGATACTACCACAACCAATTGGTCCTGCTTCGATTTTTGGTTTATAATTTCGAGAACTAGTTTTATATTTTGTGCATTGGCAACCGAAGTTCCGCCAAATTTTAATACTTTCATTTTTGATGTTTTTTAATAAGGTGCAAAGATTTTTAGTAACAAAGGTTCAAAGGTTATCAACTGTGAACTGAAACTGAAAACTGCGACTATTTTTTTCTTTGTAAATGTTTTTTATGTATCCAATAACTCTCTTCTTCTTAGAAAAAAGTACTAGGTAACCTGGATGATATGTAAAATGTATACCCCTAAGGGGTAGTAGTTGTTGTAGTAGAAATGGTTGTAGCAGCAATTGCAACTCCGGTTTGAGTTGTTAGTGTAGAATGATATTTTGCGCTGTTACTTTTCATTTAGGTTTTTCAAAAATACAGTTTTTTATAAAAGTTAAAAATCTTTCGGGCCTTTTTATGAATATTTTAAAAAATCAAATAGCATTAAATTAATATTGAGCTTTTGTCAGAATTGAGTCTGTTAAATTATTGGATTCGTATAAATATACGAGTTTATATTTGGTGTGAACGGTGTTAACAAGTTGATTTTTAATCCCAAATAACACTGAAAAACGTCATTAGTCTATAAGTTTACTAGGAATTGAGTACTTTTTTTAAATTTCTTGTTAAAATTTGAAGGGACCATTTTGGTAGAGAAGAAACGATCCTGATTTTGTATGATTACTATTGTGAAAAGAACAAAATCGGGGAATTTGTGAGAATCAAATTTTAATTATTAGGAATAAATGTTGCTTTTTAATATTGATTTGCTGAATTTTGAAGTCTTAAATTTAAAACAACATGAGAGAAATCCATTATATAAGTACGGAGACCTTAAGTTTAGAAGCTTTACAGGAAATTATTGTCAACCAGAAAACGCTTGAATTATCAGAAGAAGCAAAAGTAAACGTTCAGAAATGTCGTGATTATTTAGATAAAAAAATGGCCTCCCATTCAGATCCTATCTACGGAATCAATACTGGTTTTGGATCACTTTGTAATGTGAAAATTTCAAATGAAAACTTATCTCAGCTTCAGGAAAATCTAGTGAAATCGCATGCTTGCGGAACCGGAGAAGAAGTTCCTGCTGAAATTGTAAAGCTGATGCTGTTGCTTAAAATTCAGTCTTTGAGCTACGGACATTCCGGAATTCAATTGCAGACCGTAGAACGTTTGGTCGATTTTTATAATAATGATATTCTTCCTGTAATCTATACTCAGGGATCCTTGGGAGCTTCAGGAGATTTAGCGCCTTTAGCACATTTATCTTTGCCTTTATTAGGGGAGGGAGAGGTTTTATTTGAAGGAAAAAAAACAGCTGCAGCTGAAGTTTTAAAACATTTTGGCTGGGAACCTATCGTTTTACAGTCGAAAGAAGGTTTGGCTTTGCTAAACGGAACTCAGTTCATGAGCGCTTATGGAGCACATATTTTATTAAAAGCCTATAAATATTCGTATTTGGCAGATTTAATCGGAACGATTTCATTAGAAGGTTTTGATGGAAGAATTGAGCCTTTTAACGAGTTGATTCATTTTATCCGTCCTCACAAAGGGCAAATTGTAACGGCACAACGCATTACTGAATTTTTAGACGGAAGCGAGATCATCGCTCAGGAGAAAAAACATGTACAGGATCCGTATTCTTTCCGTTGTATGCCACAGGTTCATGGTGCTTCAAAAGATGCCATTGATTATGTTAGAAAAGTATTTAAAACCGAGATCAATTCGGTTACAGACAACCCAAATATTTTTATAGAAGCCGATCAGATCATTTCAGGAGGAAATTTCCACGGACAGCCTTTGGCTTTGGCATTGGATTTTATGGCAATCGCTTTGGCTGAGTTGGGAAGTATTTCTGAAAGAAGAACTTATCAGTTGATTTCAGGACTACGTAATCTTCCTGCATTTTTAGTAGATAATCCGGGATTAAATTCAGGATTTATGATTCCGCAATATACTGCTGCCAGTATCGCAAGTCAGAACAAACAATTGGCAACTCCGTCAAGTATCGACAGTATCGTTTCAAGTAACGGACAGGAAGATCATGTGAGTATGGGAGCCAATGGAGCTACAAAAGCATTGCGTGTTATGGAGAATCTGGAACGTATTTTGGCAATCGAATTGTTGAATGCTTCTCAGGCTATTGCTTACAGAGCGCCTTTAAAATCAAGCGATTTCATCGAAATGTTTTTGAACAGTTACAGAGAGGTCGTACCGTTGGTTAAAGAAGACAGAATTCTGCATTATGATATTAAAAAAACAGTTGAATTCCTTGACAGTTTCCAAATTGAAAACGATTTGTTAACAATGGCTTAACATGGCAAAATAATATTGAAGTAATTTTGCACTATCAAAAATATAAAAATGTCAATAAACAGTATTTTCCAATTTTTAGTGCCGAAAGACAAGAAATTCTTTCCACTTTTTGAAGAAGCTTCAAGCAATCTAATTGAGTTAGCTTCTAATTTACACGAAGCTGTAAACCTTCCATTAAAAGAAAGAGAAGTTCTTTTTCAAAAAATTGATGAGTTAGAGCAAAAAGGAGAAGACATTACACGTCAAACCAATCTTGAATTGAGTAGAAATTTTATCACTCCATTTGACAGAGAGGATATTCATACATTGATTACTTCAATTGATAACGTTGCCGATTACCTTCATGGTGCAGCAAGCAGAATGAAATTGTATCAGGTAGATAAGATTACAAAATCGATCAGAAAAATGACCGAAATCAACCTTGAAGCTTGTCAGAATATTGACAGCGCTGTAAAAGAGTTGAGTAACTTAAAAAACATGAACATTATTAAAGAAGCTTGTGCCAGAATTAATAAACTGGAGAATAAGTCGGATAATGTTTATAACAAAGCAGTTTTTGAAATTTTTGAAAACGAAACAGACGCTAAAAATATTATTAAATATAAAGAAGTGTTATCTGTTTTAGAATCAGCAACAGACAAATGTAAGAGTGTTGCGAACATACTGGAATCTATTTCTGTAAAACATTCTTAATTCAATTTATTTCATTCTGAAGTTATAATTTTATGACGCTACTTATAATTATTATAGTATTAGCTTTAATTTTTGATTACATCAATGGTTTTCATGATGCGGCAAATGCTATAGCTACCGTTGTTGCGACAAAGGTACTGACGCCCTTTCAGGCCGTTCTTTGGGCAGCATTTTTTAACTTTCTGGCCTATTGGGTTTTTGGATTTGGTGTTGCAGATACTGTTGCTAAAACAGCGCACACCATGGAGATTAACCTGGTTGTAATTCTTGCCGGTGTTATTGCGGCTATTTGTTGGAACTTATTGACCTGGTGGTTGGGGATTCCTTCAAGTTCTTCACATACTTTGATCGGTGGTTTTGCCGGAGCAGCAATTGCGCATGCGATTGCAGTGCACGGATTCTCAGGATATGTTGGTGAAGACGGAACAACACACTACTGGTACGAAATCGTAAGCTGGTACAAAGCTGGTAAAGACGGTGGAATGCCTTCGGGAGTTCTTATTATTATTGCTTTTATTGTCTTAGCGCCATTATTGGGGGCATTGGCTTCTTACTTAATTTCGATTTGGTTGTTAAATGCTTCTCGTAAAAGTATTGGTCCAAAGATCTTTACAGTGGCTTTGATGATAGCAACAATCTGGATGGTGAGCAGTTTAATGGTTCCCTATGAGGAGATTGTTAAGCATGGAAAACCACGTTTCGAATCTCACTTTTGGAGTGTAGCTTTTGATCCGCATAATATTAAATGGTTTTTAGTTGCTTTTATCATCTTAACGGTAAGTTTGTTTTGTTTGATATTCAGTAGTTTGAACCTTCATCAGGCAGACGCAGCGTTGAAAAAAATGCAATTATTGTCTTCTGCGGCTTTTAGTTTAGGTCACGGAGGAAATGATTCTCAAAAAGTAATGGGTATTATTGCAGCTGCAGTAGCAGTTTATATTAACACCAATCCGGGTGTGCATATGGATTCCTGGTTAGATGTTGTTTTACCAAACGATGATTTAGGTGTAAAAGGAGTAATGCCGGGATGGATTCCTTTGGCTTGTTATTCTGCAATTGCAGCCGGAACTTTAAGTGGTGGATGGAAAATTGTGAAAACAATGGGTTCTAAAATCACAAAAGTAAGTTCGTTTGAAGGAGTTGCAGCTGAAACTGCAGGAGCTTTGACACTTTATTTTACAGAGCACTTAAAAATTCCGGTAAGTACAACACATACCATTACAGGTTCTATTATTGGAGTTGGATTAACAAAACGTGTTTCCGCTGTCCGTTGGGGAGTTACCGTAAGTTTAATCTGGGCCTGGATACTAACGATTCCTATTTCGGCTATATTAGCTGGTTTGGTTTACTTTGTATTGAGTGTATTTATGTAGTAAATGACTATTGTAAAATGTGAGAGGTAAATCACATTTTATCGAAATATTTTAAAGCCGATTTCAAATTGAAATCGGCTTTTTTGTTTATTGAAATGGGTTATTTTGAAGAATAATGTATTTATATTTACTTAAAAATAAAGAAAGAAATACAGATTGAAAACAGACCTATTGAATCAGATAGAAAGAATAAAAAGAAAGTTGCTCCTGGCGAAAAATGCAGACAAAGGTTTAAAAGTTTTTGGGGCTGACAGTCATAAATATACCATTGGAGAAACGGTTAGTGCCGATCAGGTAGGTAGTTTTGAAACCGAGTATAATCTGGAGCTTCCGGACGATTATAAAGCCTTTTTACTGCATATTGGCAATGGAGGAATATCTTATCAGGATTCAGCTGCAGGGCCGTCTTATGGAATATTTCCTTTTGGGAAAAATCTGGAGGAATTTGTTTATAGTAATGCTGAAAATTGCTTAAAGCAGGATTGTAGCATTTATCCAAAAATGAGTGATGAATTTTGGGCAGAACTGACGCAAAATATTGACGAGAATGACGATATTTCTCAAGAAGATTTTGATGCGGAACTCGGTAAAATGTTTGGCGGAATACTGCCAATTGCAAGTCAGGGCTGTTCGTATTATTACGGACTTGTTTTAAATGGAGAATTTAAAGGACGGGTTGTAAATATTGACATCGACAGACAGAAACCCTATTTTGCTTTTGAGTCTAATTTTTTAAATTGGTACGAAAGATGGCTTGATGAAATTATCCCCGAAAATACAATGGCAGAGGAATCTCATTTATTTCGATATACATTAGGCGGATTGTCAGCTTACATTTTAGAAGTATATTTTTCTGCAGAGGATGATGAAACTAAGGAAGAATGTCTCAGTGGGATCTTAAAAAAAGAGGCATTAGATGGGGAAACTCTTAGTGTTTTAGAAGCACAGTATAAAATAAGTTCAGGAGAAATTCAAAAAACAATACTGCAGCTGCTCACGAAGTTCGATTATGAACGCGCAAAACCGTATTTAATGGACTTTACAAAAGAGAGTCTGCTGACGGTATTTCAATTCGTATTTTGGTATGCAAAAAACAAAAGTACAGACTGGCTAGAAGTTATAAAAGCAAATGCTGATGCGATTGAAGAGGAGGAAACCTTCAGATTTTGTACGTACCTGTTGAAAGAAATGAAGCTGGATTATGGGGCTATTATCATTCCGTTTGCATCTAATAAAAGTGAGTCAATAAGAGTTAGTGCTTATTATTCGCTTGGGCAAATGAATGATAAAAACAAATACACCGCTGTTTTTATAGAGGGGCTTAATGATAGTTCAAACAGAGTTATTCATACCACTTTGCAAGCATTGGATGGGGTAGAGGATAAGAGGCTTTTAAAGCATTATAAAAGGATTGCTGAAAAATTCCCCGTAGAAAAAGATTATATTCTGGTAAATCTCAATCATAGACTGAAAGCATATGGTTTGACCAATAAAACGATTAAAAAAATGAATACAGATTTTGAAACCGATAATCAGGATACGAAATGGTATCAATTTTGGAAATAAAAAAAGCTGGTTTCAATCGCGAAACCAGCTTTTTTGTTTGTATTGGTGAGCAGTAAATTTTATTCTTTTGTAAACAAATAATCTTTCCCGCCTTGTTTTAGTGTCATTTCTTTTTTCTCGGAGTTGAACTCCAGAACAATTCCGGCAGCATCAAATTTAAAGGCATTTGCGGCTGTAGCTTCTAAAGGAAAAGAAGGCTGACCTGTGGCCTGAGCAATTAGAACATTATTCTTTTGAGAAATGCTTATTTTTAACGGAATCTGTAAACTGCCATAAGTTCCGGAATAAGAGTCCAGAGTTGCAGGGGTAACCGCAACATTGCTAAAGACTGGCATTACAAAAGGTTTGTTGAAATACGAATTCAAAGCGCATAACATGATGTTGTTGTTGTCGTAACCCATTCCGTTGGAAGTTAGAGCCAACGCTAATTTTTCATTTGGGAAATAACCAGCAACAGATTTGAAACCGTCAATTCCGCCAGTGTGTCCGTAGCTTTTTCTTTCGTAATACGGAAATTCTAAAAGCCCCATTCCGAATTTGTCTTTAATGGTTTTCATCTGGTTTAAATGTTCTGTAGAAACTACTTTTCCGGCAAAAAGACTTTCATAAAATAGATTTAAATCAGTTGGATTAGAAACTACAGCTCCGGCTCCAAGTGGAATTGATGCATCCGTTTCGCTTTCTTTATTCCATTTCCCTTCAAGTGTATAAGAATAACATTCGTTGTTGTTCAGGTTGATTTTACCGCCCAGATAAGTGTTTTTTAGGTGTAAAGGTTTTGTGATCTTCAGGCTTAAAATTTCGCCATAAGACTTCTTGTAAAGGTCTTCCAGTATATACGACAAGAGTATGTAATTAGAATTGCTGTATTGGCCTTTTGTGTCAGGTTCAAAAACGATAGTACCGGCAGAAATGCGTTCAATCATTTTAGCTCTGGATTGGTACTGAGTGTTCCATTTTAAGTAATCGTCGTCATTGGTAAAGTCGTGTATGCCGCTTCTGTGGTTCAATAAGTTACCAATGGTGATTGTTTTGGCATTTTTTACCGTTGGAAAATACTTGTCGATCGTTTGGTTTAGGTTGATTTTATTTTCTTCTACCGCTTTAAGAATTAAAGATGCCGTAAAGGTTTTAGAGATCGAACCAATTCTGTATTTCGTATGGGTGCTTGATTTTTTTGCGCTTGCAAGGTCATCAAAACCAATAGATTTGGTGTAAATTGTTTTCCCGTTTTCAGATATGGCAATACTTCCCATGTATTTGCTGTTTTTTTCTAAAAGCGCAAACAGGCTGTCGAGTTTTTTTGAATTGAAAGTTTGAGAAAAAGCGCTTGTCGTGATAAGAGCAATGAAACAGCTGATGATGATTTTTTTCATGATGATGATTTTTGATTGATTGAATTTTTTAGTTTTAATAATAGAGTGATAATTAAATAAGAAAATAGGGTTAATAATAACATTACAGGAATAAACCAATTACCGAGAGCCTCGTAAGTGTGGTATTTAATTTGGTCCTCGGGATTCATTATTCCTAATGTGAAAACAGAAATAGAATCTTTATTGATATGAAGGCCAACCTGAGAAGGATTCAGGATTTTTGCAAAAATCAGGAATACAAAACCAAATAGAAAAAGGTATAAAATAGAGAAAAAGATGTACGAAATACCATTGGTAATGTTTAATGCCAAAGCTTTGAAAACATGAACAGGGTTGAATGTTTTGGTAGCTTGTTCCAGTTTTTTATCAGCAATAAGGGGTTTCAGTACCTCTTCCGGAGGGCCTAGTTTTTCGATACTGTCTAAGAGAGAATCGAGTTCGTTTGTTTCGTTTCTATGTTGAATGGCTTCAAAAATATGGCTGTTAAATTCCATATAAATGTCGTCCTGATCTATTTTTGGTAGTGAAGCGGTTGTTTTTTTGATGCGCTTCATGTAGCTGTTGTAAATGCGTTGTGAAGCTTTTTGTTCGAATTTGATATCTTCTATTCTCATTGAATGATTTTTTTAATTGATTTTTCCAGATTTTCCCAGTAAATATTCATTTGGCTCAAAGTAGCGATGCCGGCTTCGGTTAAGGAATAGTATTTCCTTGGGATTCCGGTTTCCTGTTCGACCCATTTTGAATCTACCAGTTCTTCTGTTTTTAATCGGTTCATTAATGGGTATAGTGTTCCCTCTGCGATTTCTATTTCGGTATGTTTTCTTATTTGTTCGATAAGTTCATAACCATAGTACTCCTGATTTTTGAGCACATTAAGGATAATGAAAGTTAAAGTGCCTTTCTTTACCTGAGACTTCCAGTTTGTTACAAATGTTTCGTTCATGTGGCTAATGTATAACAAAATACATAGTATAACAAAGTATATAGCTAAGTTTTTTATTTAAAATATTTAACATATTGATTTTTAAGTGCTTAAATATATTGTTTTATTTTTGCAGATTCTTGCGATTGTGTTTTCGCTTGTAGTGTGTTTGTTTGAGATTCTGCTTTTCTTTTGAAATGATGCTTATAGTACCGTCAATTTCCAGCATAGCAAGCTTGATATCGGTCAAATGTTCGAGACCGTGCTCACGTGCCGCTTCTTTTAATTCTTCGTGTGAAATGTCTAATTTGCTTAAAGCTTTAAAATCCAATTCACCATCATGAATCAGGATTTCGGGCTTGTCCAGTAGTAAATTGCTGAGACCTTTGTATTTGTGAGTCAGTTTCTTGATGATGTAATTGATGATGAATAAAGCCAAAGCAGCAACCAAACCTCCCCAAAGACTGGTATCCGGACCAACCATTGCATTTTGAACGGAGTTGCTAATCAGTAAAATCAGAATAATATCGGCAGTGTTTAACTGTGATAGTTCTTTTTTACCGAAAATTCTCAAGGCAATAGTCATGAAAAAATAAACGGAAAGACTTCTTAAAATAATATCTAAATAGGGGGATAGCATCATTTCTTTTAGTGTTTGGATTAAAAAAAAACTTTGTCAAAGCAAGACTTCAACAAAGTTCCTAAATTAATGTTTAGACATGAGGTCTAAATGAATATTTTTACTGAAAAAGAAGCGATTATAACTTAAAGTTCTTTTCGATGGCTTTAATCATTTCACCTGCAACATCTTTGTTGGTAGCGCCTTCAATTCCTTCAAGACCCGGAGAGGAGTTTACTTCAAGCAATAATGGTCCTTTTGACGAACGGATAATGTCAACACCGGCTACTTTTAAATCCATAGCTTTTGCCGCTTTTATGGCGATTTTTTTCTCTTCGGCAGTCACTTTTATAACAGATGCCGTTCCGCCTAAGTGAATATTGGCTCTGAATTCTCCAGGCATAGCCTCACGCTGTATTGCAGCTACCACTTTACCGTCGATTACAAAACAGCGAATGTCTTTTCCGTTGGCTTCCTTAATAAATTCCTGAACAAGGATGTTTGCATTTAAGCTTTTAAAAGCATTGATCACACTCTCTGCAGCTTTTTTGGTTTCTGCCAAAACAACACCTTTTCCTTGGGTTCCTTCCAATAATTTCACGATCAAAGGCGAGCCTCCAACCATTTTAATTAAATTGTCGGTATCCAATGGTGAATTGGCAAATCCTGTAGTAGGAATATCGATTCCGCTGTTTAAAAGCAGCTGTAACGAATAAAGTTTGTCACGCGATTGAGTAATAGCTGTTGCTGAATTCAGTACAAAAACCTTCAATGCTTCAAACTGACGCGTTAAAGCACAGCCGTAAAAAGTAATGCTTGGTCGGATTCTAGGAATAATAGCATCAAACTGATTTAGTATTTTTCCGCCACGATAATGAATTTCAGGCGTTTTGGCATCCAGTTTCATATAACATTCTTTGATGTTCAAAAAATGCATTTCATGTCCGCGCATTTCACCCGCTTCCATGATTCTTTTATTGCTGTACAATTCAGGATTACTGGCCAAAAGTCCAATTCTTAATCCTGAGCTTGCTTTTTCAGAGTTTTGGTACAATTCTTTTAAGGCTTCAGGGCTTGGCTGTCCTAAAAGGTATTTTTCTTCGGGATCAACCAATACACGTCCGCTCATAGCTTCACGGCCTAAAAGCATTCGGAAACCCATAGAATCCCTATTGGTCAGGGTCATTTCGATGGGCCATTTGATATCGCCAATTTTTAAATGGGTCTGAATCACATAACGATGTTCTCTAAAGCCACTTGAACTTTTTACAATTCTTTTGTCAACCAACGGCGCTTCACAATGAATGATGGTTTTAATATTATTCTGAATAGGATTAATATCGAATTTCACCCAATTGGCATCATTTTTTATAAAAGGAGCTATGTTTATAGCGTGCATTGCCGAAGTTTTGGCACCAGAATCCACACGAGCCTTGATTGTCGGGATTCCTAGTTCTGGAAATGAGCACCATTCTTCGCTACCTAAAATGACTTTGTTTTGAAGCATACGTTGTTTTTTATTATAGAATTTAATAGCCAAAAATAGCTATTTGCTTTTATTAAAGATAGCAAATTTTCCAAAAAAAATGCCCGTTATGTTATGAAAACGTAACGGGCATGTTATTCTTGTTATAAATTAAAACTAATTTATTGATTAGTCGGCTCTTCGGCTTTGTGGATTTCTACAGATAGTTCCTGAGAATCATCTTTCAGGTCCATTAAGATTTCATCACCTGAATGTATTTTTGAAGTAATGATTTCTTCGGCTAATAAATCTTCAACATATTTCTGAATCGCTCTTTTTAGAGGTCTTGCACCAAATTGTCTGTCAAATCCTTTTTCGGCAATAAACGCTTTTGCTTTATCGGTAAGACTTAAAGTGTATCCTAATTCTGAGATTCGGCTGTACAATTTTTTAAGTTCAATTTCGATAATCAAATCAATATCAGCTTTTTCTAAGGCATTGAATACGATTACGTCATCAATTCTGTTTAAGAACTCAGGAGCAAAGGTTTTCTTCAATGCATTTTCGATAATGCTTTTTGAGTTTTCATCGGCCTGAGCTACTTTTGCGGCAGTTCCGAATCCTACACCTTGTCCAAAATCTTTCAACTGACGCGCTCCAACATTAGAAGTCATGATGATAATCGTGTTTTTAAAGTCGATTTTGCGACCTAAACTATCCGTTAAGTATCCGTCATCTAAAACCTGAAGCATCATATTGAATACATCCGGATGCGCTTTTTCGATCTCGTCTAACAGCACAACACAATACGGTTTTCTGCGAACTTTTTCAGTCAACTGACCACCTTCTTCGTATCCTACATATCCCGGAGGCGCTCCAACTAAACGAGAGATCGCAAATTTCTCCATGTATTCACTCATGTCGATACGGATTAACGCATCTTCAGAATCGAATAATTCTTTTGCTAAAACTTTTGCCAATTGTGTTTTACCAACCCCAGTCTGACCAAGGAAAATAAATGAACCAATTGGTTTGTTAGGATCCTTAAGTCCGGCTCTGTTACGTTGAATAGAACGTGCAATTTTTAAAACAGCTTCATTTTGTCCGATTACTTTATTCTGAATCAATTCAGGTAATTGGGCCAATTTGTTGCTTTCTGTTTGAGCAATACGGTTAACAGGAATTCCGGTCATCATCGAAACAACATCGGCTACATTGTCTTCTGTAACTTCAATTCGGTTGTTTTTAGAGTCTTCTTCCCATTGTTCCTGAGCGACAGCCAGGTCTTTTTCGATACGTTTTTCATCGTCGCGAAGTTTGGCAGCCTCTTCGTATTTTTGTTTCTTAACCACCATGTTTTTCATCTCGCGAACTTCTTCTAACTGACGTTCCAAATCTAAAATTTGTTTCGGAACATCAATGTTAGTGATGTGTACGCGTGATCCTGCTTCGTCCAGAGCGTCAATCGCTTTGTCTGGTAAGAAACGCTCAGACATATATCTGTTTGTTAATTTAACGCAGGCTTCAATAGCTTCCTGTGTGTAGGTAACATTGTGGTGGTCTTCGTATTTGTCTTTTACATTGTTTAAGATGGCAATTGTTTCTTCAACAGAAGTTGGTTCTACAATTACTTTTTGAAAACGTCTTTCAAGAGCACCGTCTTTTTCAATATATTGTCTGTACTCGTCAAGAGTAGTGGCTCCAATACATTGAATTTCGCCTCTTGCCAAAGCAGGTTTGAACATGTTTGAAGCGTCAAGTGAACCTGTTGCTCCACCAGCACCTACGATGGTGTGAATTTCGTCAATGAAAAGAATGATATCATCATTTTTCTCCAGCTCGTTCATTACGGCTTTCATTCTTTCTTCGAACTGACCGCGGTATTTTGTTCCGGCTACTAAACTGGCCAGATCAAGTGTAACCACACGTTTGTGGAAAAGAATACGGGATACTTTTTTCTGAATAATGCGCAGAGCTAGTCCTTCCGCAATAGCAGATTTACCAACTCCCGGCTCTCCAATAAGAAGCGGGTTGTTCTTTTTTCTACGGCTTAGAATTTGAGAAACGCGTTCGATTTCTTTCTCGCGTCCTACAACCGGATCCAGTTTTCCTTCCTCTGCCATTTCTGTTAAATCTCTCCCAAAATTGTCCAGAACCGGAGTCTTGGATTTTTTGTTTGACTTATTGGCGGGATTATTAAAACTACTTTCTTTAAGACTGTCATCTTGTCCTGAATCGTCATTATACGATTCGTTTCTTGGCAAGTTTTCTAAGAATTCTTCTTCGTTTGGAGTCATATTTAAATATTGTTCTTTAGCTATGTCATAATCTATTTTTAGTTTATTCAATAGCTTGGTTGTTGGATCGTTTTCGTTTCGTAAGATGCATAAAAGCAGGTGCGCCGTGCTAATCGACGAGCTTTGAAATACTTTTGCTTCCAGAAAGGTAGTCTTCAGGGCTCTTTCCGCCTGACGCGTGAGATGAAGATTTTTCTTTTCGGCATTTACTTCAACGCTTTGATTGGCTGGACTAAGTATTTCTACCTTCCTGCGTAAATGATCTAAATCGACTGCAAGGTTATTAAGTATATGAATAGCTTTTCCGTTTCCATCTCTTAAAATGCCTAGCATTAGATGTTCAGTACCAATAAAGTCGTGGCCCAAACGCAAGGCTTCCTCTTTACTGTAGGTAATAACATCTTTTACTCTTGGTGAAAAATTATCATCCATAATATATAATTGGTATTGTAAATTTAGTGAATTACTGTTTGAAAAACAAAAACCGTACCCATCAGCATCTCCTGACAGCTAAGTGACAAAAAAAATAACAATAAAAGCGTTAAAATACGCTTAATTTATTAACTAAAACCTAAAATAAAGTTGTTAATAAATCATTGAAATAAGTGTAAGCAAATAGCTGAAAAAATTTCAAAAAAACGTATCTTGGCACGCTTTGAAACTAATATAATTATTTAATATAACAACTTATGTCTGAAGGAGAAAAGTTAATTCCTATTAACATAGAAGATGAAATGAAATCAGCTTACATCGATTATTCGATGTCAGTAATCGTATCGAGAGCACTTCCAGATGTTAGAGATGGCTTGAAACCAGTGCATCGAAGAGTTCTTTACGGAATGTATGACTTAGGAGTAACATCAAGATCTGCCCACAAAAAATCTGCAAGAATCGTAGGAGAGGTTCTGGGTAAGTATCACCCGCACGGAGATACCTCGGTATATGATGCGATGGTACGTATGGCTCAGGAATGGAGTATGCGATATTTATTAGTGGATGGTCAGGGTAACTTTGGTTCTGTTGATGGCGATAGTCCGGCAGCAATGCGTTATACTGAGGCCAGAATGCGTAAGATTTCTGAAGATATCATGGCAGATATCGAAAAAGAAACGGTTGACTTTCAGTTGAACTTTGACGATACTTTATATGAGCCCAAAGTAATGCCAACAAGAGTTCCTACTTTATTAGTAAACGGAGCTACAGGTATTGCTGTTGGTATGGCAACCAATATGCCGCCACACAATTTAACTGAAGTAATCAACGGTACCTTAGCGTATCTTGATAATAACGATATTGAAGTTGACGAATTAATGACGCATATTAAAGCTCCGGATTTTCCAACCGGTGGTGTAATATACGGTTATGAAGGAGTTCGTGAAGCTTTTAAAACCGGTAGAGGACGTATTGTAATGCGTGCTAAAGTAGGTTTTGAAGAAGTGGATGGAAGAGAATGTATCATAGTTACCGAGATTCCATATCAGGTTAATAAAGCCGAAATGATCAAACGTACGGCTGATTTGGTTAACGATAAAAAAATTGAAGGTATTGCGAATATTCGTGACGAGTCGGATAGAAACGGTATGCGTATCGTTTACATCCTGAAACGTGATGCTACGCCAAACGTAGTTTTGAATACCTTATATAAATACACTTCATTACAATCTTCTTTTAGTGTAAACAATATTGCACTGGTAAAAGGTCGCCCACAAATGTTGAATCTGAAAGATATGATTCATTATTTTATTGAGCACCGTCACGATGTAGTAGTAAGAAGAACGCGTTTTGAGTTGCGTAAAGCCGAAGAAAGAGCGCATATTTTAGAAGGTTTAATTATTGCTTCGGATAATATCGACGAAGTAATTGCGATCATCAGAGGGTCTAAAAATACAGAAGAAGCCCGTGAGAAATTAATCGAAAGATTTAATTTGTCAGACATTCAGGCACGTGCCATTGTTGAGATGCGTTTGCGTCAGTTAACAGGTCTGGAACAAGATAAGTTAAGAGCTGAATTTGACGAATTAATGAAGTTAATCGAACATTTGAAAGCCTTATTGGCAGATGTTGATTTAAGAACCAATTTAATTAAAGAAGAACTGGAAGAAATCCGTGAAAAATACGGAGATGAGCGTCGTTCTACTATCGAATATTCAGGTGGAGATGTTAGTATCGAAGATTTAATTGCTGATGAAAATGTGGTGATTACAATTTCACATGCCGGTTATATCAAACGTACCAACCTTACCGAATATAAAACTCAAAACAGAGGAGGAGTTGGACAAAAAAGTGCGGGAACAAGAGATCAGGATTTCCTTGAGCATATGTTCGTGGCAACCAACCACCAATATATGATGTTCTTTACACAAAAAGGAAAATGTTTCTGGATGCGTGTTTATGAAATTCCGGAAGGAAGTAAAACGGCAAAAGGTAGAGCAATCCAAAACCTGGTAAACATTGAAAGCGATGATAAAGTAAAAGCTTTCATTTGTACACAAGACTTAAAAGACAAAGATTATATCAACAGTCACAATCTTGTAATGGTAACCAAACAAGGACAGGTTAAGAAAACATCTTTAGAGAAGTATTCTAAGCCAAGAGTAAATGGTGTTGCCGCTATTACAATTAAAGAAGGTGATGAGTTATTGGAAGCTAAATTAACCAACGGAGAGAGCCAAATTATTCTGGCGGTTAAATCAGGTAAACTGGTTCGTTTTGAGGAAACTAAAACGCGTCCGATGGGAAGAACAGCTTCAGGAGTTCGTGGAATTACTTTAAAAGACGATACCGATGAAGTAATTGGAATGGTAACCATTGATAAAGAGAATGTTAACGATTCGCAAATTTTGGTGGTAACAGAAAACGGATACGGAAAACGTACTAAATTAGTTGACGACGATGGTGAGGATGTTTACAGAATTACAAATCGTGGAGGAAAAGGTGTTAAAACCCTTAATATTACCGAGAAAACAGGAAAATTAATCTCTATCAATGCGGTAACAGATGCTGATGATTTAATGATTATCAACAAGTCTGGATTAACGATTAGAATGGCTATTGAAGATTTACGTGTAATGGGTCGTGCTACTCAGGGAGTTCGATTGATTAACTTAAAAGGTAAAGATTCTATTGCTGCGGTAACAAAAGTAATGAAAGATGATGTTGCTGAAGTTGTTGTAGACGAAGACGGTAACGTGATTGAATCGGTTATTGAAAGAGTGAAACCGGACTTAGAAGTTCTTGAAGATGATGGTGTTGTTGAAGACGATGACGACGATGATGATTCAGAAGAAGAATTGGAGGATGAAGATGATTCTGAAGAAGAGGAATCTGAAGAATAGTAGAAAATAAACCACTTATAATTAAATACACAAATTGAATATTATGAAAAGTAAATATGTAATACTTGCGTCAGCATTATTGATTTCAGTAGCTACTTTTGCTCAGAAGGATCAGATTAAGAGTGCTGAAAAGGCATTAAAAAGCGGAGATGCTCAGGGAGCACTTACGATATTAAAAGATGCTGAAAATATGGTAGTAAATGCCAAAGATGTTGAACAAGCACAATACTATTTTGTAAAAGGTAATGCTTATTTAGATTTGGCAAATAAAAAAGTAGAAGAAGGGAAAAACCTTTCTCTTGCTGCTGAGACTTACAAAAAACTAATTGATGTTGAAAAAGCATCTGGAAAAGTTAAATATTCTACTCAGGCTGCAGCTTCTATTACTGAAATAAAAGGAAAATTGATTAATGCTGCAATTGCAGATTCTCAGGCAACCAAACATGCTGATGGAGCAAAAAAACTGTATGATGCTTATTTGTTAGACAAAAAAGATACAATCAATTTATACTATGCAGCTTCTACAGCAGTAAATGCTCAGGATTTTGATCTTGCTTTGCCAATGTACGAAGAGTTAAAAAAATTAAACTATTCAGGAAAAGGAACAAGCTTCACGGCTGTTAATAAAATTTCTGGTAACGAAGATGGTTTTAACAATGGTAAAGAAAGAGATTTAGCGGTAAAATTAGGAACTCACGAAAAACCTAAAACAGAAGCTATTCCTTCTAAAAGAGGTGAAATTTACAAAAACCTGGCTTTAATCCTGGTTCAAAAAGGACGTAGTGAAGATGCTAAGCAAGCTATTGCAGATGCAAGAAAAGCAAATCCGGAAGATTCTTCTTTGATTTTGACAGAAGCAAATTTGTATTTAGAGTCTAAAGATTACGAAACATACAAAAAGTTAGTAGGTGAGGCTTTGCAAAAAGATCCAAACAACGCTGATTTAGTTTTTAACTTAGGAGTTATCAGTGCTAATGCAAAAAATACTGCTGACGCTGAGAAATATTACCTAAAAGCGATCGAAATCAATCCAAACTATGCAAATGCTTACCTTAACCTTGCAGCATTAAAATTAGAAGCTGAAAAACCAATCATTGATGAAATGAACAAATTGGGAACTTCTGCTAAAGATATGAAACGTTACGATGTATTGAAAGCACAAAGAGAAGGTGTTTTCAAAGGAGTTATTCCTTTCCTTAAAAAAGCAAACGAGTTAGATCCTAAAAACGAGGATGTTGCTAAAACTTTATTAGGAGTTTACAAAGCGTTAGAAATGACTGCTGAAGCAAAAGCGTTGAAAGCTACAATGAATTAACGAGAGTTTATAAAACTCAATAGTTTTAAATTCCAAATCCAAATTCCAATGATACCAAGTATTGTTGGAATTTGGATTTTTTTATTGCTATGTTGAAATCTCAATAATTTAAAATTCCAAAATCCAATGATGTCAAATATTATTGGAATTTGGAATTTTAAAGTTTGGAATTTTTCTATTGGATAATAGCTCAATACTTAAAGAAAACAAATTCCAAATTCCAAAACCCAATGATGCCAATTATTATTGGAATTTGGGATTTTAGAGCTTGGAATTTGGATTTTGAGATTTATTTAAGTTTTAATCTTAAGCGACTAGTGTAACAGATAATGTGATAGTAGTATTCAAAAGTTTAGAAATCGGACAGATTTCTTTTGCTTTTGCTGCTATTTTTTCGAATTCCTCTGCTGAAATACCTGGCACTTTTCCTTTTAAATCTAAATGAATCAAAGTGATGGAGCCGTCTTCAAACGTTACTGCGGCTTCTGTGGTTAAATCATCTGCTGTGTAACCGCCTTCGTTTAGTAAAAAGCTCAATTGCATCGTAAAACATCCGGAATGAGCTGCAGCAACAAGTTCCTCGGGATTTGTTCCAACGCCGTCTGCAAATCTTGTTTTAAACGATAGCTGTGCGTTGTCTAAAGTGGTGCTTTGCGTACTGATTGTTCCTTTTCCTTCCATGCCTGTTCCTTTCCAGTTGGCATTTGCTTTTCTTGTAAATTTCATTGTAATGTAATTTGAATTAATAATTAATTTGATATTTTATGGATTGTCACTAGATAATGCGACTTTCAAATATAGTTAATTTTCTTACATAATTGCATTGCGAAGTTGAATAAAACGTTAAATTTTAGATTTTAGGTGGACGTGATTGAAGGTTTTACCGCAAAGTGCGCAATGATTTTTTATCAGTTATGCCTGTTTAATGCAAAGTTCGCAAAACTTTGTGTTGTTGTAACTTTGCGGATTTTTCCTGCCTTGACTATAATAATGTTGATGTAGTTATGAAGTCCCTACGGGACAGTTTTATATTAGGGAAAGCTGTGTGGTTACCAATGTGCAATCTCTACGAGATTTTTTTAGGCTTCTATTGTAGTAAAGTGTTTAGTTTCAGGTAAAGTGCTTCTTTAGGAGCTAAATATTGTTAGTTTAGTTATTACAGTGTTTTCGTAAAGTACACCTTTAGGAGTTTAATATTTATAGCGCTCCATTTGGAGCATAATATAGGTAAACAGTCATCCTTAATGGGAAAATGTCCCGTAGGGACTACATGTCGGTGGCCGGAATAATTTACGTTAAGCCGCTTTCAAAGACAGTTCAAAAGTTTTGATGGAGATTTTAAAGCATAAAAAAAACTGCAGAGAATTTCTTCGCTGCAGTCTCTGTATTTAAATCGTTTCGACTTTGATCGATCAGATAATTATTCCTGATTTAAGTTGCGCAATTGTTTTAGCTTTTCTTTCCAAACGTCAAGGCTTTCTTTGTGAATGGCAATGTTTTTGCGAACTTCAAGTACAATCGAATTTTCTTTCTTGGCATTTTTTGTATTGGCAAAGAACTGAATGTTGTTTTCCAATTGGAAAATTTCATTTTGAACTTCTTCAATTTTACGCATTAAGAAAATCTTTTCATTGTCTAATTTACGCGTATCGTTACTGTCAGACAAAGAATCAATTCGGTTGGAGAAACGCATCATTTCGGTTTCTTTTTTACTCAAACTTAGTTTTTCAAAAAGAGCGTCTAAAATTTTATTGAATTTCCCTTCAATATGACGTCTTGCAAAAGGCACTTTTCCGTATCCTTTCCAGATTTCGATGTGCGCTTTAATCGCATCCAGATCTGTTTTGTGATCACCCGTTAGTTGGTAAGCTCTCAGGATGTCTAAATATGCTTTTTTGTTGTCGAAAGCAGCTACTTCATCAACGTTTTCTTCTGATTTGTGCTCTTTTAATTTGTCAAAATAGTGATTGCAGGCATCTTTAAATTCTTTCCAGATTTTATCAGAGTACTTTTTAGGAACGTGGCCAATTTGTTTCCACTCTTCCTGAATTTGTTTCATGATAGGGGTAGTGGCAGTAAAATCGGTGCTTTCCTGTAGTTCTTTGGCTTTTGCTACCAGCGCCATCTTTTTGTTTAAATTGTCGTTTTGGTCTTTTTTAATGTCTTTGTAAAATGAATTTTTAAAAGAATTAAAGTTTCTAACGGCAGTTTTAAAAGCGGCCCAGGTTTCTTCATTTACTTCTGAAGGAACTTTTCCGGCAGCGAAAAACTCATTTCTAAGGCCTTCTACTTTTTGAATTTGTACCAGCCACTGTGAGTGAGAATTTACTTTTTCGGTTCCTAAAACCTCGATTTTTGCAATGATCTCCTTTTTAACGTCAAGGTTATTTTGTTCGTTTGCTCTTTGGCTTTCAAACAAAACTTCTCTTTTGTCGTGAATTTTTTTAGTAAGTTCACTAAATCTGTTCCAGATCGTATCGCGGTGTTCTTTAGAAACTGGCCCAATATCTTCTTTCCAGATGCGGTGTAAGTCCTGTAATTCACGGAATGATTTGCTAATGTCGGTTTCGTTGACCAATTCTTCAACGCGAGCAATTATCTTTTGTTTTTGTTCCAGATTGTGTTTAAAATCTAAATCTCTGGCTTCACGATCTAAATGCAGATAATCATAAAAGTTTTCTACATGAAAATGATAATTGTTCCAGACATGGTTGTATTTGTCTTTCGGAATTGCACCGGCATTCTTCCATCTTTCTCTTAAATCATTAAAATGTTTAAGCGTGTCTTTGATGTTTTCCTGCGGGTTGATTAGTTCTTTTAACTCTTCAACGATGGCAAGTCTGTTTTCTAAATTCGATTTCAGATTGGTTTGTAAATGTTTAAAATGAGCATTTCTTTTCTCTCTGAAAACATTATAGTACTCGTCAAATTTAGATTTTAAAGGAGAGTGGTATTCGAATTCTTCATTCGGATCTTGTTTAGAAGCATTGAATTCTTCTTTTTTCTCTTCTATAAGGTGGTTGTATTGTAATAAAAACGACTTCTTGATTTCTTCGATATGATCTTTAACCGACATTACTTTGTCAGTATTAATCAGTTTTTTCAATTCATCAACAAGCGCATCCAAAGAAAAGGTGTCATAATCCTGCATAGGAATCTCGTGGCGCTCTTTAAGCGTCTCATCTTCACTTTCTTCGGCATTCGAATTTGTTATGGCATCTAATGCAGTTTGATGATTGACTTCAATAGCTTCCGCAGGGACTTCTGATTCAATTTCAGGGTCTGAAATTGTATTTTCAGTTACTGCATCGGCATCAGCCGTTTCAATTGCACTATTTTGAGTAGAATCGTTAGTGTCGATTTCTAATTTTCCGTCTGCTTCTTGCAGGTTATCATTCTTTTCTTCTAACATTTTAAATGTATAAGGTTTTTATTTTAAACAGAGCGAAAGATAGTAAAGGTGTTTCTAACTACAAAATAAATCGTTTGTTTATACGTTATTTTACGATGAAATTCTTACTAATTGGTTTAATTTAAAGATATGATGCGGGTTTTTTTGTTGATTTTTTGAAGTTAATTTAAATTATAAATTGCCGAAATTTTTAGAAAATCAAAAAGAAAATGATAGTATGAAGACAGCTTGGTCTGTTTTATTTTGATTAGGAACAAAGAAAAAGCTGTTTTATACATTATTAGTTATAAAAACAACAAACCCGACAGGTTTTTGAAAACTGTCGGGTTGAGATATTTGAAGTACTGTTCTGTCTTGATTTTTTATTTGTTCCAGATTTTCCATGCTTTTTCCGCCTGAAAAATAAGCATATCATAGCCATTTTTTATGATGGCACCCTTTTTCTTCGCTCTTTTTAAAAATTCGGTTTCTGCCGGATTATAAATTAAGTCGTAAGCAATATGTTTGTCGGTAAAAAACTCGTACGGAATATCAGGGCAAGCATCTGTGTCAGGAATTGTTCCTACAGGTGTACAGTTAATGATGATCTGAAAATTATCAAAAGTAGTCGCATTGATTAAGTTATAATCGATGATGTTTTCTTTGGCTTCTCTCGAAACAAAAGTATAAAGTATACCTAACTCATCCAGAGCAAAAGCAACCCCTTTTGAGGCTCCGCCTGTTCCCAGAATCAATGCTTTTTTATGATGCGGTTCCAGTAAAGGTTCTAATGACTTTTTGAAGCCGTAATAATCGGTGTTGTATCCTTTTAATTTTCCGCTTTTGGTAAACTTAATAGTATTTACAGCACCAATTAAAGCTGCTTTTTTGGATAGCTTATCTAAGAATGGAATGACTTGTTCTTTGTAAGGAATTGTAACATTCAAACCTTTTAAATCGGGATTGTTTTTCACTAATTCTGTGAAATAATTGATTTCAGAAATGTCGAAATTTTCGTAGCTGTTGCCGGCAAAAACTTCATCGCTAAATTTTTCTGTAAAATATCCTTTTGAAAAAGAGTAACTAATATTACGGCCCAATAAGCCAAAACGTCTTCTTAAAATATCAATCATTATTATTTTCTGTGTTTTTCAATGTAATTTTGAACCGTTTTTTTCGACCATACTACCGGAAATAAATCTTCGATTAAGATGTAATTATCAAAGTTTAAACGCAAACCATTGCTCAAATGAAATTTAGCTTTGGTAGTGTCCTGAATCATGAAATACAATCCTGCCAATCGGTATTCGATTTCGTTTTCTTCCGGAAAATATTCGGTGGCCTGTAGTAGGGTCTGAATGGCGCTTTCGAATTCGCCCAGAAACTGCAAAATATCAACCCAGAATAACCAGGTATCCAAAGCATAATCTCCAAATTCAACCGCTTTTCTGTATCCAAATTCAGCTTCTTCAAAAAAGTTCATTTGTTTGTTGATCGTTGCATAACGTTTCCAGTACAAACGATTTTGATTGTCGATTGCTAGTGCTTTGTTGACAAAAAACAGGGCTTTTTGAAAATTTTTCTGGCGTACATGAAAGTCCGTAATGGCGATCCATCCTTTGTCTAAAAGCGGATCCTCATGTACCGTTTGGTTGTAATATTGTAACGCTTTTGCCGAATTTCCGAGTTTTTCATAGCATTTTCCAATACGCAATAAAGCATAGGAAGTGGCATCGTCAAGCTCGATAGTACGGTTGTAGCTTTCAATAGCTTCGTTGTATTTTTTTAAACGTTCGTAAGCTTTTGCTTTTTCCATAAAAGCGCCCAAAAACTCATCGTCAATCAGCGTTGCATAATCAAAAGCGCGAATGGCGTTTTCGTATTCTTTTACACCATAATGCAAACGTCCAAGCTGGTGCCAGGCAATTTCGCTATACGGGTTTTTATTGATATAATTGTTAAGATACACGATGGCTTCCTGGTTTTGATCTAAAAATTCAAAACAATACACCACGTTGTAAAGAGCAGACTGATCTTCTAAGTCTTCTTCAAGACATTTGATGAAGCTGTCTTTTGCCATCTCGAGGTTATCCATAAAAAGATACTCCATTCCAATCAGGTTGTACACGTCGGCGTAATCATCTGTAAATTGCAGGGCAATTTTAAGCAATTCTACCGCTTTTTCGTGTTGATCTCTCTTAGAACAGATATTGGCTTTCTGGATGTAAATTTCCTCGTTGTTAGGTTCAATTGCATACAACTCATTTAAGAGTTTTTCGGCGATTTCCAGTTTATCGTCGTAAACCAGCATTTCTACTTGTACTAATTTTAAGCCTGTAGATTTTGGGTGTTGGTCTAATGCAAGTTTTAAGGCCTTCTTTGCTAAATTAGCCTTACCTATGTCTAAATAATGAAGAATAATTTCTTCGAATTCTTCAGAATCAAAAAAGAGTACTTTGTTAGTTTTTAACATCGACTCAAATTTGGATAGGGATAGGTTATAATCTTCTTCTTCGTTGCTTAATTGCATACTATCTTTATTTGAAATTAGCCTGTTATAAATTTAGGCAACCATATTATTGCTGTGGGGAAAGGAAATTAATTGTTTTGAACAATTTAATTAACAATATGGACAGAATTCCGATTCTGTTTTTAGTCATAATCTTCTGATTTATCAAAAGATTATTTGTTATTATTTTTAGATACCGATGGGAAACAAATCCCGGTTATCATGCGTTTTATTAAACTTGTTGTTTCTTTTTCAGGATTTCATCCATAACCTCTAAAATTATGGCACAGCCTTCTTTGATTTCTTCTTCAGAAATGGTTAATGGAGGTGTTATTCTTATGGCGCATCCTTCAAAAAGCAACCAGAATAATATAAGCCCTTTGTCCTGACAGTTTAAAATAACTTCATTGGTTATTTCGGCAGTTTCGGTCATCGCGGCAAGCATTAGTCCTTTTCCTCTAACTTCCTTTATCAAAGGATGTACCAAAAGCGATCTGAAGAGTTTTTCTTTTTCTAAAGCCTCCTGCATTATGTTTGTTTCAGTTAATTCCTGCAAAGTAGCCAGGCAGGCTGACGCAATGACAGGGTGGCCTCCAAAAGTGGTAATATGTCCCAGTTTCGGATTTTCGGTCAAAAGATCCATTTTTTCTGCCGAAGCTGTAAAGGCACCTACCGGCATTCCGCCTCCCATTCCTTTTCCCATCACTACAATATCCGGAACGACATCGTAATTCTGAAAGCCAAATAGTTTTCCGGTTCGGCCAAAGCCAGGCTGGATTTCGTCAACAATCATCAGGGCACCAACTTCGTCACAACGCTTTCTGACTTTTTGAAGAAAATTGTTGTGAGGTTCAATAAATCCGGCACCTCCCTGAATGGTTTCTAATAATATGGCTGCCGTTCGGGTCGTTATTTTTTGTAAATCTTCTTCGTTATTGAAGGTAATAAAATCAACATCCGGTAGCAGGGGTCTGAAGGCTTGTTTGCGCTCTTCAAAGCCCATAACACTCATAGATCCCATAGTATTGCCATGATAGGCGTTGTGGCAGGAAATCAGCTGGCTGCGGCCTGTTGTTCGCTTGGCTAGTTTTAAGGCTCCTTCAATCGCTTCTGTTCCTGAGTTAACCAAATATGTTTTGCTTAAAGATTCAGGCAGGAGGGAAGCCATTAGTTTGCAATATTGTACCGCCGGACTTTGAGAATATTCGCCATAAACCATCACATGCGAATACTTGTCGAGCTGATCTTTAATGGCCTGATTCACTCTCGGGTGCTGATGTCCAAGTGTACAGGCAGAAACACCTGCTACAAAATCTAAGTATTTTTTATCGTTAGTGTCGTAAATGTACGAGCCAATGGCGTGTGAAACCTCCATTCCCAATGGGTATGGTGAAGTTTGTGCCTGGTATTTTATAAAATCTGGATTCATTTTCTTTAAGGTTCAAAGGGATATTAGTCTCAGTTTTCAGTCTCGGTTTTCAGTTAGTGAAAACTGCGACTGCGACTGAATACTGAAAACTATTTTTTACTCTTAGCATTAGTAGTTTTCTTCACCGCGGGTTTCTTTTTGTCGTAATCCAGCGTTTCTTTTCTGACTTTTATCGGAGTATCTTTATCTTTAGCCTCATCGTCTTTTCCTTCCTGGATTAATTTATCGTTCATTTCATTGTCTTCAGCGGTAAAAATATCGTCTTTCGACTTTATTCGTTCGTCGCCTCGCCAACGTAAGCCTTTTAATTTACGGGCATTTTCAGGTAAATCGGCTTCAGGATATACGTCACCGTCTACTTTGTTGAAAAAAGTAATGGTTTCAATATCATTATTTTCAATGATCAGATTGATTTTACTGCTTACATTTTTGTTGATTCCGATTAATTCATTGTCGTCATTGCGCATGTAATAGATCACCTCGGTGTTTTTGATCACATCGACATCGTGTAGTTTTCCTTCCTTGAATTTCCCAAACAAATTGAGTCCCTTGACCTGATTGTAGCCGGTTCCGAGGGTATCCCGCGAGACAATAAAGGTGTTGTTGAGGACTTTTAAGGAGTCCAGTTTTTTGGTGTTTTTATCGCCAATAAGATGCATTACATCTCCGGTAATCTGGCTTTCTCCGTTCCAGAGAATTGGATTTCCAATCAGTTTTGTCAAAGCAGTTTTGGAATTCGAATGAATAGAATCACATTTTCCACTCATGTCTATTTTGTAAAAACGCACGTTGTTGTAAGCTCGTAAAATACGTTCGCCTTCTTTTCCGGTAACCATCAGTTTTTTTCCGTGAATATAAACCGAATCTTTTTCGACCAGATTTATGGCTACCGCTCTTTTGGTGACGAACATTGAATCTTTAAGTTTGTAAATTTCGGCATAATGGCCTTTTACAATACCCCGATTGATGGAGTCTGTGATTTTTACATTTCGGGTGGCAGAGGCAAATTCGATATTTCGATTGTAGTACAAACTATCGCCTTCTATGAGTCGATCGTCATATTTGATGTAGGATTTCCGCAGAAAATGCGCCAAATTTTTCTTGGTATCATAAAAACCTCTTTCCGTATAAATGTAATTGGCTTTACTGGTAATAGTGGAAGGACCAAGTAAATAAGAGTGTCCTGAATTGCTATAATAATCCAAATGGTTCGATTTTATAACATATTTTGGATTGGTAATGGTAACGGCAGTTAAGAATTGAAATTTTTTCTCGGCAACATAATACCTTCCCGATTTACTAACCAGTGTATTGTCTTTGTTGATGATCGTACCTTTTGTGTTGTAGAATACCTGTTGAATATTTCGGTCAAAGTTTATGGTATCGGTGCTTAAAGTGGCATCGGGAGAACTCATTACGGCATCTCCGGTTGCAAAGGCTTTTTTTACATTTCCGCTGTATTCGGCATATTTACTGTTTAGAAACAAGGTGTCACCCTGCACTAATTGTACATTTCCAAAAGCTTTTAGATAATTTTCTTTTTGAAAAAAGTAAGCGCGGTTACAGGTAAGCACAACACCATCGTGATTTACTTTTACGTTTCCAATTAATAGTAAAGCTCCCGGGATTTCGTTTTCGTTGATTTCTTGAAAATCAGCATTTTCAACAATTATTGTTTTAGGTTTTTGAGCAAAAAGGACTTGTACGCTTAAAAAAAGCAAACAATAGGATATGAAAAAGAGTAATTTCTTCAATGGATTAATTTTTTGTCAAATTTATGAAAAAGGTTAGAACCTTTATGGATATTAAGATTAATTTATCAACGCCAATTTATTTTTAGAGGGGCAGGAGCGCAAGAGCCGTAAAGCCTGATGGTTTCCGTAATTTTAAGTCATTTCAAAGGCTAACTTTGTACTATTTATCTCTGTAGTTTTGAATCTAATTTATCAACAAAACGGTGTACTCTTACGTTGTAGTTGGCGATTTTGAAGGGGTGCACTAACAAAAATGTTTTTAGTTTTCTGATGAATTTAAAAATTAGCCTAAATTTAGGAAGTGATTTCCGGAATTAGAAGTATAATTTTTAGTCAGGAAACAAATCAGATTATTAAA
This sequence comes from Flavobacterium sp., assembly GCA_023251135.1. Classification (GTDB taxonomy): domain Bacteria; phylum Bacteroidota; class Bacteroidia; order Flavobacteriales; family Flavobacteriaceae; genus Flavobacterium. The sequence continues at coordinate 76,070 of JAHEZJ010000020.1, read as the reverse complement.
GTAAATATGATAAATAAGAAAATTTTTGTTGCAGGAATGTCTGCCGTCCTGTTGTTTTCAGCATGTAAAACCAAAGATCTAAAAATGAACGCAAGTAAAGAAGAGGTTGCTAAAGAGAATAAGATTGTGGTGTATCAGGTCTTCACGCGTTTGTTTGGGAATAAAAATACCACCAATAAACCCTGGGGGACTATTGAAGAGAATGGTGTTGGAAAATTTAATGATTTTACCGACAAAGCATTACATGAAATCAAAGATTTAGGAGTAACCCATATTTGGTACACGGGTGTCCCGCATCACGCATTGGTTGGGGATTATAAAGCCTATGGGATTTCGGATGATGATCCAGAGGTAGTAAAAGGCCGTGCCGGATCTCCGTATGCAGTAAAAGATTATTACAATGTTAACCCCGATTTAGCAGTGAATCCGGCAAATCGACTGCAGGAATTTGAGGCTTTGATCAAACGTACACATCAGGCTGGATTAAAATTGATTATTGACATTGTACCCAATCACATTGCGCGGAAATACGAAGGAAAAAGCAATCCGATCGGAGTGAAGGATTTTGGTGCGGCTGATGATGTTCATGTGGAGTACAAGCGCGATAATAACTTTTACTATATCCCAAACAATCATTTTGAAATTCCGGATGGAGATATTCCGTTGAACGGAGAGAAAAATGCACTTGTGGATGGTGTGTTTGATGAGAATCCTGCAAAATGGACCGGAAATGGCTCGCGAAAAGTAAAACCGGATCAAAATGACTGGTATGAAACGGTGAAAGTAAATTACGGAATCCGTCCTGATGGTTCAAAGGATTTTGCTGAATTGCCTACCGGATTTGATCAAAAATCGTATCAGGAACATTTTGCTTTTTGGCAGGGCAAAGACGTTCCGGATTCCTGGAAGAAGTTCAGGTCAATCGCTTTGTATTGGATCGATAAAGGAGTAGATGGTTTTCGTTATGATATGGCCGAGATGGTTCCGTACGAATTTTGGAGTTATATGAATTCGGCGATCAAAATGAAAAATCCAAATGCTTTTTTATTGGCAGAAGTATACAATCCGAATGAGTATCGCAATTACATCCGCTTAGGAAAAATGGATTACCTGTACGATAAAGTGGAGACTTATGATAAGCTGAAAGATGTTATTCGTGGAAAATCGTTGCCAGATGAGTTGTCGGATATCCAAAAAAGAATGGCGGATATTGAGCATCATATGCTTCATTTTTTAGATAATCATGACGAACAGCGTCTAGCGAGCCCTGAATTTGCAGGAACTCCGGAACGCGGAAAACCTTTAATGGTAGTTTCTGCAACTATTAGTACGGCGCCAACGATGATTTATTTTGGACAAGAGGTAGGAGAGGCGGCAAATGAAAATGCTGGTTTCGGAACCCGCTCCCGAACTTCAATATTTGATTATATCGGCGTACCCAACCACCAGCGCTGGATGAATAACGGAAAATTTGACGGAGGACAGCTTTCAGCTTCTGAAAAGAATCTTCGTGATTTTTATAAGAGATTGTTAAACTTCTCAATTAAGAGCCCAGCTTTGATGGGGGACTTTCAGGAAATTCAAAGCATAAACCGTCAGAATACGCCTCATTACGATGATTTGATTTATTCGTATGTGCGCTGGTCGGCGAATCAAAAACTGATAATAGTGACTAATTTTTCTTCAGAAAAAACAAGTGAATTTGAGTTGAAGATTCCTTCGGATATTATTGCAAAATGGAATTTTAAGGAGGGAATCTACGAACTTAAAGACCAACTGTATGAAAAGAGTACTGTGTCCTTAAAAGTGACTAATGGAGAAGGAGTGGTAAAAATTAAAATAGCGCCTTCAGAGTCCTTTATTTATGAATTGAAGTAAGATTTACATGAATTAGGTTTTATTTCATTTAAGCGTATAAAAAAAAGCTGATACTTCGTGGTATCAGCTTTTTTATGATTTATACTTTTTTGACTTTTTTCAAAGCCTCGACGTAATATTCGTTTACTTTTTCCCAGTTAATATGCTGATAAAAAGCATCTATATAACTTCCTTTTCTGTTTTGGTAATCCAGATAGTAAGCATGTTCCCATAGATCGATCCCTAAAATTGGTGTTCCGGGAATCAGGGCATTTTTCATCAAAGGATTGTCCTGGTTGTCCGTTGTGGTTACCTGAAGTTTTCCGGCTCTGTCGACTACCAGCCAAACCCATCCGGATCCGAACTGTTTTGTGGCCTGGCCTTTAAACTGACTGGTAAGATTGCTCAAAGAGCCAAATTCCTTGTTAATCGAACCTGCCAAAGTATCTTTTGGCGTTAGTTCTTTTGGTGTCAGTATATTAAAATACAGCGTATGATTGTAATAGCCACCTGCATTTTGACGAAGCTTAGCGTTGCTAAGATCCATTTTTTTAAGAATATCTTCGATAGGCATATTTTCAAACTCCGTATTTACAATTTCTTTATTAAAATTGTTGGTATAGGTCAAATAATGTTTTGAATAATGTGTCTCTAAAGTAAGCGTTCTGATGGCAGGAGCCAAAGCATCGTAGGCAAAAGGCAATTTCGTCATTTCAAACGAACCAGGATCTGCTTTTACATCATTTGGTGATCCAATTGTAATTTTTTCTTCTTTTGTTGGTAAAGGAACTTCGACAACCTCGGTTAGCTTATTATCATTACAAGAAAATAATAGAAAAAATGAAGCTAAAATGCTGAAACGAACAATGTTATTCTTCATAATGTTAGTTATTTTGATGTTAATGCATTAATGATTGCGATATAATTTTCTTTAGCCTCATCAGCTGTCAAATGACTTATTTGCATCCAGGCATTTGTTTTGAAAGCATTTCGTAAATCAAAATTATCCGATTGATTGTACACCGCTGTTCCAAAAGTAGCCTGTTTGTAATAGGCATAAAGCCTTAACTGCACGTCTTGTGGCAGCGCGGCCTGAGTCATTTTTAAAGCGGTCTCAACAGCCTCTGAAAAACGAGTATCTAAATCTTTTTCGGTCATTAAGCTTTTGTAGCGATGATGGTTTTTCCACCAATTGCTTTTTGGTTTAATACTACATTGATTGGAGTACCTAAAGGTAAAAATAAATCTACTCTTGAACCAAATTTAATAAATCCTGCATCTGTTCCTTGTACAACCTGCATTCCTTCTTTAGCATAATTAACAATTCTGCGCGCCAAAGCACCAGCAATTTGTCTGTATAATACTTGTCCGAAAGTTTCGTTTTCAATTACAACTGTCGTTCTTTCGTTTTCTTCACTTGCTTTTGGATGCCAGGCTACCAAAAACTTTCCAGGGTGGTATTTGCTGAATTTAATAATACCGTCCATTGCGTAACGGGTTACGTGTACGTTTATTGGCGACATAAAGATGGATACTTGCAGACGTTTGTCTTTGAAATATTCCCCTTCGTAAACTTCTTCAATAACAACAACTTTTCCGTCTACCGGAGCAAGAATGTGATCGCTGTTTCTGATTGCGATTCTTTTTGGATTTCTAAAAAATTGCAAAATGATAATTAAAACCAATACACCAGCTAGCTGAACTAGTATTCTTAGCCAATTGATATCAATGAATTTCTCAGCAATTAAAAGTACAGCTACTGCGAAAACAGTGCCTAATAAAATAGATGGGCCTCCTTCTTTATGAAACATAGTATAAAATTTGATAAAATAAAAATATAATTGGTGCTACAAATATAACACTATCTAGTCGATCTAATACACCTCCGTGACCCGGCATGATGGAACCGCTATCTTTTACTCCGGCAACTCTTTTGAATTTAGATTCAATCAAATCACCAATAGTTCCAAAGACGCTAACAATCAAAGCAATAATCATCCAGATTAAAATAGATTTAGTGCTAAAATCCGGTTTTGGCTGTATGTATAATTTTGAGATTAAATAACCGGCAAAGGCAGCAAAAACAACTCCTCCAAGAAAGCCTTCAATCGTCTTTTTAGGCGAAATACGTTCGAATAATTTATGTTTCCCCATTGATTTCCCCACTAAATAGGCAAACGTATCATTGGTCCAGATCAAAACGAATAATCCGATGATGATCTTTGGATTGTAATCTTTAATTCCGAATGAAATTTTAGTGATAAAAAGAAAAGGAAGTGTGACGTATCCCAGTAAATAGATGTATTTGGACGATTTGCTGATGATTTGTGTGTCATCAAACAAAAATACAATGCATTTTACAGATACAATCAGGGTGATAATAAGCAGTACAGAAAAGAGTTTTTCGGTATCAACCGTAATTTGAATGTTCTCTTTTATGGTTTTACTAATATAATTTTCTGTTTCGGCTTTGTAAAAACTAATTAAAGCTACGGTGCTGTAAAAAAGGGAAACAAATAAAATAGAAATTATTTTATTGATTCCAACTAAATTACAGAATTCGTAAGTGGCGATGATTAGAAAAATGCCAAAAAGAATAATAAAGCTTTCGGTAGAAAACAGAATAGAAGTTAATAATAAAGCGATATAAACAGCACCAGAAATGGTTCTCTTGAGTGTTTCGTTCATCTTAAAGGTCTTCTAAGAGCAATAAATACAGATTTTTGGCAACACTTCCGTATTGAGTAAAATCTTCTTCTTTCGCTTTTTCGAAATATTTTATTGTGGTAATGTTAGTAGGATAGTCTCTTTCGTATTTGCGTTTGATAGCGCTAAGCCCATCACTTTTGATCGAAAGTATCTGACTTGTTGTGGCAATTATGACAATATTTGCAGGTAATTCGTTTGGTTTATCCTGTCTGATTTGTTTGGATGAAAATAGGATAGAACCTTCATCGGCAATTAGATTCTCGCAGGTTGCCAATAAAAATTTTGGATTTCGCGGAGAGATATAAAGTAGTTTGTTTTCTTCCAATAAACTAAAAAGGGCAGGTTCATAACACAGAACCTCATTTTCGAACCAGTCGTTTTCTTCCAGGATGTTTTCAAACTGTTCTGCAACTTCTTGTTTGTTTTCACAATACAAGAATTTACCGCCATTTTTCTTGAAATTGAAAATGAATCTTTCATCAATAGATAAATGACTGTCCGGAGCTTGATTCCCCCCGTATTCACTTTCATGTTCCTCGTCAGAAGCAGCGTCGCTGGAACCAAATATTTTTTTGAAAAAATTCATTTTATATGAAATACTTTACATGTTAATTGAAAACGTTCAAAGATAAAAAAATCTTAATTCAAAAGGCTATTTTGAATTAAGATTTTAAAAAATATTACATATTTAGTGAATTCTTTAGGAAACGACTTCTTCTAAATTTTTATCAAAACTACGTTTTCCGAAAATTGTTTCTAAGTCATCTTTAAAAATAACTTCTTTTTCAATTAATATGTCAGCCAATTGATTTAGCTTGTCTTTGTTTTCTTCAAGAATATGAATGGCTCTTTGGTATTGGCCTTCAATTAATTCTGAGATTTCTTTGTCAATGATTTTGGCAGTTTCATCAGAATATGGTTTTGAAAAATTGTATTCACTCTGACCGCTTGAGTCGTAATAAGTAACGTTTCCAATTTTATCATTCAATCCATAAATGGTTACCATAGCACGAGCCTGACGTGTAACTTTTTCAAGATCACTTAATGCTCCTGTTGAAATTCGGTCGAAAGTTACTTTTTCAGCAGCTCTTCCACCCATAGTAGCACACATTTCGTCTAACATTTGATCTGTTCTAACGATTTGTCTTTCTTCCGGAAGGTACCAGGCAGCTCCTAAACTCTGTCCACGAGGAACAATAGTTACTTTGATTAGCGGCGCAGCATGCTCTAACATCCAGCTAACCGTTGCGTGACCGGCTTCGTGAATTGCGATTGCTCTTTTTTCTTCCGGGGTAATGATTTTGTTTTTCTTTTCAAGTCCGCCAATGATTCTGTCAACGGCATCAAGGAAATCTTGTCTGTCTACTGCAGTTTTGTTGTTACGGGCAGCAATTAAGGCAGCTTCGTTACAAACATTTGCGATGTCAGCACCAGAGAATCCCGGAGTTTGTTTAGCTAAGAAATCAAGGTCAAGACCTTCTACTTTTTTAATAGGCGCTAAGTGAACTGCAAAAATTTCAGCTCTTTCGCGAATGTCTGGTAAGTCAACAAAAATTTGTCTGTCAAAACGACCTGCACGCATTAACGCTTTGTCAAGAACATCAGCTCTGTTGGTAGCCGCCAGAACAATTACGTTAGAGTTTGTACCAAAACCATCCATTTCGGTTAGCAATTGGTTCAAAGTATTTTCTCTTTCGTCATTTCCACCTGACATATTGCTTTTTCCTCTTGCTCTACCCACTGCATCAATTTCGTCGATGAAGATAATAGCAGGAGATTTTTCTTTTGCTTGTTTGAATAAGTCACGAACACGTGAAGCACCAACTCCTACGAACATCTCTACGAAATCAGATCCTGATAAAGAGAAGAACGGAACCTGAGCTTCGCCCGCTACCGCTTTTGCAAGTAAGGTTTTACCAGTTCCCGGAGGTCCTACTAATAAGGCTCCTTTTGGAATTTTACCTCCCAGATTAGTGTATTTTTCAGGGTTTTTCAAGAATTCTACAATTTCTTGTATTTCTTCTTTTGCACCTTCTAAACCAGCAACATCTTTGAAAGTAGTTTTAATGTCGGTTTTCTCATCAAATAATTTGGCTTTCGATTTTCCAATGTTGAAAATTTGTCCGCCACCGCCACCGGCACCACCTGACATTTTACGCATGATGAAAATCCATACACCAATAATGATGATGATTGGAAGCAGACTGATTAAAATGTCGCTCCAATTGTTTTTCTGCAAGAAGTTGTAGTCTTTCAGTTTGTGTTCAACAACTGCTTTTTCCAGCTTCGTTTGAAAAATTTGATCGTTACCAATTTCTAAAGTATAGTGAGGACCTTTGTTAGGTCTGTCAAAAATATCTTTAGCTACTTTTTTATTAGCCGCGTCTTTAAGGGCCGCAGCGTTTAAATATACTTCAGCTTCAGCTTTATTATAAACGATTACTTTTTCAATTTGTCCTTTTTCTAATAAAGTGTTGAATTTAGAAGAAGTCAATTGAGCAGGCTCGCTTAAGTTTGATCCACCGGTTGCAAAACTTATAAATAAAAAAACCAGAAGTATTGCAGTGTATATTAACCAGGGACTTATTTTAAATTTACTCGGATTTGGATTATTATCTTTAGCCATTAGAAGAAATTTTCTTTAGTATTTGTTTTCGATTGTAGTTATTTTGGCGTCACCCCAAAGGCTCTCGATATTATAGTATTCTCGGATGTGTTTCTGGAAAACGTGTACTACGATATGCACATAATCCATCAGAACCCATTCAGCATTATCGGTTCCTTCTACGTGCCACGGTTTATCTTTTAAGTCTTTAGATACAGTTTTTTGAATTGAATTTACAATGGCATTAACTTGGGTATTTGAACTTCCGTTGCAAATGACAAAATAGTCACAAACTGCCGTGTCTATTTCTCTTAAGTCAAGAATATCGATATCATTTCCTTTTACTTCTTCAATCCCTTTGATTATGTTCGCCAATAGAACATCATTATTAACAGTCTTTTTCGCCATGAATTATTTTATATGAATTTGTAAAGTTACCAAATTTTGTTATTATTTTTGAACCTTAACAAAATATTAAATTAAGTTATTTAAATTACTTGAATGAAACTAATCAAACTCGATGCCATAGATTCTACAAATGATTTCCTAAAATCATTGTCAAGTCACGATGAGCCCGATAATTTTACCGTGGTAACGGCTGAAAATCAGACAAAAGGCAAGGGGCAGATGGGGGCAAAGTGGCAGTCTGAAGCGGGTAAAAACTTAATTATGAGTGTTTTGGTGAAAGATTTTGTCTTTAATAATGAACAAGTTTTTAACCTCAGCGTTATCGTTTCTTTGAGTGTAATTGAAGCCTTAAAATCGTTAAATATTCCTGATTTAAGTATAAAATGGCCAAACGACATTATGTCATACAATAAGAAAATTGGTGGCATACTTATCGAAAATACCCTTAAAAGCGATGGCAGAATCGTGTCAGTTGTTGGATTAGGCTTAAATGTCAACCAAACTAATTTTGACGAACTGCCACATGCTTCTTCACTGGCAGTCCTTTCCGGGCATAGTTTTGATAAAGATATTTTGCCTCATTTAATTGTTGAAAAAATTAAGGAGAAAATAAACCTATGGGAAGCTAGTTCTAAAGATTTATGGGCCATTTATTTCAATTCATTGTTCCGAAAAGGAATTCCTATGCCATTTAAGAATCTCAAAAATCAAAATTTCATGGGAATCATTCAGGGTGTATCTCCTGTAGGTAAAATTCAAATTTTACTGGAAGACGACTCTGTCTCGGAGTTTGATATTAAAGAGATTCAGATGCTTTATTAAAGGCTCTAAGGTTCTGAGTTGCTAAGGTGCTAAGGTTTTGGCTGCATTGTGCTAGAATGGTTGTAAAATCTGCTGAATCGGTTTGGAGTACTATTTAAACCTTTACGACTTTAGCTGTTTTTGGAGCTATTTTTTTGTTCCAGTATAGTATATAGAAGGTACCGAGGATAGAAGGTGCCATCCAGGCGATTATATTTCCGAGTCCAATTCCGGCAACAATAAAAGCAGTTACCGACGCAATGAGTGCTCCGATCATTTTTCCGATATGCTTGGACAGCCAATTATTGGTTTTGGATACGTTTTTAAAGAATATAAAATCTTTCAACGTCATATAAAGGCCAAATCCGCCAAAGAAAGTAAATAAAATGCCGTTCTGAACAGAATTCAATTGGCAGTAGATTCCGATTGAAATCATGATTACCGAGAAAAACAGCATACTTCCTGAAATCAGTTTGTCGTAGAAATCAGCTTTTGTTTTGTGTTTAAAATTCAAAGCCCTGTTTCCTGAAATTACCAGATAGATGGTGAATAGTCCAATTAAAAACAAAAAGATGTTTTGATGCTTGGGCATCCAGCAAATAGGAAGGGAGAGGAGCGAACTGATAATCATTCCAATGGAGAATAAGTTGCCCATTCTTTTGTGAAGCATACTTCCTTTTTTGACTAAAACGCTCCCTATTCCGGTAATAAGTCCGATTCCTCCAAAGAAGGCATGAATGTAAATTAAAATCTTGATCGTTGGTTCCATTTTTTGTTTTTGTTTGGTTAATGGATCAAACTTCGATTAATAATTCAGGATGTAATAATTTATAGTGCTGAAGTGTTGTTTTTTGAGTCTGAAGTGTTTTTTTTGGAGGTTCTAAGGCTCAAAGGAACAAAGGTTCAAAGGTTCAAAGGCTTTGGGGGTTAATCGTATCGCGTGTCATTTCGACGTAAGGAGAAATCTTCTTGAGAAACTCGACAAAGATTGATGATTTATATTGTAAAGACTTTTATTTCCACGAGCCGGGAATAATGGTGTAACAAAAAAGCCCGATCGTTAAATCGGGCTTCTGTTATAATTCGCAACTAATAATTTAAAATTAATAATTCACAATTAATAATTATTAAAGCTTGGTCATATTGTTTGCTAAAGTTTCGATAAATTTGCTGATTGGTCCTTTGATCATCATGGCCATCATCGCATTAAATTCCCCTTCAAAAAATAGTTGAACAGCACTTTCTGAATCAGAAACACTATCAATATTCGAAGTTAAGGTAAACGGAAGTTTGTCACTTGCAGCTCCCAAAACAATTTTGTTTGGTGCTGTTTTTTCTTTCATTTTAAGTTTTATTTCCGGCATACCTTTCAATCCAAAAATAAAAGCGTCTTCGCCGATTACTTCGAATTTTGCGATATTATCAGGCATTAATTTTTCAAAATTCTTTACATCAGTCAATAAATCAAATAAATCCTGAGCTGATTTCTGAACTGTAACTTTTGGACTTTCTAAGTTCATATATTTTTTGTTTTTTATTTTAACCGCAAAGGGCGCAAGGTTTTTTGTATTTCTTTTTCTTTATACACGCAAAGTTCGAAAAGCAGGATTTAATAAAAGAGCGAAGCAATTTTTTAGAAAATCTAAAATCTGCAGTCTAAAATCTGCAATCTAAAATTACTTCTCTTCCTGTCCCCAGGTTGATGGACTCACGTTCCATTCTTGTAAAGTAGACTGTTGTTCTTCGCTAATGTATTGTTTTTGAACCGCTAAATCCAATAGGTTTTCGTAATTGCTTAAGGTATACAAATCGATATTGGCATTTTTAAAGTTTTCTTCGGCCACATTAAAACCATAAGTAAAAATGGCTGCCATTCCTTTAATATTGGCTCCTTCATTGCGTAAAGCTTCTACTGCCATCAAACTGCTGTTCCCGGTACTGATTAAATCTTCAACAACCACAACATTTTGACCTTTTTGCAGAAAACCTTCTACCTGATTTTGTCTTCCGTGTTTTTTAGCTTCAGGACGCACATATACGAAGGGAAGTCCAAGGCTTTCGGCCACAAGAATTCCAACACCAATAGCTCCGGTAGCAACTCCGGCAATGACATCTGGTTTTCCAAATTGTTTTTCTATATTTTTCGCAAACTCATCACGAACATAATTTCGGATGCTTGGAAATGAAAGAATTAACCTATTATCACAATAAATAGGCGATTTCCAACCTGAAGCCCATGTAAAAGGATTTTCGGGATTCAATTTAATTGCATTTATTTGCAAAAGCAATTCGGCTGTTTTTTCGGCAGTATCTTTATTAAAAATCATAGTACAAATGTATAAAGTTTTTGTGAACGACAAACCACTTTTTTTGACAAATGAAATCTCAAGAGAGACTAATTTTCAATTATTCTTGTTAGAGAGCATTGATATCGAGCAGCTTATAGTGAAAATCTTTCAAAATAAAATTCAAAAGGCTTATCTGTATCATCCTGATGAAAAGGAGATTATGAAGACTTTAAAAGCTAAAATTCCTGTAAATAAAGCAGGTGGAGGCTTCGTGTACAATAAAAAAGGCGAAGTTTTATTTATCTTCAGAAATGGAAAGTGGGATCTGCCAAAAGGCGGAATCGAGAAAGGAGAGGAGATTGAAGCTACAGCCATTCGTGAAGTCGAAGAGGAAACCGGGGTTAATCAACTTCGTATTACCAACAAACTTCAAAAAACGTATCACATTTTCAAACGTAATGGAAAGTACAAACTCAAAATCACACATTGGTTTGAAATGCATACCGATTTTGAAGGCACTCCACAAGGTCAGCTCGAAGAAGGAATCGAAAAAGTGGCCTGGTTAAATCCGGAACAAATTAAAGAAGCGCTGAAAAACTCCTATGAAAACATCAAATTGTTGTTTGAGGAAGAGAATCAATTGAAAGAATAAGTTTAAAAGTATAAAACTCTAAATAAGCCAGTGGTATTCTGTCCGCTGGCTTTTTTTTTAGTTCTGTTAAGGGTTTAAGTAGTAGATTTACTGATGATTAGTAAAGAGGGAATGGAGTGTAAGTAATGATTATAAATGAATATAAACTACAATAAACGAAATTAAAGTTTAATTTGTATTTTCGTTTATTGTAAGATTAATCAACTAACCCCATATTTTATGTCATTTCAAGCGTACTTAAAAACAATTAAAGAAAAGACTGGCAATGGTCCGGCTGAATTTAGAGCTTTAGCAGAGCAAAAAGCATTTACACAAGAGGGAAAACTCAAACCAGAAGTAAAAGCCGGAGATATTGTAAACTGGCTTAAGGCAGATTATGAGTTGGGGCAGGGGCATGCCATGGCCATTTATGCATTGCTAAAAGGCATAAAAGACGAGAATAGCCAGTAAAGAGGTCCTGAAAATCAGCTTTGATTTCTAGCCAAAGTATGAAAGTTCTGCTCGTGAAGATATTTGAATTGTAAGGATTTGAAATTGATTCTGAATATGCTCACGAGCAGGATTTTTAGTTATTTTTCTTAAATTGATCCAGAGTATCATCGATTAAATGCTCCATCGCTAAGAAGTTATAGGAAAGTTTTAGGATTTCTTCCTGAATGTTTTCTAAATCAAGTTGTAACCAGCCTTCCATTAAGGTTAATGGGCCATGTTTTGTTGTTACATTAGGCCACTTATCTTCATAAGTTTTGAATGATTTTCTGAATATTTCTGCAAATTTTCGACTTTCTATGGTGTACACTTTGAATTTTCTCAGTTTTAAAGCATGGATGTTGTACATTATCCTTTGTTTTTCTATGTCTGAAGCACTAACCCAAACCGAAAAGAAAATTCGAGATTCGGAAGTTAAGGCTTCATCAGTATTAGTGGACCAGGTTTTTTTATATAGCTTTATAAAAACGGAATCTAAGTAAATTCCAACAGCAACTTCAATTGATTTTTCGTTTAGAATTTTTTGATCGAGACGATCTGCTACTTCTTGAAACTTTTCGAGATAAAAAGAGGTATTCATTTTGGTTTTTGGTTTAAAATGGTTTAGTGGTTTGGTTATAGTTTTAACAAATATAAATTAACTTCCTGATAAATTTTGTTATTTGCCTCTGGTTCGAAATGACAAACTTTATCAAAGTTTTAAGTATAAAGCTTTGCGCTCTTAGCGTTTTTCAACTCCTTCAAAATCAAAAAAACTTTGCGCTCTTTGCGGTTAAAAAAACGCTACAGAAGCCTATAAATAGGATACTGCAAATGCGCCTTTTCATAATAGGCAGAATGTTTGTAAATCCAATCGAGTTGGGCGTCAGGATTTTTAGCAAATTCAGGATCGGTTTGTTTTTTGGTTTCTAACTCGGCTTTTAAAGTTGGATTTTCTTTGAGCAGTTTTGCGGCTGTGTCTTCAAAAATGTATCCGGAGTAATGTTCTTTTTGTTGTAAAACAGTGTCGAAGAAATTCCAGTTAAAAAACGAATCAACACCTTCTGGTTCAAACGCTTCAACCAGGTATTTTACCCCTTTTTGGTTTGTTGGAACAAGATAATCTCCTTTGGCAAAAGCCATTTTTATCGTTTTAGAATTTACGGTAGTGTTGTAATGCAGATAATGTCCTTCATAAGCATTGGAGACAGTCTTAAAATTGGCAATTTTATAGCTTTCAACCTCAATAATAGTGTCGTTTTTAAGTTGTTTAAACGAAATAGCATTGTTTTTCAAAAGGTCAATAATATTCCAATAGCCACGCGGAATGATATAAGCAAAAGGGATAACAACGTCTTTTACTGATTTGAATTCTTTGATATAAGGCACCTCTTTTTTATACGGTTTACTTCGGTCGTAATACAATCTGTTTCCTGTTGTAGCTTCACTTTTTTTATAACCGGCTTCGTAACCTGAAAACAAAAACGTAGTGGCTTTTGTACTGTCCAGTTCCCATTTTAAGGTATAGTTTTTTTTAGGTTGGTATTGTTCCAGATTTTTTACGCGAAGTTCTTTGATCTTTAGATAATTGGCATCGGTAAAATCCAAAGTCGATTTGGTGTACTCGTAAGTCATTTTTACACGTTCGGCGTATTTTTTCAGCATATGTGTTTCGACTACAAATCCGATGGTGTTAAACAGCGAAGTATAACCCGTAGTATATCTCGGACTGTCGACAAACTGCCCAAAACCTTTATCGGGAGTGTCTTTAAATGAATCTACATAAGGCGTTGTTTCGATTTTCTTTTGCTGTAGGTCTTTGACCAAAGCAGGCATCATTTCGGTATTCATATAGTCCCCCAGAACCGTTCCTAACTTATTGTGTTGTGTCATGATGTAAGTGAGTTTGTACTGATAATCGGAGCCGTTGCTTACATGATTATCAATAAAAACATCAGGGTTTATTTGCTGAAAAATTTCGACAAAACTCTTTGTATTTCGGGTATCTGATTTCATTAAATCCCGATTCAGGTCGTAATTGCGGGCATTTCCTCTAAAACCGTAAATTTCCGGACCATCCTGATTGGCTCTTGTGGTTGAGTTCCGATTCAATGCGCCTCCGATATTGTAAACCGGAATACAAACCAGAACAGTATTTTTTGGAGCTTTCAGCTTTCCGGTTGCCAAATCTCTGTAGAACTGCATGGTAGCATCGATTCCGTCAGGTTCTCCGGCATGTATTCCATTATTGATAAAAAGTACCGCTTTGTTCTTTTGGATTTTCTCAAAGTCAAACTCTTTTTCGGGATTGTAAGTAATCATGTGTAATGGTTCACCAGAATCTGTTAACCCCATTTCTTTTACCTGAAGGGTTGGGAAATCATGAGCCAGCATTTTATAATAAGCGATAGTTTCCTGATAGGAAGCGGATTGATTTCCGTTTCCTTTTTCAAAATAAGTGTCGTATTTTTTATTGTTCTGAGCGAAAAGGGTAATGGAGAAAAGTGAAAGGATAAGGGTAAAAAGTTTCATGGTTTGGTTTTTTATAGCAAGAATCAAATATAAATAAATTTAGTTTCAGGTTTCAAGTTTTGGGTTTCAGGTTTTGTTTGTTTCAAGTTTTAGGTTTCAGGTTTGATTTGTGATTGTGCTTTGCGTTGATTTTTACCGCAAAGTGCGCAAAGTTTTTTTGCATCGGATTGTGTTGATAAACGCAAAGTTCGTAAAGCTTTGTGTATATAACTTTGCGAACTTTGCGTAAATCTTTGCGCACTTTGCGGTTAAATTTAATAATTACAAATATTTCGCAAGCTCGATTATACCGTCTTCGATTTGTTTTTCGGTTAGGGAGGCATAGCCAAGTCTAAATCCGGATATGGGTTGGTCAAAACTATATTTTTCAGGAGTCATTATCTTTATTCCTTTTAGCAGCAGCTGATTGGCAATTTCAAAAATATTGACTGCTGAATTAGGAACTATCCAAAAAGCGAGACCGCCTTCGGGTTTGGTAAATGTGGTTTTGTCTTTAAGGTATTTGTTGCAAATGGTTTCAAAATAATCACGTTTTGTTTTATAGATAAGGGTAGTTCTTTTTAGATGCCTTTTTATTTCGCCTTCGTTTATGAGTTGTAAAACCGCCTCTTCCATAATGTTATCTCCTTGTACATCAATTATTTTTCGATGTTTACCCACTTTTAAAATAGTTTCCCGGTTACTTACCAGATAACCGATTCGTAATGCCGGTGCTACAATTTTGCTCAGGGTTCCAATGTATACCGTATTTTTAGCATTACTGTAACTTGAAATGGGCAGAATCGGACGTTGTCCAAAATGAAATTCATTGTCGTAATCGTCTTCAATAATCGTAAAACCATATTGGTTGGACAATTCGATGAGTTTTAGTCTACGCTTCAGACTTAAGGTGATTGTTGTTGGAAATTGATGATGCGGTGTGACATAGATTGCTTTTATGGTATCGAATTGCTTCAAATAGGCTTCGACCTCATCGACCAATAAGCCGTCTTTGTCAACATTTACAGGAAGCAGTTTGGCACCGCTGTTTTTAAATGTCTCCCAGGCGGGTTGATACCCCGGATTTTCGACCATTACATAATCGTCTTTAGAGAGTAAATGATTGGCGGTTAAATACATGGCCATCTGACTTCCGCGTGTAATGCAAATTTCATCGGGAGTGATGTTCATGCCTCTTTTAAAATTGAGCATCTGCACAATTGCTTTTCTAAATTCTAAATTTCCATATTCGGTGCTGTATCCCATGATTTGCCAGCGTGATTTTCGGTTAAAAATCTGTCTGTAGGCTCTGGCGAGTTCATTCATCGGGGCAATTCGGCTGTCGGGGATTCCATCATCAAAAACAATTAAGGGCTGTATCTCTTCTTCGATAGAACTTATTTTTTGCTTTTGATTGGTGCTTTCGGAAGTTATGGGCAGAATATCGGCTACGAAAGTTCCTTTTCTTTCGAGTGTAACCAGCCATCCTTCGGCAATTAAAACGTCTAAAGCTTCAATTACGGTGTTTCGGTTGACTTTTAGCAATCCCGCGAGCTGTCGGCTTCCGGGCAGCGCATTTCCGCTATTGAGCATTCCTGTTTTGATTGCTTCAATTATAGCATCGGCGATTTGCAGATAAATTGCTTTTGCCGCATTTGTGTTTAGTTGAATTTCTAATTGCCAAGGTCTTAACATCTGGACTATTTATTTATATGTAAACTGTATTAGTTGGGTAGTCCAAAGTTAGGATAATTTTGTGGAGCAATACTGCAAAAAATAATAATTATTAAACTTATGGAAACTAAAAAACAATTTTCATCAAAAGACTTTCACGAAACCTTTGCCAGACCCACTTTTGTGATGCCTGAAAAACTAATTCACAGAAATGTAGAACAGGCCGGAGTTCACAATCAATTTTCTACAGAGCGAAAACACCCTGTTTTCTTTGTGGATCTTCCGAGTAAAAATGTAAGCATGACGATTGGCGGTTTATTGCCGAATCAATTAACGAACAGACACCGTCATACTTATGAAACGGTTATTTATGTAATTGAAGGTCATGGGTATACCGAAATTGAAGATACAAAAGTAGAGTGGAAAGCAGGGGATGCTGTTTATATTCCGAGCTGGGCATGGCACAGACATCAGAATTTAAGCAGTGAAGCATCGGCAAAATACATCGCTTGTGAGAATGCACCTCAGCTTCAGAATTTAGGTGTGGCATTGAGAGAAGAAGAAGGAAGGGATCTTTAAATTAAAACAGAAATAAAATGAAAAACGACCTATTTAAAGGCATTATTGCTTATCCGATTACCCCATTCGATAAAGACGAAAAAGTGGATATCAGTTTGTATAAAAAATTACTTGAACGTTTAATTGTTTCGGGTTGTCATGCCGTTGCTCCGCTGGGAAGTACCGGGGTAATGCCTTATTTGTCAGACGAAGAGAAAGAAGCGATTACTGTTGCAACAATCGAGCAGGTTAAGGGCAGAGTTCCGGTTTTGGTTGGAGTGTCAAACCTGACTACAGAGAAAACCATTTACCATGCTAAATTTGCTGAGAAAGCGGGTGCAGCTGCGGTAATGATTATCCCGATGAGTTACTGGAAACTTACAGATGACGAAATTGTACAGCATTTTGACGCAGTTACCAAACAAATTTCTATTCCGGTAATGGCTTACAACAACCCTGCAACGGGAGGAGTAGATATGTCTCCTGCTTTGTTAAAAAGACTTCTTGAGATTGCCAATGTGACGATGATTAAGGAAAGTACCGGAGACGTTCAGAGAATGCATTATTTAAAACGGGAATTGGGTGATGATGTAGCCTTTTTTAATGGTTCAAATCCTTTGGCACTGGCGGCATTTTCTGCAGGTGCAACCGGCTGGTGTACGGCTGCGCCAAATTTAATTCCGAAACTGAATCTGGAATTGTATGATGCGATTCAGAAGAATGATCTGCAGACCGCTCAAAAAGCATTTTACAAGCAATTGAATCTTTTGAAGTTTATTGTGAACAAAGGTTTGCCGAGAGCCATTAAAGCAGGTTTGGAAATTCAGGGAATCGAAGGTGGTTTTTTAAGAAGTCCTTTGAAGCCTTTAACCGAAAGTGAAATCGCTGAATTTAAGCTGATTTTGAAGGAAGTAGAATAGTAATGTATTGAGGTTTTACCGCAAAGTACGCTAAGTTTTTTTCTAAGCTTGGTTTTATAAAAGCGCAAGGAACGCAAAGCTTTGCGTTCCTTGCGCTTATCAACGTTTCTAATTTTTTTTAAAAAATCTTAGCGTGCTTTGCAGTTAAATTTTTAGGGAGTCTGGATTTAAAATCTGAAACAAACAAAACCTGAAACAAAAAACTATTTTGATTACTTTTGCAAAATGAATAAAAAACACCATTCCAATAACATACTTTCGAATTTAGGAATTGAGAGCCTGAATGAAATGCAAGAGGTAGCACAAGATGCTATTTTGAACGATACTAATGTTTTACTACTTTCTCCAACAGGATCAGGAAAAACATTAGCCTTTTTACTGCCGATTTTAGAATTGTTACAGCCTGAAATTCTTTCGGTTCAATGTTTAATTTTAGTGCCTTCACGAGAATTAGGTTTGCAGATTGAGCAGGTTTGGAAAAAAATGGGAACTCCCTACAAAGTAAATATTTGTTACGGAGGCCACTCTATTGATACTGAAATCAAGAATTTAAGCAACCCGCCAGCAGTTCTTATCGGAACTCCGGGTAGAATTGCCGATCATATTGACAGGGATACTTTCCGCACGGATAAAATTCAGACTTTGATTCTGGACGAATTTGATAAGTCTTTGCAACTGGGTTTTCATGAGCAAATGTCTTATATCATTGGGAAATTGACGAAACTGAACAAACGTGTTTTAGTTTCAGCGACTTCTGATATTGAGATTCCGAGATATACGAGAGTGGTAAATCCAACTGTTTTGGATTTTATACCGGAAGAGGAAGAGAAAACGAATCTTTCGATGAAAATGGTGGTTTCGCCTGCCAAGGATAAACTGGATAGTTTATTCAATTTGATTTGTTCGCTGAAATCACAGTCGGCGATTATTTTTTGTAATCATCGTGATGCAGCAGAACGTATTAGTGATACTTTAAACGAAAAAGGAATTTACGCGACCTATTATCATGGCGGAATGGATCAGGAGGAGCGTGAACGCGCCTTGATTCAGTTTAGAAATGGCAGTATGAGTTACCTGATTACTACCGATCTGGCTGCGCGTGGATTGGATATTCCGGAAATGAAGCACGTAATTCATTATCATTTGCCTTTAAAAGAAGACGAATTTACGCATCGTAACGGTCGTACCGCACGTATGCAGGCTTCGGGAACGGCTTATATTATTGTTCACGAAAGTGAAAAAAAGCTGGACTATATTGATTACGGAATGGAGGTTTTAAAGGTCGAAAGCACCACAACTTTACCAAAACCACCGGAGTTTCAAACGATTTATATTAGCGGCGGAAAGAAAACAAAACTGAATAAGATTGATATCGTTGGTTTCTTTTCTCAAAAAGGAAAACTCGAAAAAGGAGATTTAGGTTTGATTGAAGTGAAGGATTTTATATCGTTTGCTGCCGTGAAGTACAACAAGGTAAAAGAGCTGCTTAAGAATATTAAAGATGAAAAGATGAAGGGCAAGAAATTCAAGATCGAAGTTGCCCGCAAAGTAGTGAAGAAAGAGGAGGAGCGTTAGTCTTTTTGTTTTCGGTTTTCTCTATTTGATGTTTTTCGCAGATAACTTTATTGGAGACTGGAACTCTCACAAAGTTTTAGGGTGTGATTTGTAGTAAAATATCACGAATTTGAGACTGTTTTTGAGTTCTTTTATTCCCAAAACGGACTGTTTTTTACGGTTGATTCCTGTGTTTTGTTGTTTTAATTTATTGAATATTAGTGTGTTGGTTTGGAGTTTTATTATGCTTTAATCACGTTGAAACAGGGGACTAAAAGGATTGATAAAAAATTAAAGCTTAAGTCTTTAATTTATCATATTTTCTGCGTTTCTTGTGCCCGTAAATAATAAACCCCAAATTAATTATGAAAAGAATTATTACGATTGCTATTTTGTTGTTTAGTGTTGTGTCTTTTGCACAAATTAAAGTTATTGAAACTGTACCGGTTGAAAAATTAGGAAAAGTAAATAACAACTACATTCAGAAAATTGGAGATGAGTACACTGTATATTATACAAGTATTCAAAACGATGACGAGTCGTCAAGCTTGAGAAAATTTACATTCAAGAATGTTAATAACGACTACGCAAGTCTTTACAACATTATCATGAATGGTTTCACAGCAAGCCCTTTGTATGATATTAAATTAGAATTACCGAACAACTATATCTGGTTGCATTACACAGGAAGTGTTGTTCCGGAAAAAGCTACGGTTCAGTTTATGGTTTCATCAAAAGAGGCTTCTGCTGCAACAAGCAGTGTTTCTGAGCCATTTGTAAAAGATCAGATCAATAAATTATTCCAAAAATAATTTACTTAAAGTATAAAACCAGAAAAGGCTATTCAGATTTTGAATAGCCTTTTTTTTGTTTCGGGTTTCAGGTTGTTTTTGTTTCAGGTTTCAAGTTTCAAGTTTTGCAAATAAAAGAAAAACCTTAGAACCTTAGCGCCTCAGAACCTTAGAACCTCAAAAAACACCTATATTTTCTTCACGTATTGTGTGATAATCACGATTTGCTGACCGTCAACTTTTCCTTCAATGTATTCAGCGTTTTCATGGTCTAAACGGATGTTGCGTACGGCAGTTCCTTGTTTAGCAACCATGCTTGATCCTTTTACTTTAAGATCTTTGATTAAAACTACAGAATCTCCGTGCTCTAAAATGACACCATTACTATCGCGGTGAATGATTTTGTTTTCGTCGTCTTCACCTTCTCCGGTTGCTTGTGCCCATGCCAGAGTATCTTCGTCCAAATACATCATATCAAGCAATTCCTGTGGCCAGCCTGCTGCTCGCATTCGGCTTAACATTCTCCAGGCTACAACCTGTACGGCAACGTTTTCATTCCACATGCTGTCATTAAGACATCTCCAGTGGTTTAAATCAACATTATCCGGATTTTCTATTTGGTCGATACAGGTGGTACAGGCTAGAATGCTTTCGTCCAGACCGCCTTTTTGGGTTGGTAATACCTGATATACTTTAAGGTTTTCTTCGGCGCCACAAAGTTCGCATTTAGATCCGCTGCGTTTGTTTAATTCTCTTTCGATGCTCATTATTTTGTTTTTATTTGAAAAGGCGAAATTACTTATAATCGAATTGGTTTACAAGTTTATGTATTTGACTTTTATGTGTCATTGTTTCTTAGTCAAGAATATTGCTTTATAAAATTAGGGTTTAATTCGAACTATTTTATTGTTCTTCCAAATGATTATTTCGCTATTCATCTTTTTTTTGAATTCAATCAATTTATCATAAACTTTATCCATACCTTCTAAAATTTTGGTTTGATTCTCTGTTCTTTTATAGGCTTTCATGATAGTATTATTTTAGTTTATTGAATTTAATTTTGTTTAGGATATCTATTTTAGATTCCAATTTTTTTTTCAGCTATAAGTTCGGGTTTTTCAACTGAACTATCAAAAAATATTACTTCATCAACTATTAGAAGATAAATTTCAAACATGTTTTTTATTCCATTTTGATATTATTTCTTCACTCTAACCGCATCCGGAACCAGCATTTCATATTCTCCGCCATGACGCAGTACATCGCGAACAATGCTTGAAGAAATAAACGAAGTACTTGCAGCCGTTAATAGAAATACGGTTTCGATTTTAGACAATTTCCTGTTGGTGTGGGCAATGGCTTTTTCGAATTCAAAATCGGCAGGATTGCGCAAACCTCTCAGGATGAAATTGGCTTTTTGTTTTTTGGCCAAATCGATCGTTAGTCCTTCATAGGTAATAACTGAAACATTGGGTTCGTCTTTGAAGGTTTCTTCGATGAAACGTTTTCTTTCTTCGAGTGAAAACATATACTTTTTTTCGGCATTAACACCAATAGCGATTACAATTTCATCAAATAAAGGAATTCCTCTTTTGATAATGTCTTCATGTCCAAGTGTTATGGGATCAAATGACCCGGGGAATATAGCTTTTCGCATTTTTTCTGAGGTTCTGAGGTTCTAAGGAGCTAAGTTTTTGAGTTTTTTTGATGACTTCGACTTCGCTCCGTCTGACTATAGTTGTAATAAAAAAGGTTCTGAGATCTTAGTACCTTAGAATCTCAGAACCTTAGTCCCTTTTTTAAGCAAGTGCCAATTCAATAGCATTGGTGAATAAATCTTCAAGAGATATTCCCGCTGCGTGTGCTTGCTGTGGAATCAGACTTTCGGTTGTTAAACCGGGAATGGTGTTCATCTCCAGCATGTATGGTTCGTTGTCTACGATAATGAATTCGCTTCTCGAGAAACCTTTCATTTTTAAGACTTCGTAAGCGCGTTTTGCTACTTCGCTTACTTTTTGTGTGAGTTCGTCTGAAATTCTGGCAGGTGTAATTTCCTGTGATTTTCCTTCGTATTTGGCTTCGTAATCGAAAAAATCATTGTCGGATACAATTTCCGTAATTGGTAAAACTTTAATTTCACCCTGATAGTTGATTACGCCTACAGAAACTTCGGTTCCGTCAAGGAAACTTTCGATGATGATTTCGTTGTCTTCTTTGTAGGCTACTTCAATTGCAATTGGAAGTTCGGCTTCTGTTTTTACTTTTGAGATTCCGAAGCTTGAACCGGCTTTGTTTGGTTTTACGAAACACGGTAAACCTACTTTTTTAACGATTTCGGCAGTATGGATTACATCCCCTTTATTAAGGTAGTAAGAGATTGCTGTTTTGATTCCGTAAGGCTTTAAAACCGATAACAAATCACGTTTGTTAAAGGTTAATGCCGCCTGATAGTAATCGCAAGAGGATTGCGGAATGCCTAACAACTCAAAATAAGCCTGCATTAATCCGTCTTCACCCGGAGTTCCGTGAATGGCATTGAAAACACAGTCAAAAGTAATTTTTTGATCGTTTACGGTTACCGAAAAATCGTTTTTATCGATCGTAAATTCGGCGTTGTTTTCGTCTACATAAACCCATTTTTCTTTGAAAATATGAATACGGAATCCGTTGTATTTTGTTTTGTCAAGATATTGGTGTACCACGTTTCCGCTGATTAACGAAATTTTATATTCGCTTGAATATCCGCCCATGATAATGGCTATGTTTTTCATTTTATGATGTTTATATGTTTAACCGTTTGTTTGTTTAATCGTTTATTTGTTTCAGGTTTCAAGTTTCAGGTTTCAAGTTTCAGGTTTTGGGTTTTCTTTGTCAATTTGGTTGGAGCTTCTTTATTGCTTAGTGTGACAAATAGTTCCGAAAATGTTTTGTGAAACCTAGAACCCTAGCCCTGATGGGAGCGGCATCCTTTTGTGTCCGCGAGAGCGGGCGCAAAAGATACAGCGGACAGCAGGAATTGGCTGCTGAAAATTAAAATTCCAAGGACCTTTGTTTTTAATACGAATGGCAATCGCATGACTTTCTTGTCTAAAACAAAATTATCATTTTTTTTGAAACGAAATAGCTTTATCTTTGCGACTAATAAAAATAAATTTATGAGTTTACGTAAGTATTTAACGAGCCGGGTATTTTTTGTGCAAGTATTAAGTGCGGCTGCTATAATTGCCGTTTTAGGTTATTTGTTTATGCATTGGTTGACTTTTACAACTGATCATGGTAATGAAGTTACTGTTCCAAATTTAGCTAAACTGACGGAAGAGCAGGTAGAGTCAAAACTGGACGAACTGGACCTGGATTATGTGCTTTTGGATAGCGTTGATTACCGAAGTGAATTCCCAAAATACAGTGTTGTTGAGCAGGATCCGCTGCCGGGAACGAAAGTAAAAGTAGGAAGAAAAATATATATTAAAATTAATGCATCGGGATTCTCATCTGTTAGAATTCCTGATTTAATTGAGAAAACGTATCGTGAAGCAGTTCCTACCCTTAAAGCGTTAGGACTTGAGCCAGGTACGATTACTTACATTCCAAACCTTGGAAAAGACATGGTTTTGGAGATGCGTTATAAAGGAAGAAACTTAAAAGTAGGAGATCGTGTGTTGAAAGCGTCTAAAATCGACTTGGTTTTAGGAGACGGAAAAGCAACTTATGAAGATGAAGGGCAGGCTGTAGACAGTGTAGCTGCGCCAACTACTGAAACCCCAAAAGATGAGCAATAATATTGAAAATTTAGATCTGGAAGACGAGTTATTCGAACATTTTAGATTTGAGGTCCCTAAAGGTCAGGCGCTTTTGCGTATTGACAAATATTTAATGAATTTGATTCAGAATGCGACGCGAAATAAAATTCAGAACGCCGCTACCGAAGGAAACATTTTTGTAAATGATATTCCGGTAAAATCAAATTATAAAGTTAAACCGTTTGATGTTGTAACGGTGATGTTATCGCATCCTCCGTTTGAAAACCATATTCTTCCGGAAGATCTTCCGCTGAATATTGTGTATGAAGACGATGCTTTGTTGTTGATTAACAAAGAGCCGGGAATGGTGGTGCATCCGGGGCACGGAAATTATACCGGGACTCTGGTAAATGCATTGGCACATCATTTTGATAATTTGCCAATGAACAGCAGCGAGCGACCAGGTTTGGTACACCGAATTGATAAGGATACGTCCGGACTTTTAGTGGTAGCCAAAACGGAAGCAGCAATGACACATTTGGCCAAACAATTTGAAGCCAAAACCTCAGAACGCGAGTATATTGCCCTGGTTTGGGGGAATGTTGCCGAAGAAGCGGGAACGATTGAAGGAAACCTTGCCAGACACCTGAAAGACCGTATGCAAATGGCCGTTTTTGCAGATCCTGAAATTGGAAAACCTGCTATTACGCATTATAAAGTGTTGGAACGTTTTGGTTATGTGACTTTGATTTCCTGCAAATTGGAAACCGGAAGAACGCACCAGATTCGTGCACACATGAAACACATCGGACATCCGTTGTTTAACGACGAACGTTACGGAGGTCATTTGATTTTGAAAGGAACTACGTTTACAAAATACAAGCAATTTATCGAAAATTGTTTTAAAGCATTACCACGTCAGGCGCTGCATGCGAAAACGCTTGGTTTTGTGCATCCTGTAACGGGTGAAATGATGCGTTTTGATACGGAACTGCCTCAGGATTTTCAGGATTGTATCGAAAAGTGGCGCAATTATGTGAAGTCGCACAATGTGGAGGAAGAGGAAAGTTAATTAGAAAATTAGTCAATTAGATAATTTGTTATAGAAAAAAGCTCCTGATGGAGCTTTTTTTATGGAATTGTTTTAATGATTAACTGGGTTATTTTGGCTTGTCCGTTGGTTATAAATCCTAGTTGGCCTTGTTGATTTAGATTGCTTTTTTCGATGGAACATTCTAAGAAAGTTTGATTGTTGACGGCAAAGTACAACTGATTGTTGGTAACTCTGATTTTCACCGCATACCATTTGTTGTTTTCCAATGGCATTGGTTTTTTAAATAGGGTTGGTCCGCCACGTTTCGAGTATTCATCACTGTTTTTATTGTAAGTGCCTCTTCCAATCACGATATTCTGATCGATCGTGTATAAGTAGGTTCGAATGTACTTTTCCTGATCGATATGAAGCATGATTTCAAACAAAGATTCTTTGACGATGTTTACTTTAAAGTCGATTTCGTAATTTTTTGGAAGCTTCTTTTTTGATTCGATCACGCCCCAATGCATTGGCCCTCCGGTTCCGGTTAAGGTATCGTTTTGGAGTACCCATTCGTTGGGATTAAAATCCCAATCGGATTTCAGGGCAGTTGTTTTTGCAATCTGGTATTCTCTTTTTACAGTTGAAAGGGTTCCTGAACAGGAAATGAATACAAAAGCGGATAGTAGGAATGCGATATATTTAATTTTCATTTTTGTCTTTTAGTTGAGTTCTGAGTGGTATTTGATTTTACCAATAGATCCTGTTGGTGTTGGCAGAAGTTCGAATACCGAGGTAGGAGCGAGGCCATTTTCGATTCGGTGTGATACGTACAGGATACTAACATTTGTTTCTTGTTTGATGGTATTGATCAATTGAATGACCAAATCGACATTTTCATCGTCAAGACCTTCTACAGGTTCATCCAGAATCAATAATGGGGGGTGTTTTAAAACGGCACGAACAATTAGCGCGACTCTTTGCTGCCCAATTGAAAGATCTATAAAACGTTTTTTTCGTAAATGACTCATTTCAATCACTTCGAGCCACTGTGTTACGGTTTGTTTTTGTAAAGTTGTAGGTTCGATATACAGTCCGATAGAATCAAAAAAACCGGAAAGAATCATTTCTTCCAGGCTGTGCCCTTTTTGAAACAGATCGGTCATAGAGGTGGTGAAAATTCCAATTTGTTTTTTGATGTCCCAGACACTTTCTCCGCTTCCTTTTTTTCTTCCGAACAGGTACAAATCCTGACCAAATCCTTTTGGATTATCACCGGTAATTAAAGACAGAAGAGTACTTTTCCCTGAACCATTAGGACCAACGAGCTGCCAGAATTCACCTTGTTTGATGATCCATGAAATGTTATCGACAATTTTACGCTCCTCATAACTTACAGAAACCTTGTCCATTTTGATTAATACACTTTCGTGAAAGGAATGAGGGTCAATTGCTTTTGGAATTGCCGCCGTGTTTAACGTTTTAAAATGGTTTTCGTTTTTTGAAATTGGGTGTAATTCAAACGAATTGTCTTTAATCAGGGCCTTATTGGGAACAAAATCGAGTACATCAACGACGCGATTGACCAATTGAATGATAGCAATAGTATCGGTTAATTTTTCCAGAGATTTTGCTAAGGCTGCCCGGGAAGCCTGATCTAGATGATCGAAAGGATTATCGAAAATAATAAAATCAGGATTTTGATTGATGCAGTATTTTAGAAATTCCTTTTTGCGTTCGCCGGATGAAAAAGTTCTCAGTTGTCGGTGTGATTCGGGTGCGGCTTCGACGGTATCGTACTGGTATTCTTTTTCGATGAATTTCTCGATGGCAATGTCCGAGAACAAAATGCCTTTCTGTTGGTTAAAAACAGTGAGTTCTCCTTTGGCTTCCCCCAAAAGCAAAGTGTCTATAAAAGCCTTTTTATTGACCTGATTTGACAAAAGTATATCCCAATGCTGCATTTTAAAATATATTTAGTGATGATTTTTTCTACTACATATTCAAAAGGACTAATCGCTGTAGTCTGTGAAATCTGTGGCAAAAAAAGTTTATTTGGTTTGTTTCGTAGCCATTTCACGATCGTTGCGTGACCATTCGCTCCAGGAGCCTACATATAGTTTTGGAATGGGTATTCCGGCATAATCCATGGCCAACAAAGTATGGCAGGCGGTAACTCCTGAACCACAATGTACAATTATGTCCTCGGCTTTTTTGTCGCCAATGATACGGGAGTATTTTTCCTTTAACAATTGAGGCGACTGGTAAAAACCGTTGGCGTCTAAATTTTCGCTAAACGGTACATTAATGGCGCCCGGAATATGTCCTGCAATTAAATCCAGCGGCTCTGTTAAACCATCAAAGCGGTTTTTGTCTCTTACATCGATTACCGTATTTTGGGCGTTATTTCGTGCCTTTTCGACCTCGTCGATAGCAGCGGTGTGAAGTTTCCATTGAGAAACCGGATAGGGATCAGCGGCTTCAAAAATCTCCGCTGCGGAGCTTATTGGGTAACCATTTTCTATCGCTGCAGACAGTCCTCCGTTTAAAACCTGAACTTTTTCGTGACCTACTGCCCGAAGCATCCACCAAAAGCGGGCGGCTGCATTTGATCCGTTTTTATCATCGTAAATTATGATATGGCTTTCAGGGGAAATTCCGGTTTTAGAAAGTACTTCTGAAAATTTTTCTAAGGATGGTAAAGGATGTCTTCCTCCATTAGCCGGATCGGTTTCTACTGTTGCCAGGTCTTTGTTCAAATCAATGTAACGGGCTCCTTTCAGGTGTTCGTTCTGGTAGTTTTGTGCGGCATTTGCTCCCGCTCTGGCATCAATGAGAATGATTTCAGCTGAATTGGAGAGTTGCACTAATTCTTTAGGGTCTATTATCGGGGAAAGTTTAGCTGCCATTTTGAAATAGTTTATTTTTTATGAATTCGCATACAAAAGCAGGGCATTTAATCGGCGAAAGCCTGAGAATAAAATAATATAAAAGTATGTTTTGTTTTGTCGTATCTGAAACAATCCCAATTGCTGTATACAGAGCTTGTGGCAATACAAAGCGTATGCGCTAAATTTGTTTTTGAAACATTTTTTGCAAAAGTGCCATGATCTAACACAAAGTCTTCGTCTTTTGAGATATCCGTAATTTTAAGATTGGAAGATTCTAAGTAAGTGCCGGTACTTTTTTCAAGATAATCTTTGTTGTAAATTAAATGTTCATAGGCAAATTGATAATCGGATGTTCCAAACGAATAGTTGCCGGAATCTTCATCTTTTACGCCATTGACCACTTTTATGTCCTCGTATAATTTAGCATATTTAGAAGTTATTCCGTTATAAAGTACAATCGAAATTCGTACCTTTTTTTTGTCATAAACGATAAAAGCAAAGTCATTGCTGTTTTCCTCAAACAAACTTCCTTTTGCGATAGAAAGTACTTCATAATCAGTATTTGTAAGGAAGAAAGATTGTTGTTCTTTGGGTAGTTTTTGAAGTAGTTTGGTATGAATGTCAAGGAATACTTTCTTTTCTGAAAGCTCCTTTAAGTTTTCTTTTTGCTCGCTTACCCGATCGGCAATTTTAGGATCATCGTAGGCAGATGTTTCGTAATCAACAGCGATTTTTTCACTCTTTTTTTCGGAAGCTTTTGCTGCTGGTGTTTCTTTTTGTGTAGTGGCTATTTTAGGATCCTCTTGTTTGGAGTTGCAGGCGTATAAAACGGTTAAAAGGACTGGAATAAGTATTTTTTTCACAGGGAACAGGGTTAAAAGAGGGCAAATAGTGGTTATTTACCCTTATAAATTGGTTTGATTAAAGGTTAGCCCGGGATTTTTTCGATCAGGATTTCGTTTTCCTCTTTGTCAAAATAAGTACAGGTCATTTCGATAATATCAACTCTCCATTTGGCTATACCGCAATGGGCAGCGTGATTGCAAAAAGTAAGATAATCCGTTTGACCGTCCTGGTGCATGACCAAAAATTCAATAAAACGTTCTTTGTTAGGCGATGGCGCTACTTGTATTTCGTCATATTTTTCATCAGAGGTTACATGGTAATTGTTTACACCAAAGTACTCGACATGTCCGTCATGTACAAAAGTATCGTAACCTTTTACCCCCAGAATGATTAGATCCTGAATGTAATTTGGGAAATCAGCACCGCTTTGTACTTTGGCATGTGCTTCTTTGATCTGCTCTATTGTAAACATATATTTTAGTTTTAAATGATGTGAAATTAAAAAGAATAATTATACTAATTTGTTAGGTGTTTCTCCGAGTTATGCGCTAATTAATCTTGGTTTTCTTTTTCGAAAACCTATAAAAAAAGTGCTTAACAACCGATTTGGTTCTTTTGGGTTAGTAATTCAAAAATACAATTATGATTTTAAAATTGAATTGAAAATGCAATAAATAATAGAATAACAGGGGACAGAATTTTCATATATTTTTGAAATATTGTATTTTAACGAGTATTTTATCACTTCATGGGTTTTCTTTTTTAACGCATCGTTTTGTCAGTAATTTAGTAAAAGAATGTTGCTCCTAAATTTGACATCATGAAAAGAATACTACTTTTATTTCTGATTACTTCGCCTGTATTTGCACAGGAAATGAACACATTTGATTTTGCGGTCATCAATTCGACTGTTATTTCACCAAATATTGATCTGGACAAGGGGCGAAGTGTGGTTTCAGCCAACAAAGATCAGTATTCTGCTTATTTTCAGTACGCGCTTACCCTGTGTGAAGATGATATTATTTTTGGAGCGGGTATTAATAAAACGGAATCAGATCGGACTTACACGGGTTATATAGGTAAGATGTGTGATAAGTTTCGGGCAACCATCTCTGTGGGTTATGCAGAATCCCAAAGCGGATATGACGGAACCTATACAGGCTTTAGTGTATCCTGGCATTTTAGTGAAAATACTTTCATTGGAGGGAGTTTGGCAAATTTACATTCCTCCAGTATCCATAATGGTACCGATGAGGGGTTTAATTATTACAACAAACTGGCTCCGAAAATCTTTGGGAGCTATGAGATTATTCCCAAGCTTATTGTTTTTGGACAGTTGAACAGCAGGGTTAATGATATCGCCTTAAAGTATCAGACTGGTCGTTTCTCGGCAGGAGGATTTTATTCCGGTCATGGAGAAGAGGGGATCTTCGGAACTGTTAACGTGGGACGTTTTGCGATTTCCTGCAGTACTACTTTTGATAAAGTTAATTTTGGGCTGAAGTTTCAATAAAGGAGTTGAATTGCGGCCTAAAATGATTAAGCGCGTAAATTACCTTTTTAGCGTTACTACCTGCTGTGGGTAAGGGATGTCAATGTCGGCTTCGTCAAAACGTTTTTTGATACTTTGCAGTAAATCGCAATACAGGACAAAACCGTCTGTAGAATTTTTTGCCCAGGCCCATGCTTTCAGGGTTACGCTCGAATCTGCCAATGCTACTACGCGAGCAACAACTAAAGGTGTTTTTTGCTTTTTGTTTTCGGCCGTTCGGGTATCGATAAAAAGCGGATGTTTGGCAATTTCGTCCTGCATGATTTCTAAGGCCTTTTCAATATCAGACTGATAACCAATACCAATTTCAATGATTTTACAGCATTTGGTGTCGTGCATGTTGGTGTTGACAATAATCTGATTGCTGATCACTGAATTTGGAATGATGATTCGGTTGTTTTCGGCATCTTTTAGAACGACCTGTCTTAAATTAATATCTTCGACTGTGCCCACAAAATTGTTGATGGTGATTTTATCGTTGATGCGGAAAGGTTTGAAAATGACCAAGAAGATTCCGCTCACAATATTGCTTAGGGCCTGTTGAGAAGCCAAACCGGCAACAATAGAGATTACTCCAGCTCCGGCCAAAACAGAATGACCGATTATTTTAAATTCGGGAATTTGTATTAAGGCAAAGGCAAATCCTAAAATATAAATTATAGTAATGATTAGGTGTTTTAAAAACTTAAAGCCTGTAGCGTCATAATCTTTATCAGCCTGTTTTCGATATAATACATAACGAAGTACTTTGTCGGTAATGGCACTAAGGATTATAGTGGTAATCGCTATAATGGCAATAAAAATGCCTATTCTGAAGTCTTTTAAATAATCAATCATAGCTCTTAAGTTTGAAAAAAAATCCAAAAAACGATTTTTGTTAAAATGTGCTTTTTGGATTTTTGTAATTTATAACCAATAGGATTTCGTTTTAAAGTCCAACAAAATCATCACTTTTTGGGAAGATACTCAAGGCTTGAATAGCGATTTCGGGAGTTGGAGAAGCCAATTTGCGAAGTTTAGTATCCATCCACGCGCCATCCACTGTGATAACGGCACAAAGTGTATCGTCTTCTCTTCTAAATTCATGAATGATCGACCAGCGTGAGGCATCGGCTTTCATTTTTGAGGTTTTGGTATGAATGAAGATCTTATCAGAAAGTTTTAACTCTTTTCTGAAAATACATTCTTCTCTAAACAAAACAGGTCCAAAACCCTGTGTTTGCATTACTCTTAAAGTTAAACCCAGCTCTTCAAGGATTTCAATACGATGCTGTGCGCCAAAATCGTAATAAGCACTGTGACGAACGTGAAAATTAGGGTCAAGATCTGACCAGCGAAAAGAGATTTCTTTAATAAATGAAGCCATTTTGTAATTGTATTTTAATTGAATGAGATTGACAGCAGAACGTTAATTTCTTTGGAAAATCAATCTTTTTTAGAAAATCGAAATTACGAATAAAAAATCAAACGTTTTGTGGTAAAGAAGAACTATTGCTATTAAATACCGAACTGTTTTAATTTAATTTAGATTCTTCAATCGCAGAGATTGTAATGTCATCTTCTTTTAATGATTTAAGAAAATCTGCAGCATCAAATACTTCTCCAATGGTGGTGACTCCTGTTTTTTTGGCTTTTCCGGACAGTATTCTGTTCACTGTTTCTACAACAAGCGGCGCGGTAACGGCATAAATGTCCTGACCCTGAGCGATAATTGTTCTTTTGATGTTTTCTTTTGTTGCGGTAACTTCCAGACAAAAATGTTGTGACGACCTGTTTTTGTGATCGGTGGGTTTTGGTTCGGGTGTGGCAGCATTTCGAAGATCGTCGAGTGAATTTTGACTGAGATAAGTATTGATGTTACCGACTTTTAAATGACGCGAGATGGTGATGATTTCTGAAAGGGGTAATGCAACCACTTCTTTAATTCCAATTGGATTCTTAAAGTCCCATTCTAAAGACGCACCGGGTTGAAGGTCTTGCAGAAGACCGTCTTTTAAGGTTAGTCGGGTATAGTGATTTCGGTCTCCTGTTAGTCTTGTTCCTTTTGTAGGATGCCAGGAATCCAAACCGATGTAGAGGTTTATCTCGTCAATCTGATCCCAATCCTGAGTGATTGCAGTACTTAATAAATCACCTAATCCGCCATAAAAAGCAGCGGCAGGAATGACCAGAATTTCGGCCAGTTTTGCCGGGTTCGAAAATTGTTCGAATATATCCAATACCGATTTTTGTTCGGCAGTCAGGTCAATATAGTGAATGCCTAATCGTAAAGCCGATTGAATGATGGGATCGGCAGTATCTAAAAACGGACCGGCACAGTTGATGACTATTTTTGCTTTGGAAAATGCCGTATCTAAGGATGCCGGATCCTGAATATCTGCCGCTTTTAGGATGGCTTTCGGGTAGTCCTGATTTAATAGAGTCAGTTTTTCGTGGTCTCTTCCTGAAAGGATTAATGGGTAGCCCTGTTTGTAAAGTTCTGCTACAATAAATTTTCCGGTGTGCCCGTAAGCGCCATAGATGGCAATGGTATTTTCCATAAGTTAAATTTTAATTATATTCGTTTAAGGAGCTGATAATTAGTTTGAACGAATATAATTAAAATTTCTGATGCAGTTTATTTTTCTTCCTGAACGCCTAATTTTTTGACAATCCACGGAAGTGTAAGTCCTTGCCCAACTATGGTTAAAAGTACCACAGCAACAGAAAT
This sequence comes from Flavobacterium sp., assembly GCA_023251135.1. Lineage (GTDB taxonomy): Bacteria > Bacteroidota > Bacteroidia > Flavobacteriales > Flavobacteriaceae > Flavobacterium. The sequence goes on along the minus strand of JAHEZJ010000020.1, from coordinate 43,502 downwards.
GAATACTATGGCATTTCGCTCTGGAAAAGGAGTGCCGTCTTCCAGAAATTTAGGTAATCCCAGGGCTATGGCCAGAGAAACAATACCACGCATTCCGGACCAGCTGATTATAAAGCTGTTTTTGGAATCTAATAAGGAATGCTCGCTGACTTTTCGTTTTTTTCGGTCATTTTTCTGAAAGGCTTTCTGCAGGTTTATTTTTTGAAAAAAGACCCTCACCATTCGGGTTAATAAGGCCACGATAGTAATGATAACAGCATAACCTATGTAAGGTAAAATCATGTTGTCGTCGATATCTTTCAGGATGTATCGGAAATTAAGTCCGATCAGGATAAAAATTAATCCGTTTAAGATAAATATAATGACATCCCACAAGTTTTTCGAATTGTTTCTAAGGCTTTCCGGAAATATTTTCTTGCTGAAACGGGCGATAGCCAGACCCAGAAATACGACCGCAATTACTCCCGAGACATGCAAATGTTCCGCCACTAAATAAGTAACAAAGGGCATCAGGAGCATAAAACTTAAGGTGACATTTGTGTTTTTACGGACTTTGGTGAGAATGAAAGCTAAAATTTTACCCATTATAAAACCTACTAAAAAACCGCCTCCTAATAAGAGTACAAATTGAAGTGTTGCTTTCCAGATGATAAATGCAGAACCCATGGCAGTTGCCACTGCAAACCGGTAAGCAACCAGCGCAGAAGCATCATTGATAAGACTTTCTCCTTCGAGTATGGTGATTGTTTTCTCGGGTATTCCCAGTCCTTTTGTGATGTTTACGGCAGCAACAGCATCTGTAGCCGAAAGTATTGCTCCCAGTACAAAAGACAGTGGCCAGGTCATGCCGGGAATCATATAATGTGAGACTACGGCGATCCAAAAGGTAGTGAGAAAAACCAATGGTATGGCCAGCGTACTTATGGTGCTGAGATTTGTTCTCAAATGTTTTGGCGAGATGTTAAACGAAGCATCGTACAATAAAGGCGGTAAAAAAATCAGAAAGATAATTTCAGGATTAATTTCGATTTCACTCATTGAGGGAATGAAACCAATAGCAACTCCAACGATAACTAACAATATGGGATAGGGGAGTTTTGCTTTATCGGCAAATGCAGAAAGCCCTATGACAATGGCAAGAATAAAGATAATGATGGTATAGTTTTCCATTCGTGTAATTTAGAAAAAGACTACTGTAATTTATTTTTCTTTTGTTGGCGCTTCTTGTACCATTTCTCTTAAGGTAATCCAGCCTGTAGGACTGGTTTTGTCCTGGATATAAACGACCATTGAACGGCCTCTGCTTATTACTGAAGCTCCTCCGTTTTTGGGAATCGTTTTAAAGCCAAAAACAACAGTTTCTATAGCAGTTTCACCATTAAAAATAGTACTTTCAACAGTATTTTCTATAAATTCTACTTTCGAGTTTTGAAACCAATCCTGTAACCCCTTTTTTAAGTTTTCTCTTCCAATCACAACATTATTTCCGCCAAAATATTTTTCAATATTCGGACTATGTAATTTTACAATCAGTTCTGCATCTCCTTTTTCAAATGCATTACGTATTGTTAAAGTAGCCTTATCTAATGATTTTTTAAGTTGAGTTGTATCGTTTGTGTTTTGTGAAAACAGATAAGGAGCGGTAATTAAAAAACAGATAAATGGAAGTATTGTTTTCATAATTATAATGAATTAATGTATTTCAAATATATTATAATTTAAGTAAAGAAGTAAATATTATGACGAATTGATATTGATAATGACATGTAAAGCATTGATATGCCACGTATGTCAGGTTTTAAAAATGTCATGTTGTCAGATAGTTTTAAATGTGTCGACAGTAAAACTGACAATTTTATTTGGTTTTTTATATTGGCACAAAGATTGACTTATGCCACCTGAGTTATTAAATTAGTATATCAAAAATTAAATATATAAAAAATGGGTAAAATAATCGGAATTGACTTAGGTACGACGAACTCTTGTGTTTCTGTAATGGAAGGTAACGAAGCAGTTGTTATCCCTAATGCAGAAGGAAAAAGAACTACTCCTTCTATTATCGCTTTTGTTGAAGGTGGAGAAATTAAAGTAGGTGATCCTGCAAAAAGACAAGCAGTAACGAATCCTACAAAAACGATTGCTTCTATTAAACGTTTTATGGGACACACTTTTGCTGAGACTACAAGCGAAGCAAAAAGAGTTTCTTACAAAGTAGTAAAAGGTGACAACAATACTCCACGTGTGGATATTGATGGTCGTTTGTATACTGCTCAGGAATTGTCAGCAATGACTCTTCAAAAAATGAAAAAAACTGCTGAAGACTATTTAGGTCAAACAGTAACTGAAGCAGTTATTACTGTTCCTGCTTACTTTAACGATGCACAACGTCAGGCTACTAAAGAAGCTGGTGAAATTGCTGGTCTTAAAGTTATGCGTATCATCAATGAGCCAACTGCTGCGGCACTTGCTTACGGATTGGATAAAAAAGGAACAGATCAAAAAATTGCTGTTTACGATTTAGGTGGAGGTACTTTTGATATCTCTGTTCTTGAATTAGGAGACGGTGTATTTGAAGTATTGTCTACAAATGGTGATACTCACTTAGGTGGTGATGATTTTGACCACGAAATTATTGACTGGTTGGCTAATGAATTCTTAGCTGAAGAAGGTATTGATTTACGTTTAGACCCAATGTCATTGCAACGTTTGAAAGAAGCTGCAGAGAAAGCAAAAATTGAATTGTCTTCTTCTTCAGAAACTGAAATCAACTTGCCATACGTTACAGCTACGGCTTCAGGACCAAAACACTTAGTTAAAAAATTATCTAGAGCTAAATTTGAGCAATTAACTGATTCATTAGTTAAACGTTCTATGGAGCCAGTTGCTAAAGCGTTAAAAGATGCAGGTTTATCTACATCTGATATCGACGAAGTAATCCTTGTTGGAGGTTCTACTCGTATGCCAAGAATCGCTGACGAAGTAGAGAAATTCTTTGGTAAAAAAGCATCTAAAGGAGTTAATCCTGATGAGGTTGTCGCTATTGGAGCAGCTATTCAAGGTGGAGTTTTATCTGGAGATGTAAAAGATGTATTGTTACTTGACGTTACACCTTTATCTTTAGGTATCGAAACTATGGGTGGTGTATTGACTAAATTAATCGAGTCTAACACAACTATTCCAACTAAAAAATCTCAAGTATTCTCTACTGCTGCTGATTCTCAACCATCTGTTGAAATTCACGTATTACAAGGAGAAAGAGCTATGGCTGCTGATAACAAAACTATCGGTCGTTTCCACTTAGATGGTATTCCACCAGCACCAAGAGGAGTTCCTCAAATCGAGGTTACTTTTGATATTGATGCAAATGGTATCATCAAAGTTTCTGCAACTGATAAAGGAACTGGAAAATCTCACGATATCCGTATCGAAGCTTCTTCTGGATTAACAGCTGAAGAAATCGAAAAAATGAAAAAAGATGCTGAAGCTAACGCTGACGCTGACAAAATAGCTAAAGAAAGAGCTGAGAAATTAAACGAAGCTGACAGCATGATTTTCCAAACAGAAAGTCAATTGAAAGAGTTAGGAAGCAAATTAGCTGACGACCACAAAGTTGCTGTAGAGTACGCTTTAACTGAATTAAGAATGGCTCACCAATCTCAAGACATTCCAGCTATTCAAACCGCTCTTGATAACATCAATGCAGCTTGGAAAACAGCTACAGAAGCTATGTATGCTCAAGGTGAACAAGGTCAACAAGCAGCTCCACAACAAGAGCAATCGCAAGGAGACAATGTTGAAGACGTTGAATTCGAAGAAGTAAAATAATTCTTCTTTAAACGATAATGAAACCGGATCAGAAATGATCCGGTTTTTTTATTTTATTTAAACCCGACAGGTTTCAAAAACCTGTCGGGTTTGCTGAATTATTTATGTCGAATGTGGTTTTACGTAAGTTTATTAGGGTTTTTAGTCTTTAATTTGAAAAAAAATAATTAAAAATGAACCTTAAAATCATGAAGAAAATTCTAGGCATTGGACTATTGTCGTTATCTGTTTTGTTAACCGCTTGTAGCAGTGATGAAAACGATAAAAATGATAATAATAACGCTGTTTCGGCTACTATTAATGGTACGGAATGGAATGCAACCAAAATTAACAGCGTAACGTTAATCAAGGTAAAAAGCGAAAACCAACAACGTTTCGATATTAATATTCAGGACAATGCTCAAATGTTGTCCTTAGCTTGTGTAAGCGAGCTTACAACTGCTGATGCAATGCCATTGAAAGCCTATAATTTTATTGAAGATATAGAGGATATGGACGCCCTATTTATTAATACTTATTTAGTTGATGGAAATACGTATACAGAGCATTTTGTTGAAACCGGAAAACTAACGATAACCTCTATGGATGCTGCCAAAAAAACAGTATCAGGAACTTTTAGCTTTACTTCTAAAAAGGTGGGTACACTACAGACTAAAGTAAAAACACCTGAAGTTTTTGAAGTAAAAAATGGAGTTTTTACAAACTTATCCTATACTGTAGTAACACAACCATAAATAAAAGTAATTTATAAGGAAGAAACCGGGTCAGAAATGATTCGGTTTTTTTTTATTTTACTTAAACCCGACAGGTTTTTAAAACCTGTCGGGTTTGTTTGTATTTATAATATTATGAATTAAGAAAATCTTCCAGTGAAGTAAAATTTTCTTTTTGCTGATGGGAATTTTTTAGGCCTTCAATGTTTTCAAATAATGAAATTACCTTTTCACGTTTTAATTTTGTAGGTTTTTCGGAGATACAGGTTTGATAAGAGCTCCATGGATATTCAATTGGATGCTGGCAGAAACCGTGATTTACAGGATTATAATGAATGTATTTTATAAGTGTTTGTAAATAGGTTTCATTATCAATTCGTTTGCGTTTAAAAGGTCTTTCGAACAACGCCCCGTGTCTGTTATACCCTTTGTTAATGGCTTTTGTATAAGCATTGAATAAATTCCCAAAAGACTGATGAGGAGCAATAATTCGTTTAATTTCATAGTCCTTATGGGTATGGAGAATCTCTTCAAAAGTTTTAATTCTGACCAGTAAATGAAAGTGATTTCTCAGCAAACACCAGGCAAACGTATCGGCAATGGGATCAATATGTTTGTTGTAAAGAGCCAGAAAGTAAGAATGGTTTCTGTTTTCCTTAAAAAGATTTTCGCTATTAATTCCCCGGTTGTAGATATGGTAATATTTTCCAAATTCTAATAATTCTGTAAGCTGCATACTTATTGATTGTTTATCAGTGTTTTATATTTTAAACCCGACAGGTTTTCAAAACCTGTCGGGTTTGATTAAAGTAAAAGTAATAAAAATACTACATATTAAGTAAGGGTCTTCTCCTCAAAATGACATTTGTCATTTCCCATTCAGATTCTTTTTCGTAATATTACTTTGTAAATCATTTTTGAATGAGAAAGATAAAATACAAGAAAGGCAGGAAGTTGCAACATACAAGTCTGGAGTACACAGGCACGCATAAAGATCATGAAACAGAAATGCAGCTTTTTGTTTATAATGAGACTGATATTGTCGAGTACGAGAAGTTTACGGTTTTAGCCCTAAATTCCTGTTTTGATTATACTAAAAATAATTGGTTGAATATTCACGGATTAAATGACATCGGTCTTATTAAAACAATAGGAGATCATTTTAAAGTAGATGATTTTTTACTGGCTGATATTTTAAATACGACTAAAAGAACCAAATTGGAGGAACAAAAAGATGTTTTGTTTTTCAACATAAAATCGTTGTTGCCTTCAGAATACTCAGATGGTCTTAAGGTAGAACAGCTCAGTTTTATATTAAAAGACGGCATTTTGATTTCTTTTCAGGAAAAAAGAAGTGACTTCTTTACACACGTACGCGAACGTCTGCGCACTCATGCCGGAATCGTAAGATCTAAAAAGGTAGATTATCTGCTATATTTATTGCTTGATGCTGTAATGGAAAACTTTTACATTACGATCGAAGATGAAGAAGATAATATTGAAGAGCTAATCGATTTAACCAAAAAAGGAGCAGACCCAATTATTTTGGAAAAAATTGAAAACCACCGTGACAACTTTAATTTTTTAAAACGTTCGATTACTCCTCTTAGGGACTCGCTTTTTTATTTAAAAACCATTAAAGACGACGATGAAAATAATGGTCTTATACAGAAAGAAACTTTTAACTTTTTCATCAGACTGCATCAAAAAAGTTTAGAACTACTGGAGCAGATAGAATCTGATATGAGCTCATTGGAAAGCGCTTCCAATTTCTATTTTTCGGAACAGAGCCGAAAGATGAACGAGATTATGAAAACCCTGACCATTATTTCGGCCATATTTATTCCGCTTACTTTTATTGTTGGGGTATACGGAATGAACTTTGAATACATGCCTGAACTGAAAGAAAGAAACGGCTATTTTATCGTGATGGGATGCATGTTTATATTGGTCATAGGCCTGATCATTTATTTCAAAAAAAGACGCTGGTTTTAACGTTTATTTCTCTATTTAAAATACGATTATATACGACATTTGTTGAGTTTAAAACATAAATTATGAGTAAAGCAATATATATAGCTACAAGCGATCAGAATAGCGGAAAATCAATTGTAACACTTGGTTTGATGAGTATTTTGATTGGTAAAACGGCCAAAGTGGGTTATTTTAGGCCTATAGTTGAGGATTTTGTGGATGGAGAGTTAGACAATCACATCGAGACCGTGTTGTCGCATTTTAATCTTGATATTAAATTTGAAGACGCCTTTGCGATTACCAAAAGCAAATTAATCAAGAAAAAGAACAAAGGAAAAATAGGAGAGGTTCTGGACCTTATTATCGAAAAATATAAAAAACTCGAAGAGCGTTTTGATTTTGTCTTGGTAGAAGGAACAAGCTTTACCGGAGAAGGAACTTCGATCGAACTGGATTTGAATGTTTTAATTGCCAAAAACCTCGGGATTCCCACCATCATTATCGGATCGGGAGTAGGTAAAACGCTGGAAGAACTGGTAGACAGTCTGTATTTGGTTTACGATTCCTTTAAAGTAAAAGAAGTTGAGGTATTATCAGTCATTGCCAATAAAGTACAGCCCGAAAACATCGAACTGGTGACACAGGGATTGCAAAAAAGCTTACCGGCCAATGTACTCATCAACACCATCCCGTTGATTTCAAGTTTGAACAATCCAACAATGCAGGAAATTGTCAACCAGCTTGATGCCAAAGTATTGTTTGGTGGCGCTTACTTAAACAATGAAATTGGACATTTTAGCGTTGGGGCAATGCAATTGCACAACTATCTGGTACATCTGCATGATAATGCACTGGTGATCACGCCAGGGGACCGTTCAGATATTATTTTAGGGGCTTTACAGGCTAACGAATCGGCCAATTATCCAACAATATCGGGAATTATCCTAACAGGAAATATCGTTCCGGAAGAAAGCATTCTCAAACTTATTGAAGGACTTTCGGCTGTCGTACCTATTATTGCAGTTGATGGTGGAACTTACGGGATCACCAACCGAATTGGATCGATCAGATCAGAGATTTACGCCAATAATACCCATAAAATAGAAACTTCAATCAGCACATTCGAAAAGTATGTTGCTATGGATGAGCTGTCCGAAAGATTAATCACCTTTCAAGCAGAAGGAATGACGCCAAAAATGTTTCAGTACAATATGGTAAAAAGAGCCAGACAGCACCGAAAACATATCGTTTTACCGGAAGGAAATGACGAGAGAATCATCATTGCAGCCTCAAGATTACTCGCTATGGATGTGGTGGATATTACCATCATCGGCGATAAAAAACAGATTGAAAGCAAAGTTAATGAACTCGGAATTACACTGGATTTCTCAAAAATTACCGTCATCAACCCAATAGAATCGGAGCTTTATGAGGATTATGCCAACACCTATTATGAACTGCGAAAAGCCAAGAATATAAGTATCACTACGGCAAGGGATTTAATGGAAGACGTTTCGTATTTTGGAACCATGATGGTATACAAAGGCCACGCTGACGGAATGGTTTCGGGTGCTGCACATACTACACAACATACCATTTTACCCGCTTTGCAATTCATTAAAACCAAACCGAATTCCTCGGTAGTTTCGTCGGTATTTTTTATGTGTTTAGAAGACAGAGTTTCGGTTTTTGGAGACTGTGCCATCAATCCAAATCCAACGGCGGAACAATTGGCAGAAATTGCCATTTCATCGGCAGAATCAAGTTCAGCTTTCGGAATTGAGCCTAAAATTGCCATGCTTTCCTATTCTTCAGGAGCATCCGGAAAAGGGGATGAGGTAGATAAAGTAAGAGCTGCAACCGAAATCGTAAAACAAAAACGTCCCGATTTAAAAATTGAAGGGCCAATTCAGTATGACGCCGCTGTCGATCGTGCTGTTGGAAAAAGCAAAATGCCCGATTCAGAAGTAGCAGGGCAGGCGAGTGTTCTAATTTTCCCGGATCTAAATACAGGAAATAATACCTATAAGGCAGTACAGCGTGAAACCGGAGCTTTGGCTATCGGTCCGATGTTACAGGGATTGAACAAACCGGTAAACGATTTAAGTCGTGGTTGTACCGTTGATGATATCATCAATACCGTTGTAATTACGGCCATTCAGGCACAAGGACTTTAATTAATTGTTAATTATGAATTATTAATTATGAATTGTGCGTTTTGCAGCATGAGATACTCGAAAAATCCGTTTTATCCGTGTCTTCGCGATAGCGAATCCGTTTTATCAGCGTAAAAAAATAATCGTTTCAGCGTTAGGTCATACAACCTGAAACTTGAAACTTGAAACTTGAAACTTGAAACAAAAAAACTTAGAGACTTAGTCTCTCAGCAACTTAAAGAAAATGAAAATACTAATAATAAACTCAGGAAGTTCGTCAATCAAATATCAATTAATGGTCATGCCTACCAACGAAGTAATTTGTACCGGTATGATTGATAGAATTGGTTTAGAAACTTCAAATGTGATCTTTAAAACGGCAACCAATACTATCGAAGAAACCTTTCCGATTGCCAATCATAAAATAGGTTTGCAAAAAGTAGCCAATATGCTTTTAGATGCCGACAAAGGAGTGATAAAATCGACTTCAGAAATTGCAGCAGTGGGCCATCGTGTGGTACACGGAGGAAGCGCTTTTAGCGATACGGTAAAGATTGACGAAAAGGTGAAATTAAAAATCAAAGAACTTTTTGAACTGGCACCGCTTCATAATCCTGCTAATTTAGAGGGAATTAATGTGGCTGAAGAGATCTTTAGTTCAGCAGAGCAAATTGCGGTTTTTGATACTGCTTTTCACCAAACAATGCCTGAATTGGCATATAAATACGCCATTCCAAATTACCTTCTAACAGAACATAAAGTACGTGTTTACGGTTTTCACGGAACCAGTCATAAATACGTATCTGAAAAAGCGATTGCTCACTTAGAAAAGAACGCTAAAATAATTACCATTCACCTCGGAAATGGCTGTAGTATGACCGCCATTAAAGACGGCAAGAGCATCGATCATACCATGGGATTCTCGCCTTCAAATGGTCTTATAATGGGAACCCGTTCCGGAGATATTGACCAGTCCGTTATTTTTTATATGGTTAAAAACCTGGGGTATACGGCCGATGAAGTAAATTCGATTTTACTGAAACAAAGCGGTATGCTTGGACTTACAGGCTACAGTGATTTGCGCGACATTGAAGCAGAAGCTGAAAAAGGAAACAAAGACTGTATACTGGCATTGCAAATGAATGCGTACCGAATTAGAAAAACGATTGGTTCGTATGCGGCAGCTCTAAACGGTTTGGATGCTATTATTTTTACCGCCGGAATTGGGGAGAACTCCTCTTATGTGCGCAAACTGGTTTGTACCGATATGGATTATTTTGGAATTGAACTGGATGAGGAAAAGAATCAGATTCGTTCTAAAGAAATCAGAGAAATCAACACACCAAATTCAAGAGCAAAAGTTTTGGTCGTACCAACGGATGAGGAATATGAAATTGCCAATCAGGTTTACCAGCTGCTTCAAAGCTAAAATTGGCCCATATTATAAAAGGAAGCTTCTCATTTGGGAAGCTTTTTTTATGCTTTCAGATTAAATATTTGTCTGTATCTTTGGCTATAAATCATACTATTTTGAAATCGATACTTCTTAAAGCTATATTTTTCTTTTTCATTGCTTTTCAAATCCAGGCACAAGAATTACTTCCTTTCGTAGAAAATTACAACAAATCAGATTATCAGGGCGACAATCAAATATGGAATGTTGTTCAGGGAAATGATGATGCGATGTATTTTGCCAACAACCATTATTTGTTGCGTTACGATGGTGTAATCTGGGAAAAGTATACCCTACCCAATAAAACAATCATCCGCTCGATTATGATCGAAGGAGATAAGATCTATTCAGGTTCTTATAAAGAATTTGGGTATTGGTACCGAAAAGACGGAAAGATGCATTATGTATCGATCACTAGAAAACTGCGTTTGTTTGATGAAAAAGACAACGAAGAGATCTGGAAAATTTTTAAGTTTAACGGTTCTGTTTACTTCCAATCTTTTAATGATGTTTTTATTTATAACGGAAAACACGTTCAGAAAATCAAATTTCCTTTTTTGATATCCTACTGTTTTGTAGTCGATAATAATGTGTATGTGGCCTCGGTTGAAAAAGGTCTTTTCCGTATGGACGGTTCGAGAATCGCCAATCCGAAAGGCTGGAACATTTTAAAAAAGACGGTAGTTCACGCCATCGAAAAATACAAAAACGAAACGTTTATTTTTACGCAGAAAAAAGGAATTTTCATTGTAGAAAAAGGAGGTTTAAGACCCTGGAACAATCCCTTAAATGAAATCCTAAAATCGGCAACAATCAATGTGGCCAAATTCATTAAAGGAAATAAACTGGTAGTAGGAACCGGGAACAGAGGTGTGTTTATCTATGACTTTCAGACCGACACCTATAAAAACATCAACAGGAATAATGTCTTAATGAACAATTCGGTCTTAAGCATTGGTTTTGACAAAGAGAACGATTTATGGCTAGGTTTAGACAATGGTATTACCCATGTAGAGATCAATTCTCCCATTTCCTTCTTTTATGATAATTCGGGTCTGCTGGGGTCTGTTTATTCCGTTGCGGCTATCGATAAAGGGTATCTGATTGCTTCAAATCATGGGGTTTTCGAATTTGTATCAGGCAAGTTTAAGATGTTGCCCAATACACAGGGACAAGCCTGGAATATTACTAAAATCGGTACAAAATATATCATTGGTCATAATGACGGAACCTTTTGTTACGAAAATGGTTCGTTGGTTCGAATCAACAATATAAGCGGTGGATGGAATTTAACCAAAAGCGGTATCAATACCACCTATTTTCAATCTACTTACAGCGGCGTTGTGGTCTATGATGATATTTCAAAACCTACGCAGAGGAGGATTATCAACGATCTTTCAAAACCGATAAAATATGTGGCGCAGAATCAAAAGAATGAAATCTGGGCTGCCGATAATTACCGCGGATTGTATCGCGTACTGTATGATGATGACTACAAGACCAAAAAAGTCGAGAACATCACACAGCAGAGTAAAATTAAAAATGATTTTGGCGTAAAGATTTTTGAGTTTAGAAATGAGATTCTTTTTCTCATCAATAATGTGTGGTATACCTACAACTCGATTAGTGCGAGTCTGGAAGAAAACGAGCTGTTCAATTCTAATTTTAAAAAGATAAGCGATGTCGTTTCGATTGACGAAGACCACTTTATTGTGCTTCAGGATGGCATTTTGTATCATATTTATGCCAAAGGAAATAAATTTATCTGGAACATTATTCAGGAGAAATATTATAAAGGCACACTGATCAATGATAATCTGAGGATATTTAAAACACAGAACCATTATTTACTGAACCTTGATGACGGATTTATTTCGCTTCAGCTGACTTACGAAAACAAGCAAAATTCTAATGTTAAGATAGAAGCTTTTAATGATGGAAATCTGGTACCAAACGATTCTAAAATCAAATACAATACGGAGATAAAAATAAATGTAATCTCAGGGATTTACGGTGCTAGCAAGCCTAATTTATTTTACAAAATTAATAAGGGCAATGATTTTTTACCAATTTCTGACGGGTTGGTGGTATTGAACAATTTAAGCAGCGGCAATCATGCGATTGTGGTTTACAAACACGATGGAGCGAGCTACGAAAAAGTAACCAGTTTTGATTTCAAAGTAGCGGAGCCCTGGTATTTTTCATTCTGGATGATCTTGCTGTACCTGTTAGTAGTGGGAGCTGTTTTGTTCATCTATTACAAATGGAACAAGCTGCGCTACATGCAAAAACTGAAATTACAGGCCGAAGAATTAAAACATCAGCGTGAAATTCTGGAAATGGAATTAAAAGCAGAGAACGAGCTGAATCTGCAGGAATATGAAAAACACATTCTGGAATTGGAACTGCAAACCAAATCTTCTGAAGTTGCCGGGAAATCATTGTCAATTGCCAAACAAAGTGAAATGATCGATAACATTCAGAACATTCTGAACTCAGAGAAAGACTTCAATAAACTTAAAAGCGAAATCAAAAAGGCAATTAAGATCAATGAGGTAAACAAACACGAGTGGGAAATTTTTGAAACCAATCTGAATCAGATTCACAATGAGTTTATCATTAATCTTTCTAAGAAATATCCAAGCTTAACGCCAAAGGATATTAAACTGTGTATTTACCTTAAAATGAATCTTTCTTCAAAGGAAATTGCCCCTATGATGAACATCTCTTTTAGAGGGGTAGAATTGCACCGATACCGTCTAAGAAAGAAGTTAGGGCTCACACAGGATGAAAACCTCTCAAAATTTTTATTAAGTCTGTAAGATTGGGATTAGTTTTTTAAATATCTTATATTTTTCCACTTCTTTTATTGTATAATTCTAATACATCATTACTACATCATAACGTTATGTTAACAAAATAAAATTAATATTTAATTTGTTGATAACCATTAATTTGTGTCCGATTTTAAACCTAATGATGTAGCTGTGTTGTAGTGGTATTTGATGTACTACAACGTTGTAATTGTTTAATTTGGCACTACTAACTTAAACGATTACGAACTGTATGAAAAATTTTATTTTTAGCTTTTTAGCGCTTTTGCTATTGCCGGCTTATATGTCTGGACAAGCAATTAAAGGAAAAGTAGTAGACAGTAGTGGAATGGGAGTTCCCGGAGCAATTATTTCTGCTTCGAGTACTAAAGCTTCTACTGATGCTGATTTCGACGGAAATTTTACCATAAATGCCAAAGCGGGCGAGATATTAAAAATCTCAATGTTGGGTTTTGAAGCTGTTTCTGTAGCAGCGACATCCGCACCAATGACGATTACGTTAAAAGAATCAGATGATACGGTTCTGAAAGATGTAGTGGTAATCGGATACGGAACCCGAAAAAAAATCGATAATACTTCAGCAGTAAGTTCTATTAAATCGGAAGAAATTACCAAAATGAAGGTGTTAAATGCCTCTCAGGCCATACAAGGTAAGGCAGCCGGGGTTCAGGTATCTACTTCAGATGCACCGGGAAGTACTCCTTCTGTGGTGATCAGGGGAGCCGGTACTGCATTAGGAGGAAGAAATCCTTTGTTTGTAGTAGACGGTATGCCAACCGAAAATATCAACAACATTAATAGTAATGACATTACCTCTTATGAGATCCTGAAAGATGCTTCTTCATTAGCAATTTACGGAACCAGAGGTGCCAATGGTGTAATTATGATTACCACTAAGGCAGGTAAAGGAAAACTTTCTGTAGATGTTGAAAGTTTTACAGGTTTCAGATCTCCTTTGAAAAAAGTAAAAATGGCTAATAGCGACGAATATGTTCGTTATAGTAATGCCGCTTTCAGCAAAGATTTTCCACAAGGAAGATTCTCAGCAAACCAGCCTTACAATACCGATTGGCTTGACGAAATTACAAGAACAGGAATTTATACGCAGAACAATATTGCAATCTCGGGATCTTCAGAAAACGTAAAATACTTCTTTAGTGTTGGAAATTACGAAGAAAAAGGAATTCTGAACGGATCTGATTACGGACGTACTACGATTAGAAACAATAATGAGTTTAAGCTTTCAGAGAAAGTTAAACTGACTCAAAATTTAAGTGTAAGTACCATCAAGAACAGACCAATGCCTTTAAGCGCATTTACCAATGCTTACAGACAGTCTCCATTAGTTCCTGTGCGTTACCCTAACGGAAAATACGGTGTGCCGTTTGTTTCGAATGGAGTAGTGGCCGAAACAGGAGCATCTTTCAACAATGTTGGAAATCCGGTGGCGCAATTGGATTATACAAATGAGCAACAGGAAAGTGTTATTTTACAAGGTGGTTTGAAATTAGACTACGAGATTATCAAATCATTAAAATTCACTTCTCAGTTTAATGGAGAATTTTACACCTACAAACAATACAATTATGTTGACAATACAGCGCTTTGGTTATCAGCAGATCCAACGCGTGTTGTAGCAGCTTACCCTGGAAGTTTGAATAAAAACACTTTAACCAGAAGCAGAGATCAGTATTTCAACTGGAACTTGTCTAACTACCTGACTTATAATAAAGTTTTTGCAGAAATTCATGATGTTGAAGTTACTGCCGGTATCGAAGCTAACGTACAGGGAACCAGAGAGAAATTAACGATTGACAGAAAAAATGTAAATCCGGATTCAAATTACTGGTCTTTAAAAGATGTTAACGTTGCCAGTTCAGTAACAGGTTACAAAGATGAAGCTTTGAATCAAAGAAGATTAGCTTCTTACTTTGCCCGTTTCCAATACAAATTAATGGACAAGTATTTGCTTACCGGTACAGTAAGACGTGACGGATCGTCGCAATTTGCAGAAGACAAACGTTGGGGAACATTCCCATCTGTAGGTTTGGGATGGATTGTATCTAAAGAAAGCTTTTTAAGCAAAGTAGAGCAAATCAATTTATTAAAATTAAGAGGTTCTTGGGGTAGATTAGGAAATCAAAATGTACCATTGAACACACAGATCATCACTTCGGGAGTTGATTATCCTAATTTTGGTTCAGGGATAACAGTTAACTCTCAAATCGATCCTAGTTTATCATGGGAAATTGTAGAAGAACTTTCTGGAGGTGTTGATTTTGAATTGTTAGACAGCAGATTAAAAGGATCTTTTGACTTGTACGATAAAAAAACAACCAACACCATTTTGAATGTTAAGCCTTATTCTTCATCAGGAATTACATTAGCAACACCAGCACACATTGGAGAAGTATCTAACAAAGGGTATGAAATCTCTTTACGTTGGGATGATAAAATAACAGATAATTTGAGCTATTGGGTTGGAGGAAATTTTTCTCATAACAAAAATGAGCTAACAAGTCTTAAAAATGTTCAGCTAAGTCCAATTATTGGAGGAAGTTTAGGAAACGGTCAAAATACTAAAATATTAGACAACACTTCGGTAGGACAGCCTTTAGGAAGTTTCTATATGTATGAATATGCAGGAATTGACCCAACAAATGGTCAGATGTTGTATTACAACGCAAACGGAGCCAAAGTAGCTCAGACTGCCTTAAACGAGAGAACTGATAAAAAATACGTAGGTTCACTTTTACCAACGTCTACTTATGGGGTTACTTTAGGAGTTAACTATAAAAATATTGATTTTTCTGTTGACGGTTACGGAACAGGAGGAGCAAAAGTTTACAATGGTAAAAAAGCGCAGCGTTTTGGAGGTGAAAACATAGAAGCTTCTATGGCTCGTGATTTCTGGACACCAACAAACACAAACGCATCTAATCCTGCACCTTCTAATGTGACACCTTTCGCGTCGACTTATTATTTAGAATCAGCAGATTTCTTTAGAATCAATAACATCACTTTAGGATATAAACTTCCTTTAAAAGACGATCAGTTTCTTAGCTACTGTAGAATATATGTAAATGCAATTAACCCATTTATTACACAAAAATTCTCAGGATTTTCACCTGATGTAGTGTCAGATGGTAAGTTAGTTGAAGGTACTCAGGGGGTTGAGCTGGATGCTTATCCATCATTGAGATCATTTGTTATAGGTGCTAATTTAAAATTTTAATATTATGAAAAGATTATATATATCAATATTTGTACTCTCTGGATTATTTATTTCAGGTTGTTCAAATGATTTTTTAGATGTAGAGCCAAGCGAGGCTATTCCGGCCGATCCTGCATTGGTAAACAGTGATGAGGGAGCTTCAAGTTTTGTAACTGCAATTTACAACCAGTTTTTGGGTTGGGAAATGTCCTCTTTTGGATGGAATGCGGTTTCAAGTATCATTTCAGATGACGCTGATAAGGGATCTGATCCCGGAGATGCTGGTGGAGATAAAGACATTGTTGACGCTTTAACGTACAATGCATCAACCCCATCATTTGAATCTACGTGGAATGCTAATTATGCTGGAATAAACAGATGCAATCAGGCATTGGAAATGTTCCCTAAGTTAGATAAAGTAACTCCTGCTTTGAAAACAAGATTAGAAGGTGAAGCTAAATTTATGAGAGCTTTTATGTACTTCACTTTAGTAAAAGGATATGGCGGAGTTCCTATTGTAGATCACTTAGCGCTGGTTCCGATTTCGGAAGAAGACAGAAAAATGCAGTTAACGCGTAAGCCGGCAGCAGAAGTGTATGCTTTTATCGAAAAAGACTTAAAAGATGCTATTGCTAACTTACCGGAGAAATCAGCCTACGCAGGAAATGATAAAAAACGTGTTTCTAAAGGTTCAGCTTATGCCTTGTTGGCAAAGGTGAGTTTGTATCAAAAAAAGTGGCAGGAAGTAATTGACAACTGCGATAAGGTAACAGGATATTCTTTAGTATCAGATTATGCTTTACAATATAAAAAAGAAGGAGAATTTGGTCCGGAATCTATTTTTGAGATTGATGGAATCGGTTCCACTTCAAGTCCTGGATTTGGAATTGGTAATTATACCGTTTCTCAGGCGCCACGTGGTGCCGGAGGTTGGGGTTGGGGGTTCAATACACCTACTGAAGGCTTAGCAAATGCTTATGAAGCAGGCGACGTAAGAAGAGCGGCAACGATCATTTTCAGAGGTTCCGTTTTATACGATGGACAACCGGTACCGGCTACTGTAGCAAATCCAAGATACAACTACAAAGCGTACTCATCTGCTTTTTACAATCAGGAATTTACAGATACCAATCTTAGATATTTAAGATATGCTGAAGTAGTGTTAATGAAAGCAGAAGCATTGAATGAATTGGGGCAAACTTCGGCAGCAATTCCTTTGGTAAACATGATTCGTAAAAGAGCAGGTTTAGGAGATACTCCTTTTACTTCTCAGACCGATATCAGAAAAGCGATCTACAAAGAAAGAAGATTAGAAATGGCTTTCGAACATGACAGATGGTTTGATCTTGTTAGAACAGGACAAGCTCAGGCTGCTATGGCTGCTGACGGAAAAACTTTTGTGGTTGGAAAACATGAATTATTTCCAATTCCAACTTCATTCCTGAGAGAAGCAGGCGCACTTTCGCAACAAAACCCTGGTGGTTACTAAATAAATTTTTAAAATCACTTCCTTCCTTTTCTGAAGGAAGTGGTTTTTATTCATTGTTTTTAAAATTTTTATAATGGTTAAAATTTCAGTTTTACTATTAGCTTTTACTTTTTTGGGCTGTAATGCACAAGAAAAAAAAGACAAAGAAAAGGCATCGTCAGCTACAGTAAAATTAACAGACGATCAGCTTTTAGCTACGGTTCAAAAAGAGACCTTTAAATATTTTTGGGATTACGCTGAGCCCAACTCAGGATTGGCCAGAGAACGTTACCATCCGGATGGGAATTACCCTGAAAACGATGCACATATTGTAACTACAGGAGGTTCTGGTTTTGGATTGATGGCCATAGTATCCGGAATGTCGCAAGGATATGTAACCAAAGAAAAAGGTGTTGAAAGACTGAATAAAATTGCTGATTTTTTAGGCAAAGCAGATCGTTTTCACGGAGCATGGTCACACTGGATAGACGGAAATACAGGAAAAGTAAAACCTTTTGGAACCAAGGATAATGGTGGAGATTTGGTCGAAACCTCATTTTTGGTTGCAGGAATGATTACCGTTCGCGAATATCTAAAAGACGGTTCTGAGAAAGAGCGAGCAGTAGCTCAAAAATATGACGCACTTTGGAAAGGAGTAGATTGGCAATGGTACACCAACAATAAAAATGTGTTGTACTGGCACTGGTCGCCAACTTACGACTGGCAAATGAATTTTCCACTTGAAGGCTACAACGAATGTTTGATTACCTACGTGATGGCAGCTTCTTCACCCACACATGCAATAGAGGCAAAAGCATACCACGAAGGCTGGGCGAGAAATGGCGGAATTGTTTCTTCAAAAACAAAATACAACCTGCCATTAATTCTAAAACACAACGGGGCCGAGGAATTTGGCGGACCATTGTTTTGGGCGCATTATTCGTATGTCGGACTTGATCCGAACCAATTAACCGACAAATATGCGAACTATTGGAATCTGAATGTCAATCAGGTAAAAATTGATTATCAGTATTGTATCGAAAACCCGGGCAAGTTTAAAGGTTACGGACCCGATTATTGGGGATTAACCGCATCTTATTCCAGAAATCCTGACGGATCTATAGGTTACGATGCCCACATGCCAAGTAACGATAAAGGAGTAATTTCTCCAACAGCTGCAATTAGTTCGATCGTCTACACGCCAAAAGAAGCAATAGCTGTCATTAGAAACTTATACGAAAATCATAAAAAAGAAACCTTTGGAAATGCAGGGTTTTATGATGCGGTAAGCTTACAGAACAAATGGGTGGCAAAACGTTACTTAGCCATCGATCAGGGACCTGAAGTTGTCATGATCGAAAACTACCGTACCGGTTTATTGTGGAAATTATTCATGAATGCTCCCGAAGTAAAACAAGGTTTAACGAAGCTTGGTTTTAAATCCGGAAAATATGGATTCTAATAAATGACATCCTGCAATCTGGGGATGGAGGTTTAAACGATAAAAACGAATACAAAAAACAAATAGATTAAAATGAAAACGCTTTGATTTCAACTCATAAATGAAACGAAGAAAGCGGTTTCATGCTCCAAAAACAAATATTAATACACATGAAAAACAAATTAGTCTTGTTATTTTTAGGATGTGCTGTTCTCGGATACGCCCAGAAAAAGAACACTAAAAATACAGTAAAAATCAAACCGAAATCAGAGTTTGTAGCAGAGTTATTGTCAAAGATGACACTGGACGAAAAATTGGGACAGCTTAATTTACCGACTTCTGGAGATATTACTACAGGACAGGCAAATAGTTCTGATGTGGCGAAAAAAATTGCTGAAGGTAAAGTTGGAGGTTTATTCAATATTAAATCGGTTCAAAAAATTAGAGAAGTACAACGAATTGCGGTGGAGAAAAGCCGTCTGAAAATTCCATTAATTTTCGGAATGGACGTCATTCACGGTTACGAAACCACCTTCCCAATTCCATTGGGATTATCATGTACCTGGGACATGAACCTGATCGAAAGAAGTGCCAGAATTGCAGCGCAGGAAGCCAGTGCTGACGGAATCAACTGGACATTCTCACCAATGGTAGACGTTTCTCGTGACCCGCGTTGGGGAAGAGTTTCTGAAGGTTCGGGAGAAGATCCGTATTTAGGAAGCCAGATTGCCAAAGCAATGGTAAATGGGTATCAGCAACACGATCTTTCAAAAAACAATTCGATTATGGCCTGTGTAAAACACTTCGCTTTATACGGAGCGCCGGAAGCAGGACGCGATTACAATACAGTTGATATGAGTCATATCAGAATGTTCAACGACTATTTTCCTCCTTACAAAGCCGCTGTTGATGCAGGTGTAGGTTCGGTAATGGCCTCTTTCAATGAAATCGACGGAATCCCTGCAACAGGAAATAAATGGTTAATGACCGATGTTTTAAGAAAACAATGGGGCTTTAAAGGTTTCGTGGTAACCGATTTTACCGGAATCCCTGAAATGATCGAACACGGAATGGGAGATTTACAGGCCGTTTCGGCTTTATCGCTAAACGCAGGTGTAGAAATGGACATGGTAGGTGAAGGTTTCTTAGGGACTTTGAAAAAATCATTAGACGAGAAAAAAGTAACCATCGAGACGATCGATAATGCGGTTAAACTTATTTTAGAAGCAAAATACGATTTAGGTTTATTCAGTGATCCGTATAAATATTGTGATGCCAACAGAGCAAAAACAGAAATTTTTACGGCAAGCAGCAGAAAAGAAGCACGTTCGACAGCAGCACAATCATTGGTTTTGTTGAAAAATCAAAATCAATTGTTACCGCTTAAAAAATCAGGTACAATTGCTCTAATCGGACCTTTGGCAGATGCAAAAGAAAACATGCCGGGAACTTGGAGTGTAGCTACAAGAATGGAGAACGCGATCTCACTTTTGGCTGGAATCAAAGAAGTAGCGGGAGCTTCTACAAAAGTATTGTATGCTAAAGGAAGCAACTTAGATTATGATGAAGAGTTTGAAACCAAAGCAACCATGTTTGGTAAAACCTTACACCGTGACGCTCGTTCAAAAGAAGAATTACTGGCAGAAGCTTTAAAAGTAGCCAATCAGTCGGACGTAATTGTTGCAGCATTGGGAGAATCTGCTGAGATGAGCGGTGAATCAAGCAGCCGTACAAACTTAGAAATTCCACAGGCCCAAAAAGATTTATTAAATGCCTTATTAAAAACAGGTAAACCGGTTGTTTTAGTATTATTTGACGGTCGTCCGTTAGTGATAAAAGAGGAAAACGAAACGGTTCCGGCTATTTTAAATGTTTGGTTTGCCGGTACCGAAGCGGGTTATGCTATTGCCGACGTTTTGTTTGGTGATGTGAACCCTTCAGGAAAATTAACATCAACTTTCCCAAGAAGTGTGGGGCAGCTACCGATTTATTATGCACACAAAAATACAGGAAGACCTCTTGTTAACAAAGAAGGTAAATTCGAAAAATTCAGATCAAACTATATTGACGAAAGAAACGAACCGTTGTTCCCATTTGGTTTTGGTTTAAGTTACACCACTTTTGAGTATTCAAACCTGAAGATTTCAGCTGATAAAATGAATTCAAACGGTAAATTAAAAGTAACCGTAGACGTTGCCAACACCGGAAATTATGATGGAAAAGAAACTGTGCAATTGTACATCAGAGATTTGGTTGGATCGGTAACAAGACCTGTTAGAGAGCTTAAAAATTTCCAAAAAATAACCCTTAAAAAAGGGGAGAAACAAACCGTGACTTTCGAGATCACAGTTGAAGATTTAAAATTTTATAATTCTGACCTACAATTTGTAGCAGAACCTGGGCAGTTTGATGTTTTCGTAGGTGGAAATTCAGATGCCGATAAGAAAGTTAGCTTTGAGTTAACTAATTAGTTGGTTTATTGATTAGTGATTAGCCCTTCGTGTTTTGGTTTGCGAAGGGCTTTTTTTAAATAGGTTCAACATTAACTATTAGATGAAAAATCGATATCAATAGCACCAGAAACCTGATCATTGTACACTGGGTATGTTGCATCACCATTCAGATTCCATAGACCACTATCACCATTGTAATTATAAGTCTGACCTTGGACATGACCTTGCGCATCAAAAAATTGCATGTAGAAACTGGCAAATGAAGTGTTGGCTATACTTGCATCATAAGGTTCCCCATCAAAGGTAGTATGACTACTTCTTAATTGAGAAAAAACGGCATTTATAACAGCACCATTGTCACCATCAGTTTTAACCGGGTAAGTTCCTAAATTTTCTTGCTCTTCCATAAATTGAATTTTTAAAATTATAATGCAATATTAAATAAAATAATAAAAAGAAAGATATTTCTTATAAAATATATTACAGTATTTTCATACATATTAAAAGTTTGTATTCGTAAATTTACAAAGGGGGTGACGGCCTTTCTCAAACTGAGGGAGAACTAATTCTTTTGGATATTTGCGCAGTCAATACAGTTTACGATATAGGTTATAAAACATAAATTCAAAATAATGAATACTACTAAAGCATTTCGGATATCATTACTTTTAACAATAACAATTGCTTTTCAGTCCTGCTGTGTGAAAGAAAATGCAATAGTGGCACATCGAGGGGCATGGAAAAAAAACAATCTCCCTGAAAATTCTATAGCCGCTTTAAGACACGCCATCGACTTAAAACTTCCCGGTTCAGAGTTTGACGTTTGGAGAACAGCCGATGATTCACTCGTTATCAATCATGACGCACATTATAACAAATTGCTTATTGAGGAAACAAGTTACGCTGATCTTATAAAGTTTAAACTTTCAAACGGAGAGAAGCTTCCAACCTTGTACGAGTATATTGCTGAAGGCAAGAGAAATAACAAGCACACCCTTTTGGTTTGTGAAATAAAACCTTCAGAAATAAGTAAAGAAAGAGGAAGAAAAACGGCGTTGAGGACCGTCGAAATAATTCAAAAACTGAAAGCAGAGAAAATAACCTGCTACATCAGTTTTGATTATGAAATTCTGAAACAAATCAGAGAAGTCGATTCCAGAGCAAGTTTACAGTATCTTGAAGGAAACAAATCTCCAAAAGAAGTTAAAGCAGATCATATAAACGGCGTTGATTATCATTATTCAGTATTTAAGAAACATCCGGAATGGATCAAAGAAGCCAAAGCGTATAATGTTATTTTAAATGCCTGGACGGTAAACGAAACGGCCGATATGGACTGGATAATTGATCATAAATTCAATTATATCACTACCAATGAACCTGAGTTGTTAAAACAAAGGATAAAACAGAAAAAATAGAACTATTGAAACTGTGTTTTCCCTTTTGGAGAAAACCTTTTATATAAAAACATCCTATGAAAAAAATATATGGAGTAGCTGTTATGCTGATGCTGATTAGTTTAAGCAATACAATACTTGCACAAAATACTAAAATTCCAGGTAAGACCGAATGGTTTGACCCCAACAAAAAAGCCTCAACCTACTGCAATCCGGTTAATATCGGGTACAATTACACCACCGAGAATCACAACGGCATTCCGGAATCCCGTCGTTCAAGTGCCGATCCGGTAATTATCACTTTCAAAGGGGAGTATTATTTGTTTGCCACTAATCAGGCGGGGTATTTTTGGAGCAAAGATATGTCAGACTGGAAGTTTGTGTACGGTAGTTTTCAGCGCCGCCCTGCCGATGATGACCAATGTGCCCCTGCGGCATGGGTAGTAAACGATACCTTATTTTATGTGGGATCAACCTGGAAAAGAGACCATCCTGTTTGGAAAACTGCCGATCCAAAATCGGGACAATGGTTGCGACATATCGACAAAGCGATGTTGCCAACCTGGGACCCGGCTATTTTTCAGGACGATGATAAAAAAGTTTATATGTATTACGGTTCAAGCGGAAAATTACCACTTGTAGGCGTAGAAGTCGATTACAACACCTGGCTTCCAAAAGGTGATCAGGCGGCTTACGAAAAACTGTACAAAGCCACCGAAGTAGAAGACATTCAACGTGCTTATGGCGAAATAAAAGAAGTAGCAGGGCTTGATCCTGCCAATCACGGTTGGGAACGTTTTGGACCCAATAACGATATGGAACCCGCTCCCTGGGGTAATTTTATAGAAGGAGCCTGGATGACCAAACACAATGGCAAATACTACATGCAATACGGAGCTCCCGCTACTGAATTTAAAGGCTATGCCAATGGTGTACATGTTGGAAACAGTCCGTTGGGGCCTTTTACCTATCAAAAACACAATCCGATGTCGTATAAACCGGGAGGATTTGTAATTGGAGCAGGACACGGAAATACTTTTGCGGACAATTATGGCAATTATTGGAATACCGGAACCTGTAAAATCTCCATCAAAGACCGTTTTGAGCGTCGTATCGATATGTTTCCTGCCGGATTTGACAAAGAGGATGTCATGTATTCGATCACGGCTTACGGAGATTTTCCGATCGTTTTACCAACCAAAAAACGCAATCAGGAAAAAGGAGCTTCCTCTGGCTGGATGTTACTTTCGTATAAAAAGCCTGTGACCGTTTCTTCTTCAGAAGAATGTATGGAAGTGGAAACCCACAGAATGGACAACGGCGGGAAAAAAGTATACGAGAAGTTTTGCTACGGAGCAGAGAATTTAACCGATGAAAATATTCAAACCTACTGGTCAGCAAAAACAGCGAATCCGGGAGAATGGTTACAGTTGGATCTGGGCAGACAAATGGAAATTAATGCACTCCAGATCAATTATGCTGATCATAAAGCAACGCAATTCAACAAGGCAATGGACATTTATTATCAGTATAAAATCTTTATGTCTGACGATGCCGTAAACTGGAAATTGGTAATCGATAAATCTAAAAATGCAAAAGACGTCCCGCATGATTATGTTGAACTGACAAAAGCAATTAAGGCCCGTTACATTAAAATGGTCAACATTCATAATGCTTCCGGTTTATTTGCTATTTCAGATTTCAGAGTTTTTGGAAACGGATTGGCAGAAAAGCCACAGCCGGTTACGGATTTTAAAGTAGTGCGAAATACAGCTGATTCCCGAAACGCCATGATCTCCTGGAAAAAACAAAGTAATGCTATCGGTTATAATATCTACTACGGAATTTCACCGGACAAATTGTATAACAGTATTATGGTCTACGACGATAGTTCTTATGATTTTAGAGGGTTGGATAAAGGAACATCCTATTATTTTACAATTGAAGCCTTTAATGAAAATGGAATTGGAGTGAAAAACGAATTGCAGGAAGTAAAATAATTCTCATTTTTTTTCCAAATCGTTAAATAAAAGCGATGGCAGTTCTAAAGAATTTTGTTCCTTTGTGTAACAACCAAAATGCTATACAACCTATGAAAAAAACGATTCTTTTAACTGCTTTAGTTTTAAACGGATTGACATCTTTTGCACAGTCAAATGATGAGAAAAACATTAAATTATTTTATAAAAAAGCTCTGACCGAGTCTAAATGTTACACATGGTTAGAGTATTTGTCTAACGATATCGGAAGCCGTTTGTCAGGTTCTGCAAGTGCCGAAAAAGCAGTGCAATACACCAAAAGACAATTAGAGACTCTTGGTCTTGATAAAGTGTACCTGCAGGAAGTAATGGTTCCGCATTGGGTTCGTGGCGAAAAAGAAACCGCGTATATTTTAGACAATAAAACAAAAACGGTAGTGCCAATTTGTGCTTTAGGAGGATCAGTTGCTACTGCAAAAACAGGACTTACTGCTGAAGTAATCGAAGTAAAAGGAATAAAAGAACTGGCGGAATTGGGCGATAAGGTAAAAGGCAAAATTGTGTTTTACAACAGACCAATGGACCCGGAAAATATCGAAACTTTTAGATCTTACGGAGCCTGTGTAGATCAGAGATATGCCGGTGCAAAAGAAGCCGCAAAACTAGGAGCAGTGGGAACTATCGTACGTTCGATGAACTTACGCTTAGATGATTTTCCGCATACAGGAGCTCAAAGTTATGGTGATTTACCAAAGGACCAGTACATTCCAACCGCTGCAATTAGTACCAACGGAGCTGAGCTGTTGAGCAAATCTCTAAAAAGAAACCCGTCTTTAAAGTTTTATTTCAAACAATCTTGTGAGACGCTACCGGATGTTTTATCCTATAACGTAGTTGGAGAACTTACCGGAACAGAAAACCCTGGCAACATTATGGTTGTTGGCGGACATTTGGATTCCTGGGATTTAGCCGACGGTTCGCATGACGACGGAGCAGGAGTAGTGCAAAGCATGGAAGTAGTTCGAATTTTAAAAAACTTAAACTATAAGCCTAAAAATACCATTCGTGTCGTGCTGTTTATGAATGAAGAAAATGGTGGTAAAGGAGGAGCGAAGTATGAAGAACTTTCGAAACAAAAGAACGAGAATCATATTTTTGCTTTAGAGAGCGATTCTGGAGGATTTAGTCCAAGAGGATTTTCAATCGAAGCTGATGATGCTAATTTCAAGAAAATAGCAGGTTTTAAAGATCTTTTCGAGCCGTATTTGGTACATAGCTTCACTATTGGACACGCAGGGTCAGACATCAATCATTTAACGTCTAAAGCAATTGTGAAAGCAGGTTTGAAACCGGACTCACAACGTTATTTTGATTACCACCACGCGGCAAACGATAAATTTGACGCCATCAACAAAAGAGAACTAGAGCTTGGAGCAGCAACAATGACAACTTTGATGTATTTAATGGATCAGGGCGGAATTGTTCTTCCAGCGGCGAACTAAACTTATAAAAGTAAATTCCAAATCTCAAATTCCAAATTCCAAATTCCAATAGGATCGCTCTTATTAGAATTTGGAATTTGGGATTTTTTTATTGGAATTTATTTATTTGGGATTTGAATTAAAAAAAATCCAAACTTCAAAAACCAAGTTCCAGTGGGGTTGCTAATATTTGGAATTTGGAATTTAAAGTTTGGAATTTTAAAGAAGTTCTTAGAACGTAATCGTAAATTTAGCCCCTTCATTGGGTTGGCTTTCCAGACAAATATGACCTCCAAGATTTGTTATGTGATTGTAAACCAGATAGAGACCAATTCCGTTACTGTCCTTATTCGAACTGAATTTTTGATGCAATCCAAAAATTTTATCTTTTACTTTTTCCATGTCAAAGCCTATTCCGTTATCCGAAATAATCAATTGGGTAGTTCCGTTTGAACGAAGGGAATTAAAGTGAATAACAGGCAAATAACCGGGTTTTGAATACTTAATGGAATTGGTAATCAGATTGAGGAATATACTTTTTAGAGATGTTTTATTGAAGAGAATGGTTTCTGCCTCCGAAAAATCAATTATAAGCTTTGTTTTCGAATTTTGAATGAGCGAATGGATTGAGGATAATACTTCTTCTAAAACAACTTCAAAATTTAGCATTTCTAACTGCTCGTCTTCCTCGTTTTTTTTATCCAGCAGCGCAACATGATCAATCAGCGTTTTCTTTAAGCTTTGAGTGGAAGTTTGAATAATAGAAATTAATTCAAGCGTTTCAGGATCGGTTATAGTAGAGGTGTCCAAAAGATCAAAAACGGCGAGCAGGTTGTTTACAGGTGATCTTAAATCGTGGGCTGTGGTATAGGTAAGTTGTTTGAGTTCTTTGTTTTGTTTGGTGAGTTCAGCCAAATGAAGGTTTCTTTCCTGTTCGAGTTCTTTCTTAAAGGTGATGTTTTTGGCAATGGCATACACCAGTCTGTCTTTGGCAACCGGAACAGAACTCCATAAGAGCCAGACAATAGTGCCGGTTTTGGTTACATAGCGGTTTTCGAAATTATAGAGACCGATATCCAGGGTAAGGTCTTTTCGGGCATTTGCGGTTCTCATTTTATCGGCTTCAAAAACAAAATCGTTTATAGGGCGCGATAGTAATTCTTCTTCGGGATAGCCCAGTAATTTAGAGACAGCTGGGTTTATTCTTTTAAAATAACCGTCAAAACTTGCAATACACAACAAATCTGGTGAAGAGTCAAAAAAGTCTTCGAACTGCGAAAAAAAGTGCAGATTGTTTCTGGATAATTTAGGTGCTCTATTAATCATAGTTAAACCTAATTTAAAATTTGTCTTACTAAAATAACACTAAAATTTTACATTTATGATTTGTTTTTAACAATTTTAATGAATATTCGTTTAAAAACAGATTAATTCGTTGAAAAGTTAATAGAGGTGTAAAAGTGTAAGTTTTTGGAAACGAAATGGTTCTGCTTTCTCTTTCAATACAGACAAAAAATGGCTTTTAATAGGTGTCAATTACCGTTTTTAGCAGCTCAGAATCGACCAAATCGGAGGGAGCGACTACTTTTTCGTCGAGAGGAACATCATTTCCGTATCTTTCCTTTAGTATTTTTTGTACTCTTGGATCGGTTAGATTAAAATCTTTGAGCTGTTTCAATTTCGACAATTCGATGTTTGCCACATTCTTATAAATTTTCCAGATCAGCTCAGAGCAATAAATTCGGTTATCGGTCCACTCAAAATAGGCATCGTATTCTCTTCCGTCAAATTGCTGACTGTATGCTTTCATTTTTTGAAGAACTACAGGAGTCAAAACGGTATCGGCATTTTTCAATCGCTTTACAAGATAATCAGCGTTTTTTCCGTGTTGAATCCATTCGTCAAAAGGAGTAAGTTTTACAGGCTGTACCGCTTCAAAAACAAACCATTTTCCGTTGATATCGTAAATGATGCCACAATGCGAGAATTTAGAGTTAGTTGCAATTCGTACCGCTTCACATTGAGGAGACTGAGAGGTTTGGAAGATAAGGTCACCATCTTTAATTTTGTCTTGTAAGGTCGTTTTTTCTTTCGTTTTAGCGTGCGAAAAAGGATTGTTGGGGAAAACCTGCAGCGCAACAAACAAAGCACACCCAAAGCTGAGTAAAAAGGTAATTCCTAAAAAGAGAGATTTTGATTTTTTCATTTTGTATAGGTGTAATGTGAGATGTGAAATGTGAAATGTGAAATGTGATCTGTAAAATGTGATTTGTGACACTTGAAACTTGAAACCCGAAACTTGAAACCTGAAACCTGAAACCTGAAACCAATACCTTAATCCCCCGTCCACAAATTATCAGGACAAATAAAGGTCAAAAAAAAATAGTTACCAAAATGATAACTATTTTTAAATATAATTTTAAGAAATATTAGATTCTAAAAATTCCTCCAACAGCAATAATTCGCTGCAAAAAGAAAAAGTCCTGTGAAGCTCTGTCTTCACTGCTTTGTGTAGTTCTGATATCCTGCATGTTGATGTAACCACCTTTTAACTCACCCTGTATGTAAAAATACTTGAAGAAAGTAAGGTTGATTCCCGCTTTTGCAGAAAGACCATAACCAGAAATGTGAAAATCATCATGACGTTCTTTTCCTAAAAGTGTCGTATTGGTTTTAGGATATAAAAGTCCTACACCCACACCCTCAGTCAAATTAACCTGAATTTTATCCGTGTTAGTGATACCAAACAATTTAGAAATATCATCATGTCTGGAAACTTCAGTATTAATGTAGTTCAAACCGTCTGTATGTTCGTACATTAAAAAAGCAGTTCCGCTTCCAACTTCACCTTTTCCGAAACCACCTTCCTGAGCACCACCCTGAGACATATCTACTGGTCTGTTGTTGTAAACTCCGTTGTAAATAGATCCGGCCTGATCAACAGGTAAGTTGATGTAACCATTAACATTTGCGGTTTGGTTTTGGCTCATTACATACTTCATGTGATCCCAACCAACAGAAACACTGTAGTGGTCGCTAAAGAAATATCCCATTCTGAAGTTCGTTTGCGGAATGGTCATGTTAACCGGATTTACATAATCAATATGCCATCCTTTTGGTTTATCATGAGCTTTCATGTTATCAACCGTAAAGTTGTAGTCTTTCCCTCTGAAATTCACATCAGATTTGGTGTAACTGTCTCTGTTTCCTCCCCAGGAAACGAAAAATTTTCCTTTATTGTGGGCGGTATATCTTTGTACTGCGATTTCTTCCTGTGCAAAAGTGTTTGCTGAGAAGCACAACAAAAAGAAAATTATAATATTTGTTTTCAATGAAATGGTATTAAGTAATTAGAATGAATTAACTGTTTTTCTAATGGCTACCAATTTGGTCATTAAACCTTCGAAATAGTCTAAATGAAGCATATTAGCGCCATCACTTTTTGCATTAGCAGGATCAAAATGAGTTTCGATAAAAATACCGTCAACACCAACAGCGATACCCGCTTTGGCAACAGTTTCGATCATATCTGGTCTTCCGCCTGTAACTCCGGCAGTTTGATTAGGCTGTTGTAACGAGTGTGTCACATCTAAAACGGTAGTGGCATATTGCTGCATAGTAGGGATTCCTCTGTAGTCAACAATCATGTCCTGGTAACCAAACATAGTACCGCGATCTGTAACCATAACGTTTTCATTGTTACAGTCCAGTACTTTTTGTACCGCATGTTTCATGCTTTCCGGACTCATAAATTGTCCTTTTTTCAGGTTTACCGTTTTTCCGGTATTTGCCGCAGCAACAACCAGATCAGTTTGACGAACCAGGAATGCAGGAATTTGCAAAACATCAACGTATTGTGCCGCCATAGCAGCATCTTCATTGGTATGGATGTCAGTTACAGTTGGAACGTGGAAAGTTTCAGAAACTTTTCGTAATATTTTTAATGCTTTTTCGTCACCAATTCCCGAAAAACTATCAATTCTGGAACGGTTGGCTTTTTTGAAAGATCCCTTAAATACAAAAGGAATTTGAAGATTGTCGGTAATACCAACTAGTTTTTCTGCAATTCTAAGCGCCATTTCTTCTCCTTCGATAGCGCAAGGCCCTGCCAATAAAAAGAAGTTACCGCTTTCTGTATGCTTAATTTGTGGAATATGTTGTATGTTCATAGTATGTTTTTTTTGACAGTGCAAAGGTAGTTATGATTTATGAATAGCAGATGAAGATTTAAGTTTTTTTTAAGAAGCAAATCCTGCTTTTAGGACTTAATCTTCAGCGGAATTACTGAATTTAATAGTGAGCTCATTTGAAATCATACCTTTTTAATGCGGAGCAATATTAAGATAATGCCAAAGACTAATGCATGACATTTATCATGCTTGTGTGAAATTTACTTTTCGTAAGATCGTTTGATGAAGTACTGGATGATTATAGTCACTATGAGAATAAAAGCAAAAAGAAAGGCAAACATAAAAAGACCTACAAACTCCATTCCGCATCTAAGCGAATTTGGATTTTGTTCCTTATAAACATTGGCATTGTAGGTGGCAATGTAAAAGGAAAGAACCGGAACTATTAGTTGTGCGATGCAACTAATGAAACAAACCGTCCCGAATTTTAAGGGGATAATTTGGTCAATTGCTTTTTTACCGGCTATAATCTGAAACAGTAAGGGAAAAATAAGTAAAATGAGCGGTATACTTGCCAGCATTTTGTATTTCGGGATGTAATTTGATTAGGCTTGTTCTTTTAATTGCTCTTCAAACGCAATCCCATCGGAACCATTAAAATACCTTTTTCATAAACGTTCAAATAGAGTTTGATAGGTTTCTTTTGTCCGTCCCACTTCAATTCGTAGACATTTAAGAATCCGGCCCCCATGTCGCTTCTTTTGGTTGGAAAAGGGCAACAGGTTTCTAAACGTGTATAGGTGATTTTTTCGCCATTTGGTCCCGCCAGAGCATTTAGAAAACGAGTTTCGTTTAAAGCCTCATTGCGGGTATTCTGGAAAAAAATATTGATGGGATAATCAGGATCATAACCGTATTTTTTATCGTTGCTAAATTGTGTGATAACAAACGTATTGTCTTTCTTTAAAACAAGATCCGGAGCATTGTCATCTACATTTTTTAAAGTCGATTTTGTGCTTATACACGAAGCTGTGGTAAGGATTAAAAGGATAAAAAGGGCTATTTTTTTCATGGTTTATTGAGATTGGTCCTACAAAGGTAAAGCGTTTTTTGCTACAGTTAATACCGATTAAAAGATTTATAAAAAAAGTATAAATCGGTTGCATCCGTAGCTTAATCTGCTTCCTTCACATTCAGTTTTAATATACCAATTACAATCAGATATTGTGCCACAAGATAGGTAAGCATTATAAAAAAAGAACTTTTTTCTATGGGAGCATGAAATTTATTAAACGCCAGTATACTATCGGAAAGAACAAATGAAACGGCTCCTGCCAAAACATAGAAACTTCCTGGTTTTTTCCAGCTAAGCCCTCCGTTAAACGCAAATAAAAGCATGGTAGAAATTACTGCAGCATAGATAATTACAGGTATTCTTAATTCGCCCAAGTTTGGCATCAGGAACATTATCATTCCAATTAAATAAAAAGCGATAAGAAGACTTCCGGCTCCAAACAGTACTTTGTTAATGTAAATATCTCTTTTAGCTTGTTTGTTAAACAATACACAATACAGCAGGTGGGCAATCAGGAAAAAAAGCAGGCCGAGAATAAAGTAGATTTCGCCAATATCTGCAAAAAGCAAAATAACATCACCCATCCAGGAGAATAATAATGCCCCCAGAAGGATTTTTCGGGTACGGAATTTTCGATTAAAATAAACGCCAAAGCCCAATAACGGTACTAAAACAGGTTTTAAATACAAGTCTAAATTTTGATATTCCAGAAATAAAACAATTAGATATAAAATACTAAAAGCAATATAGGTTTTAAAAATAAAGGTATTTCTCATAATCGTTTTATGAATTAACAGGTTGGTTTTGGTAGTTTTTAAAATCGATATTTACAAAGTAAATGGTGGCTAAAAAGGATAAGGTTAAATAAGTAAGAATGATATAATTGAAATAAGGAAATACATTGTTTAAACCAAACCAGTCTCCGTAATAGCTTATAATTCCAATCACAATGCCAAAGCGCAACGCTTCCCAGAAAACCGCATATTTGCTTTTGTCCATTAGTTCGCTGTAACTGTAAATCGTAATCAGAATAAAAAAGCCGTAAATAAAGATGTTTGGCAATCCAATTTTGGCAATATTATCAAACAAATAAGTCACAAACAGCAAAGTGACTAACATTTGAGTTACCGACCAATAAATTAGTTTTTTAGAATTTTGAGTCCCATATTTATTAAAGGCAAAAACATTTTCGATTTTGGTTACCGGATATTTTTCTTCAAAATTCTCGGGTCTCCAGCCGGTTGGTTTAAACCAGATGGTGAGTCTGTCTTTCCAGTTCTCAGCACGCCAGGCATCTTTAATCAGCAAGGTCAAATGCTGAAAATTAATACGGATAGGATTCCAGGTTTGTGCCGGTCTTGTAATACCAAAAACAGGCGGAACATCGTCTAACTCTGCCTGAAAAGTACCAAAAAGCTTGTCCCAGAAAATAAAAATCTGAGAATGGTTTTTGTCCAAATATTCGGGATTTATAGCATGATGAACACGGTGATGTGAAGGGGTAACCAAAATGTATTCGAGAAACCCCATTTTATTAATGTGCTTGGTATGGTACCAGAATTGCAAAAATAAATGAAGCGGCAGGGTAATGGCTATTACCGAAGCCGGAACTCCTAATAATGCGGCCGGAATGAGTAAAAAAGTAAAGAGATTAACAAGACTTGCAATAGGCTGGCGCAAGGCACAGGCAAGGTTAAACTCTTCGCTGCTGTGGTGAATGGCGTGTTTGTTCCAGAAAAGATTAATCTGATGGGCCCATCTATGACTCCAGTAACCATAAAAGTCGATTACAAAAAAGGCAATAAAATAGGAGAGAACGTTGGCTTCTAAATGGTAAAGCGCAATTTTAGAAACCATCCATTCATAAGAAATAAAAGTCAGGCTCAGTCCCAAAACATCTTTTACCGAATTGGTAATTCCGGAGCTGATGCTCGACACACTGTCAATCAAGG
Source organism: Flavobacterium sp. (assembly GCA_023251135.1). Classification (GTDB taxonomy): domain Bacteria; phylum Bacteroidota; class Bacteroidia; order Flavobacteriales; family Flavobacteriaceae; genus Flavobacterium. Next base: position 9,957 of record JAHEZJ010000020.1, on the reverse strand, counting down.
GAGCAGTGTCGTTCTTTTTGTAAATGCCGTATAATTTTTCGATTATAATTAATACCAAAAAAACCGGCGTTGCAATAATCAATATCTTTCCGTATTCTTCCATAAAAAAAAGATTCTATTTTATTCAAATATAGAATAAAATAGAATCTTTTTTAAATTATTTGCACTTAAACAATCTCAGCGCTTAATCCGGCTTCCAAAAGTTGTGTGCATTGTGGCTTTAACTTTTCCATAGGCCCTGTTTTTACAGTGCATTTCCCATTGTAATGTACAATAAGGGAACATTGTTCTGCTTGCTCCGGCGTATGACTACAAACTCGCATTAAGGTATCAATTACATGATCAAAAGTGTTTACATCGTCGTTGTAAACAATGATTTCGTTATTGAAACCTGTCGCTTCCTTTTCGCGAACTCTTTCTCTTACTTTTTCTTTAGTACTCATTTTTTTACGTTTTTGTACTGTTGTGAATTACTAATTTTTAGGCATATAGCGCACAGATGAATTAAAATTTAGAAAAATAATGAAATCTGTGAACTGTTTAATAAACAGATAATCAACTATCTAATTTACGTATTTTAATGAAACCCAGTTATTTCTTTGAAACTTTTTAACATAAGTTAAACCTTTTTCGGTGCAGGAAGCATCGATAAATGGAATGTCTTCTTCATAGAAACCGCTTAAAAGCAGTATTCCGTTTGGATTCAAACAGTCAACATAACTTTGCATATCGTTCAACAAGATATTTCGGTTGATGTTGGCAATGATTAAATCGTATTTTTTTCCGGCCAATAAAGCAGCATCGCCTTCATAAACGGAGATGTGTTTGCAATTATTGCGTTCGGCATTTTCGATCGAATTGAGGTAACACCAGTTGTCAATATCGATAGCATCGATGGGCTGAGCACCTTTCATTTCGGCCAAGATGGCTAAAATAGCCGTTCCGCATCCCATATCAAGCGTTTTCAAACCTTCAACATTAATTTCGAGTAAATGCTGGATCATCATATGTGTGGTTTCATGATGTCCTGTTCCAAAACTCATTTTTGGTTCGATTACAATATCAAATTCAGCATCCGTTTTCTCGTGAAAAGGAGCGCGAACATGGCATTTACCGTCTACATCAATGGCTTCAAAATTTTTCTCCCATTCCTCATTCCAGTTCACCTGATCGATTTCTTCAATCGTGTATTCGATTTTAAATTCTTCAGATTGTAAAATATAAATGTCGTCCAGTATATTCTCGTCCCATAAATCTTTTTTTACAAAAGCCGAAATTCCGTTTTCCGTTTCTGTAAAAGTCTCAAACGCTTTTTCGCCTAATTCAGCAATTAAAATTTCTGAACCTGGTTCTTTTGGTTCAACCGTAAAATGGTACCCTAAATATATATTCGACATAAATAATTTTTTTGCAAAGGTAAGAATCCAAAGCAGAAGTTGTTCATAAATAATCTATATCCTTACCTTAATAAATGTTAATTTTGATTGGAATTTGTAAGGATTTTTAAAATATGAAGAATATTGTTTTTATTTTGCTCTTTGTACTGCTTAATGGAGCTACCTGTGAGAAGGAACATGAAGTGGTACGATCGTTTTGTTACTGGAAAACCGATTTAAATTTCGAAAGCAAGGAAGATTCTCTGATCAGAGATTTGAAGGTGAAACACTTATACGTTCGTTTTTTTGATGTCGATTGGAATCCTTATGCCAAAGAACCTTTGCCGGTTGCTACAATTTTGGATGTGAGATTAAATGAAAGCAACCCCGAAATTACACCAAGTATTTTTATTACCAATGAAGTCGTCCTGCAATCCAACAAGAAACAACTGGACAGTCTGGCGGTAAGAATTGCCAAGCGTATTGAACAGATTGGTGTAAAAATAAACGAGACAAAGGCTGAGAAAACGGCTGGTGCGATTGTTTATCATAAGGATTATTACAAACAAGAAAACCGCAAACAGTTGAACTATGATTCGGTAAAATCAATTGAAATGGCAAAATTGAAAGTGGATTTCAAAGAAATTTTAATTGATTGCGACTGGTCGGAAAAATCAAAAGACAATTATTTTTATTTATTAAAGCAAATCAAGAAGCGATATTCGGCCACTCCGGTTTCGGCTACTATTAGACTATGGCAGTACAAATATGCTTCAAAAGCAGGAGTTCCGCCGGTAGACAAAGGCTTGTTAATGTGTTATAATATCACAAAGCCGGAAGAATTTAATACAAAGAATTCTATAGGAACCAGTGAAGAACTGGCCCAATACATAACCCATGATAAATATCCGCTAAAGCTTGATATTGCGCTGCCACTATACAGTTGGGCAGTGGTTTTTAGAGGAAATCAGTTTAAGGGAATTTTATCAGATTACGATCGACTTCAGAATGATACCGTTAAATTAAAGAAAGTATCCGAGACTAAATACAGGCTGCAGGATGACATTTTGGTCGGGCAAACGTATTTGAGAAACGGTGATGAAATCAGGATCGAGAAAATTTCAGAGGAGGAGCTCGATAAAATGATCTCAATTGTAAAAAACAAAATTCCGATTGACAATCAAACCAAAGTGACGTTTTTCTCTTTTGATAAAAAATACATCAATGATTATGGAACCCAAAATATATCCGGTTATTATGCGCGTTTTTAGCAGTTTACTTTTTGTTTTAAGTGTTCAGGTCTCTTTGGCCTGTGGCTGGAGTGTTTCGCCTGAAACCAGCAGGTTGGTTTTGTTCAAAGCCCAATGCGAAGGCTTTTTTAAACTGACACCCTTTTATTATTCGGCCGATAATTATTATACAACCAATACCGTTTCGGGTGTCGATCAGGAGTTGAATTGTGTAGAATGGACGAAAAAACTGGGCGGTCAGGTCGATGCAAAGGACGTACATGTTATTTTGTATCAAACGGATGCTGAGACATTTGAGACCGCTTACGAAACCAAGTCTTTAAAGAAAGTTTTTGAAAAGAATACTTTTATTGAAGCGCTGCTGCGATCCAAAAATAAAGCGCTCTTAAACTATATTTTGTTTGCTAAAAAACTCGAATACAACAGCAATACCGATGTAAAGTGGGAAAGCTGGGACACGGTGAGCTATGACAGTAAAGATCATAAACTGGCAGAGGTTGGTGATTTTGAAAAGAAAATCAGAACGGCACGTGATCCCTTTTTAAAACAGCGTTATGCCTTTTTAATGTTGAGATACAGTTTTTATGCTACCGATAAGGCCGAAGTGATTCGTTTGTATGATGCTTATTTTGCCGATCAGAAAAACACCATTTTAGAGCCCTGGGCTTTGTATTATAAAGCTTTGTGTATTGAAAATTTGCCTTTGCAGAATTATTTGCTAAGTAAAGTTTTTGCTTCCTGCGAAGAAAAATCGTTTGCTGTTTTACAGCATTACAACTGGAAATTAACCACAGAAACTTTGGCATTGGCTCAAAATGACGAAGAGCGAAGTGTGATTTTGGCTATTGAAAGTTTACGCAATCCTGCACCGGATTTGAAAACGATAGAGGAAGTGTATAAACTGAGTCCGAATAGTTTGTATCTGAGTTTTTTGATTGGAAGAGAAATTAACAAACTCGAAGACTGGATTTTTACACCGATGTATACGAATGACGGAACCCCTTCGGTTGTTTTTGATAGTACGGCCTGGTACGAGAATTACGCAAAAGCAAAAGACGAAAATTTCAACAAAGACATTTTGCATTTAAGAGCCCTGGAGTATTTTTTAATTTCTATACACGAACAGACTTGGGGAGAGCAAAAGGACTATATCACAGCGGCAATTGCACAGCTTTGTTTTATGGGAGATGAAATTGATCTGGGGAAAAAATACACCGCTATGATTTCCGAAAAGGCCAATCCTTCCATACAAATGCAGAAAAACATTCAATTGGCATTGGTTTCTTTAAAACAAGATGATTTGAAGAGCGAGAAAGTTCAAAACCAGCTTTTCAAATACTTTGATTCCGTTGAAAGTCTGGTAGAAAAGGACTATGGTTTGTTTAAGAATTTATACAGTTTGTACCGAATTGCCAGTGCCGATTTTGCCAAACAAGACGATCGTGTCACGGCGGGTTTACTGGCTATGAAATCGGACCTTAAAAGCGAAGGAGAATACTCCGGATATGGCAACCCTTATTTTTACAATTACATCGGTTATTTTGACCGAAATAACGCCACCGTAGCGGATGTCGACCGTTTGATAGCGCTGCAGGAGAAAAAAGACAAAACGCCATTTGAAACGTACATTTGTTCGGGAACCATCGCACCCAATGTCAATTATTATAAAGATCTGAAAGGAACAATTGCATTCCGTAACAACGATTTAGAACTGGCTTATAAAACTTTCGCGGGGATGCCACAGGATTTTTGGGAGAAAAACTATGCTTATAAAGATTATTTGAATGAAAACCCATTCCTGCCTAAAATCCTTCAAACGGCAGAAGAACGCAAGTTTAATTATCGTTTTAATAAGACCAATTTTATAGGGGAACTGATTCAGTTAAAAAAGCAAAATACGGCGACAAGTAACCTGAAACTGGCACATGCCTATTTCAATGTTTCGTATTTGGGGAATTCCTGGATGATGACGGCCTACGACTGGACATCGGGCGAATCGTATGTAGATTATGTGTATGGGGACAATTCAGAAAATGAAAAGAAATATCAGAAAGGCAATTATTATAATCTGAAAATGGCCAAAATGTACTATGAGAAAGCTTTGAAGATGTCTAAAAACAATAACGAAAAAGCTTTGGCCAGTTTAATGATTTTTGAATGTAATTATTACGATCATTACGCCAGTTTAGTTTCGGCGGAAGAAGAAGAGAAGAACCCGTTTAAAGCAGGGAAGGAGCTCTTTAACTTTTATTCGGTATATCGAAAAACAACCGCTTTTCAAAAGTACAATTGCCCGCTCTTAAAAGAATATCTTAAGTAAGTTAGGAAAGAGTTGATGTAAAAAAAAAGCGTTCTTATGAACGCTTTTTTTATTAAGGTACTAAGTTGCTAAGATTCTAAGATACGAAGAACTAAGTATTAAGATTCTCAGTGATTTAATAATTATAGTGTTTAATTATCTAATTACCTAATTGTCTAAATAGCAGTAACAATCGCTAAAAAGTCATCTGCTTTTAAAGCAGCACCTCCAATTAAACCTCCGTCTACGTCTGGTTTAGAGAAGATTTCTTTAGCATTTTCCGGTTTAACAGAACCTCCGTAAAGAATAGAAACTTCATCAGCGATAGCAGCTCCAAATGCTTTACGAACCACCTCTCTGATAAATTCGTGCATTTCCTGTGCTTGCTCCGGAGAAGCAGTTTCTCCTGTTCCAATTGCCCAAACCGGCTCATAGGCTAAAACAATTTTTGACCATGATTCTTTTGCAATTTGGAACAATCCGTCACGCAATTGATTTTCAACAATATTAAAGTGATTGTCTGACTGACGATCTTTTAATTCTTCTCCAAAACAGAAAATTACGGTCATGTCATGTTTCAGGGCAGTATCCACTTTATTAGCGATTAAGGCATCTGTTTCGTGAAAAATGGCTCTACGCTCAGAGTGACCAAGAATTACGGTATTAACACCAACACTAGTTAACATGTCAGCAGAAATTTCTCCTGTAAATGCGCCACCTTCAGCCTGATGAACGTTTTGCGCTGCAACACCGATAGTGGTGTTTTTTAATTTGGCAACGGCAGCCTGCAAGTTTATAAAAGTTGGCGCTACAATTACTTGAGCTGTAGTTTTTGCAGGTATTTTAGTAATTAATTCGCTTAATAATTCTTCAGTTTGTGCTGCGTTTTTATGCATTTTCCAGTTTCCTGCAACAATCTTTTTTCTCATTTTGGTAGTTTTTATTTTTTTGCTTTTATTTTATTCAAATGTATGCTTGCCAATGCAATTGATCCTTCGGTTTTATTTTAAACCTTTCAAAGTTTCATTGATTTTATCGAAATCTTTTTCAATGGCGCGGTAGAGTACAATTTTTCCTTTTTTGTCTACAATGATGTATCTCGGAATCCAGTCTAAATCAATTGCTTTTCCAAATAGCCCTTTCATACCATCATTCATCATAAAATGATCGCCTTTTAATTCGTGTTTTTCAATTCCTGCTTTCCATTTATCGGCCGTTTTATCAGCAGAAAGGAACAAGTACGAAACATCAGGATTATTGGCTTGAAGTTCTTTTAAATGTGGCATCGCTTTTACACAGTCGCCACACCAGGAAGCCCAAACTTCGATAACCAAAGTTTTGCCTTTGTATTTTTTTAAAATGTCTTTGAAAGCAACCTGACTTCCATCAGCTGCTAATAATTTTTCGGACAAAGCTTCTTTAGAAAAACTTGTTTTCTGAGCTTGTGAACACGAAAAAGTAATAAATGCAATTAGAATTAGCGTTATTTGTTTCATAGTGATAAATGATTTTGAACAAAGTTAAACAAACAAATGAAATGCCATATGCAGATTAACAAAATTTGAAGAGTCGTTTATTTTATCACAAATGAGTCTGTTTCGGTTAAAAAATGAGGAGTGAAATCGTAATAGTTGGCGCAACTGACTTCAATTTGGAGGGGATTTTCAGGAAAAAAGGGTAAAGAAAATAGAAAAAGAAAAACTTTTTTTCGGGAGCGTCTGTTTTTGACTGTAAAAAAACGTCAGATTTGACCAAAATAGGACTCACTCTAAATTCAGATTTTGAAGTTATTTTTTGGAGTAAAAAAGCAAAGTCCACAAAGCGATGAAACTTTGCGGACTTTGTAAATTGGGGTAACCTTTAGGATTGAGGTTTTATAGTTTTAAATCGGCAGTATCATTATAGTGTACTTTTTGAACTACAGTTCCTTTTTGCAGTACAACAATACTTGGATTGGCTCTTTCGATTGTTTTTAGCGTAGTGGCATCACAGAAATAGAAATCAACATCTAAACCGTATTGTTTTTTGGCTTTTGCAATTTCATCAGGGCCAGAAGCCGTCATAGCAATTACTTTGTACCCTTTTGTTTTAGCTTCTTTGTTTAAACCTTCCAGTTTTTTCATCCCTTCAGGATTAGAAAGTTTTAAATCGTAGGTTACAAATACCAGTAATTTAGGTTCTTTAAGCAATTCCTCTTTGTAATCAGAATCGTCTTTTGTCATGGTGAAATCATGAATTGGCGGTACATAACCTTCTGTAATTACTTTGTCTTTTCGGTCTACAAACGTAGCGCCTTCCGGAATGTTCATCAGGTCTTTTTCAGTAAATTCCTTATCAACACCATTTACTTTGTAGATGAAAATCATCTCAACAACCGATTTTGGAGCACCTTCAGGAATTTCCATTCCCTTCTCGATATTACTTCCTACTTTGTACGGACGGAAATCTTTGATCGGATTGTGGTTGAGTACCCAAACGGCCATAATAACACACAAAATAATGCTGATCAAAGTGAGGATATTGGTCACAAATTTTGAAAATAAAGGTTTTACCAGTTTTTTATTGATGAACAATATCAGAATAAAGAAAAGTAAAACAATATCTTTTGTGAACGATTGCCAAGGTGTTAAGTGTAAAGCATCTCCAAAACATCCACAGTCTTTAACTACGTCAAAATAAGCAGAATAGAAGGTAAGGAAGGTGAAGAAAACGATTAACAACAACAAAGCCCAAATCGTAAGTTTTGATTTGTATCCTACCAACAACATAACACCCAAAACTACTTCAAGAATTACTAAAAAAATCGCTAATCCTAAAGCCAATGGCTCGAGAAAAGGCATATTAAAAACCGGCTCGCTAAAATATTCGGCCAATTTATAGGAGAAACCAACAGGATCGTTTAGTTTAATTAGTCCGGAAATAATAAATAGTACACCGACAAATAATCTGGAAAATTGAGTAATGATGTTTTTCATAAAAATAATGATTTTAAAATTCCAAAACTAAAATTCCAAATTCCAACTTTTCAATAAAATTTGGGACTTGGGATTTTTAAAATTGGAATTTTATTTAGTGATAGGATTTAAGATTAAAGCAAAAACCGAGTAATTAATCATGTCCTGATAATTGGCATCAATGCCTTCAGAAACCAGCGTTTTACCTTTATTGTCTTCGATTTGTTTTACACGAAGTATTTTTTGCAGAATTAAATCGGTAAGAGAACTTACACGCATGTCACGCCACGCTTCGCCGTAATCATGATTTTTAGCTTCCATTAACTCTTTGGTTTGTTTGACTTTAGCATCATACAATTCGGTTGCTTTTTCAACATCTAAATCGGGTTGCTCCACAACTCCAAGTTCCAATTGAATCAATGCCATAATCGAATAATTGATGATTCCGATGAATTCTCCTTTTTCGTCTTCGTCTACTTTACGGATTTCATTTTCCTGTAAGCTTCTAATTCTTTGTGCTTTTATGAATATCTGATCGGTTAATGATGGCAATCTTAAAATACGCCATGCACTGCCATAATCTTTCATTTTGTTAATAAACAAAGTACGGCAAACCGTAATTACATTATCAAATTCAAGGGAAGTATTCTTCATTTATTGCTGTATATTTGCTAAAAATTTCTTCAAAAATAAGGATAATTTTTTAAGAGTTTCAAGTTTCAGGTTTTCTTTGTTTCAAGTTTTTTCTAAACAAAGTGTTAATGCCAATAACCTGAAAGTGGAAAAGAATGTAAAAAGTTTCAGGTTTCAGGTTTCAAGTTGACGCAGATTTTGTGCATTCTGGAGCTTGAAAAGGATATAAAAAGTTTCAGGTTTCAAGTTGACACAGATTGTGTGTGTTCCAGAACTTGAAACTTCAAACCTGAAACAAAAAAACAACAACAACAAATGACAATTAATTGCAAAGGCCAGCTTATCGATTTGTCGATTCCTAAAGTAATGGGGATTTTGAATGTGACGCCCAATTCTTTTTTTGATGGGGGAAAGTATAAAAATGAAGAGGAAATCGTCACACAGGTGGGTAAAATGCTTTCAGAAGGGGCTTCCTTTATTGATATTGGCGCCTATTCGAGTAAACCAAGTGCTGAGTTTGTGACGGAACAGGAAGAAATAGACCGAATTGTTCCAGCCATCGAGTTGATTTTAAAACACTTTCCGGAAACCTTATTGTCAATTGATACTTTTAGAGCTGCCGTTGCCAAAGCGAGTATCGAAAGCGGTGCCGCTATTATAAACGATATTGCAGCAGGCGAGTTGGATGATAAAATGTTTGAGGTGATTGCGCACTACAACGTGCCCTACATCATGATGCACATGCGCGGAAACCCACAAACGATGCAAAGCCTCACACAGTATGACGATATTGTAAAAGAAATACTTTTTTACTTCTCAGAGAAAGTTAAAGAAGCAAGAAACCTTGGAATCAATGATTTAATCTTAGATCCGGGTTTCGGATTTGCAAAAACAACCGAGCAGAATTTTGAAGTTTTGCAAAAAGCGGAACTTTTTAATCTATTGGAATTGCCTGTTTTGGCGGGTGTTTCGAGAAAATCGATGATTTATAAAACATTAAACAATACCGCGTCAGAAGCGCTAAACGGAACAACAGTTTTGAATACAATTGCTTTGACAAAAGGAGCTAAAATACTGCGTGTTCACGATGTAAAAGAAGCGATGGAATGTGTGACGTTGTTTAATAAATTGCATATTTAAACGACAGCTTTGTCATTCCGAGGAATGAGGAATCACCGCAAGAAACTCCGCAAAGACAAGTCAATCTTTGTCGATTCAGCAACTGTGATTCCTCGTTCCTCGGAATGACAACTTTGTGTGATTTCTCCTTCGTCGAAAGACAATATTGTCGATTATTGCGATGTATAAGAAAAATAAAAAAGTTTATGAAATACTTTACGCTGATTATTGCTTTCCTTCTTTTCTCCTGCGGTAAAAAAGAAGACGTTTTACTTCCAAAATCCAATGTTACAATTGTGAAAGACGTACAAGATCTTTCACCCGTT
>JAHEZJ010000019.1 GCA_023251135.1 Flavobacterium sp. | reverse complement strand
AACTGATTGAGAAGCCCGTCGGTGTTTTGAACAAACAATACGGTATGTTCTGCAATATAATCCAGGAAACTCTCTCTGTTCTCCTGAAAAAGCTTGTTCTCGACATTCGGGATTATTGTAATTTTTTTGTGCGTTTCTACCGATAATTGAGTTTCAACATCAAAGCTTCTGATGCTGTCTACTTCATTTCCGAAAAACTCTATTCGATAAGGGTGATCGTTTGAAAACGAAAATACATCGACAATTCCTCCACGAACAGAGAATTCTCCCGGTTCGGTAATAAAATCGACTCTTTTAAATTCATATTCAAACAAAACTTCGTTGATAAAATCAATCGAAATTTTATCATTCAAAGCGACTTTCAGTGTGTTTTTATCCAGTTCTCTTCGGGTAACCACTTTCTCAAAAAGGGCTTCCGGATAGGTGACAATTACGGCCGGTTTTTTACGGGAATTAATTCGGTTTAAAACCTCAGCACGAAGCAGCACATTGGCATTATCCGTTTCGTCAATTTGATACGGACGACGGAATGACGCAGGATAAAACAATACGTCCTGCTCCCCGATCATTTGTTCGAGATCGTTCAGATAGTACGCAGCCTCTTCTTTGTTGTCTAAAATCACCAAAAATGGCAATTCCGCTTTTTTGAAAACGGCACGTACAACAAATGAAACCGCCGACCCTAACAATCCGTTAAGATGCATTTTTATTTGCTTCTGCTCCAGTAATTGTGTAGCAATCTGCTGATTTTTTGGCAGATTATCGTACAGGGTATATAAGGCGTTTTTACTCAACTTTTGGTGTGTTTGGATCTATATTTTTTACCGGAATGGGAACTGCACCTGCATTTGGAATAGCACGTGTTGTATCTAACATTTTTAAGAACTCTTCCTCTCCTTCTTCTTTCGGAATTTTACTTTTTACCATAATAAGATCCATCTGTCTTTCTAATGAAACCAGTTCTTTGTTGATCTCCCCAATTAAAAATGTTACTTTATCTGACGGAATCTGATTCAGGTGAATAAACAAATCCATCATTCTGACTTTTGTAATCAGAATAGAAATTCGGCTTCTGACCTGTGGGATATTAAACTCCGCAGGAATGTTATTGTTTAAAGCCATTACTTTTTTGGAAATCGCGGTTGATTTCTTTTGAAAGGCCCCAATAGTTTTTCTTGGTTTATCTCCGAGTTCTTTTAAAAAGTCACGCCATTCGTTCCACGAATTCACTTTTTGTTCCGAAATTTCGTTAATAGGCTCATCGATAAAATCCCAGCCTTTATTGATCTTATTAAAAATGACTTCGTTTTTTTTGGCTTCTTTTTCGTTTTCAGCACGGCGCTTTTCATCTTCATTCTGACATGAATTCAATACAAAAACAAACAGTAGAAAAAGAGATATCTTATATTTCATTTGGTAAAACATTAAGCTACAAAGTTACAAAGTAATTTTACAATTACGAATTCTGATTTCTGATACAAATTACTTTATCTATCAACGGGTAGCGGATTCTGAATTTGCGAATTTCTGTTTGTAAGACTTATCAAAAAACCGCGAATTCCTGATCGAAAATACTTATAAATTTTAATCTACGCCCCCTGTCTAACAACGAATAATCTAAAAAAGAATCTTTATCATTGTTAAATTTATAATTTGTCCTTCTGAAAAGTAAAAATAATTGAGGAAACGTTATATTTGTCTCTCTAAAAAAACCATTCAAAAAATGAATCCAAAAATATTAATCATTGGTGCCTGTGGTCAAATTGGGACAGAACTAACCCAAAAACTGCGCAAACTATACGGAACAGACAATGTTATTGCTTCTGACATTAGAAAATTAAATACTGACGTTGTTAATTCTGGTCCGTTTGAAGTGGTCAATGCTTTAGATTTCAACCAAATCGAACATCTTGTTGAAGTACATAAAATTACTGATATTTATTTGATGGCGGCGCTTTTGTCGGCTACAGCCGAGAAAAACCCTGCATTTGCCTGGGATCTGAACATGAATTCATTATTTCACGTTTTAAATTTAGCAAAAGCCAAAAAGGTACAGAAGATTTTCTGGCCTTCGAGTATTGCCGTTTTTGGACCTACTACTCCTAAAGAAAATACCCCTCAATATACCGTAATGGAACCTTCTACTGTTTACGGAATTAGTAAACAAGCCGGAGAAAGATGGTGCGAATACTACCATAATATTTATGGTGTTGATGTACGAAGCATCCGTTATCCTGGTTTAATTAGCTGGTCGACACCTCCGGGTGGTGGAACTACAGATTATGCTGTTGATATTTTCTACAAGGCTATCGCCGATAAAAAATACGAATGCTTTTTATCTTCTGAAACAAAAATGCCAATGATGTATATGGATGACGCGATTGATGCGACCATTAACATTATGAAAGCACCGGCAGAGAAAATCAAAATACATTCCTCCTACAATTTGGCTGCAATGAGTTTTACTCCTACTGAAATTGCTGCTGAAATTAAAAAACATATTCCTGATTTCGAAATAACGTACAATCCTGATTTCCGTCAAAAAATTGCGGACAGCTGGCCGGCAAGTATTGACGATACTGAGGCAAGACAAGACTGGGACTGGAAACATACTTTTGATCTGGAATCGATGACCAAAGACATGTTAGAGCATTTAGGATAACAAACTGCCTACAAAATATAAAAACGCACAATTTATTTGTGCGTTTTTTTTATGCTTTGAATTTGCCCACGGTTTTTACTGGCAGCGTTAATGGATGACGATTTTCAATTCTTTTCAGTCTCTTTTCTTTATCACACAAAGTCTATTAAATAAAAAGTCTCGTTTAGAAATAAATTCCAAACGAGACTTTTTTATATGCTAAGATGAAGATTATTTCACTTCATAAACATTATTTGCCGCTTTTACATCCGCCATTAATCCGCTTGGATCAATTGTGATTTTTTTGATGGCTGTTTTGTTTTTGTCTATTGTAAAACTATAGTTGGATTGTGCCCAAGCCCAGTCGTCTAAAACCGTTCTTTTTACATTCGGGTTCGGATTTGGCTTAATGAAGTTCATCATTCTTAACGGAATGTAGAAGCTCTCAGAAGTACCATCTGTATATTCAACTGTTAAATCAATCGGCATTGGCATTCTTCCGATTCTTTCTAAAGTGATATTGGTTTTTCCAGCGTTATCAGCTACATCCTTAATCCCATAATCGATTGTATTGGTTGTTCCCGTCCAATCAACTAAATACCAATCCAATTCTGCTCCTGAAACTCTTTCTGCCGATCTTTTGATGTCATTTGGAGTCGGGTGCTTGAATTTAAAATCGTTAAAATATCTTTTCAAAGTAGCATCTACATTGTCTTTTCCAATTACATATTCTAACTGAGAAAGAAAAAGACTTCCTTTTACATAAGAGGAAATGCTGTACGGACGGTTTTCGTCATAACGGTCTCCATGAGTAGTTTGTGGCTGTTCTTTACCCGAATTTACCAAACTGTAATACGATTTGTAATTTCCAACAAAAGGATTTACTTCTTTTTTATCGCCTTTGAGTTCGTTCAAAGCGCTGTCTTCGATGTACGTTGTAAAACCTTCATCCATCCAAGGGTGTTTTGATTCGTTTGAAGCTAAGATATGCTGAAACCAGGAATGTCCAAGTTCATGAGTTGCTGTTCCTAAAATTCCTTCAAGAGTTCCGTTTCCAAGCATCAAAGTACACATTGCATACTCCATTCCACCGTCGCCACCCTGAATAAAAGAGTATTGTTTGTACGGATACGCTCCAACTCTGTGGTTGTAATAATCCATTACTTTAACCATTAAAGGCTCTAATTGTTTCCAATTTGCGGTTGTTTTTGGATTGTTTTTGTAGAAGAAATGCAAATCAACATCATTTGGTCCTTTTACAATATCGTGTGTGTATTCTTTGTCAGCTGCCCAGGTAAAATCGTGAACATTTGGCGCAATAAAATGCCATGTCAATGTTTTTGTTTTCTTTGGATAAGTAACAGTTACACCCGCATCTTCATAACCATGACCAATTTGATTTTTGTCTTGTAAATATCCTGAACCACCAATTGTATAGTCTTTGTCGATTGTAATTTTCACATCAAAATTACCCCAAACTCCGTGAAATTCTCTCGCAATGTACGGATCTGCATGCCAGCCTTCGAAATCAAATTCGGCTAATTTTGGGTACCATTGTGACATTGACAATTCTACTCCTTCTGAGTTGTTACGTCCAGTACGACGAACCTGAACCGGAACTTGTCCGTCAAAATCTAAGGTGAATGTCGTTTTAGAATTTGGTAAAATTGGTTTCGCCAAAGTCACTTCCAAAATGGTTCCGGAAACTCTTGTTTGTGCTGAAACTCCATCTTGTTTGAAATCTGAAATTTTTAAATAGCCAATTTCATTTGGTTTTAAAGTTTCGATTCGGCTTTGTTTGGTTTCTTTTCCATCCGCACCTTTCACTTTAGCCACCATTCTTCCATCGGGATCTTTTATGGTATGCAAACGCGCATCCATTTCACTTCCCGGTTGAAATGCATTTAAGAACAAATGATAAAAAACTTTTCTCAACGTATCAGGAGAGTTGTTGGTGTACACCAACTCTTGTTTCCCTTTGTATTGATAATTTTTCACATCCATGGATACTTCCATTTTGTAATCCACATGCTGTTGCCAATAAGGTGCACTTTGTGCAAATGCTGAGTTTAAACCCAAACTCAAAAAAGATAATAGTATAATTTTTCGCATTGTTATTTCAATCAAAATGGAAGAGCTCACACTCTTCTATTAAATTAATATTTGGTTTTCGTTATTTTTTTGACATTTTTTCGGCCATCAATAAAGCATTATAGGCGTTGACCATTTTAGCAGTTCTTGAAGATTCTGCTGAAGAAACAGCCACCGGTTTTGCTTCCGGATTTGGGTTTGTACCTAAAACTACCTTTGATGGAAGTGCAACTCCTGAATCCATTAAAATTTGTTTTACCTGAACTGCTTTTAATTTTGGATAATACGAACGAATCAATGCAGCAACTCCGGCAGCATTTGGAGACGCCATTGAAGTTCCTTGCAGGTATTTGTATTTGTTGTTTGGCACCGTTGCATAAATTTCTTCACCCGGAGCAAAAACATCTACGTTTATTTTTCCAAAGTTTGAAAATCCTGCCACAACCGTTTCTCCGTATTCTTTATTAAGTGCTCCGATTGTAATCAGGTTATTCGCAAATTCTTTGACGTTGTCTTCTGAATCATTCGGATAGTTGATGTTTTTTGTTTCATCAATGTTATAACCATCGTTTCCGGCTGCATGCACGATTAAAACATCTTTTTTAGCAGCATATTTTATCGCGTCATAAACCCATTTTTTATGAGGAGAAAAGCTTTTTCCAAAACTTCCGTTGATTACTTTTGCTCCATTGTCTACAGCATAACGAATCGCCAAAGCAATATCTTTGTCGTACTCATCACCATCCGGAACGGCTCTTACGGTCAGGATTTCTACATTGTTACTCACTCCGTCTCCTCCCAAAGCATTTCCACGAATTTGTGCAATAATTCCGGCTACGTGGGTTCCGTGAAGTGCTTCCTCCTTATCTGGTCCAAAAACAATATTATTTCCATAATTTGTGTTTTTAATATCCTCAGGATTATCGCCTACGATTTTTCTACCGTCGTATTCTTTGTTTAAGTTGTAGTTTAACTGATCGTAAACCTGTTTACTATATTCTTTTAACTCTGTATCAGGATCGAAAGTTGGCCCGGCATTTGTCAAAACCTGAGTCATGATATCTCTGCTCTGAGAAACTCTTGAATCTGTAGAAGTTATGGTACTTAAGTCTTCTAATTTATAGGTCGTTTTATTGAGTTCTTTTTGTATTGTTTTATGAACTTCAAGCAAAAAATCGGCTTGTTGTTTATCTTGTAAGGCATCTTCGTATTTTTTAGTATACTGCGCCAAAGCCTCTTTGTATTCGGCAGATCCATCATCTCCTTTTTTAACGACACGTGTCAGTTCGAGATTTTCATGAACAGCGTCTCCAAGAAAATTCCACCCGTGAATGTCATCCACAAATCCGTTTTTGTCATCGTCGATTCCGTTACCCGGTATTTCTTTAGGATTGGTCCAGATCAT
The DNA here is from genome assembly GCA_023251135.1 of Flavobacterium sp. Taxonomy (GTDB): domain Bacteria; phylum Bacteroidota; class Bacteroidia; order Flavobacteriales; family Flavobacteriaceae; genus Flavobacterium. The sequence goes on along the minus strand of JAHEZJ010000019.1, from coordinate 109,168 downwards.
CCCTTTTAGATCTTCATGTTCGATATCGACACCCGAATCTACAATTCCGACGATCACTTTTTGTCCTGTTTTACCTTGCAATAATTCAGCGTAAGCCCTATCGACACTCATTCCCGGAATCGAATCTTTGATTAGATCAAGATGGCTCCATCTTTTTAATTCATTTTCGCTAACAGGGGCTTTTTTAACAACGGCTAAAGGAGCTTTAATAAATTCTTTTGTTGCCGATGTTTGCGCTTGCATGGTGGTGCTGCAACCTGCTAAAACGATTAATGCAAAAGCAGATAATTTGAGGGATTTTATAGGTCTCATGTATCTAAATAAATATTGTAAAGTTAAATATGCGCCTAAATTATGATTTTTTGTTACATAAAACTAACGATTAACACTGTCTTATGATTTTTGCCTTAACATTTAAGAAACCTTAAGAGCCTTGTAATCCCTTCCGTATCAAAAATTCTGATCTCATTAACCTCTTTAAAAAAACGACTAATTGATTCTCTGGCTTTTAAACTTTAAAGATAAGTTGCTCAATACGTGTTCCCGTAAGGAAATACCATTTGTATTTTGTACACTTGTTCGACCTAATCCTAACTCTAATCTATGAGAACAAAACTACTTTTGTTGCTGTTATTGGCAAACTTTTCTATTTATGCTCAATATACCGCAATCCCGGACATTAACTTTGAAAAAAAGTTAATCGCTTTAGGGATTGACTCCGGTGCTACTGATGGACAAGTACTTACTTCAAAAATCTCAAATCTGACTTCTTTGAATGTAATTTCAAGCGATATTTCTGATTTAACCGGAATTCAGGATTTTGTCTCTTTGACGGATTTGTCTTGTTATTCTAATAAACTGAGTAGTCTGGATGTTTCCAAAAATACGCTGCTGGCTGCTTTGTACTGTAATAACAATAGTTTAACGACACTTGACGTTACAAAAAACAGGAATCTTATTACTTTAAACTGTCGATCCAATCAACTGACAAATCTGGACGTTTCTAACAATGCGGAGCTCGTCAATCTATCCTGCGATGTAAATAAGTTAACCGGATTGAATGTTTCGCTAAATTTCCAACTACGGAGTTTAAACCTAAGACAAAATCAACTAACGGTTTTGGATCTGACTAAAAACACTAAACTAGAATCCCTTTATTGTCAGGAAAACAAACTTAGTAGTATCAATACCTCCCGAAACACAAGTTTAGCCCGTTTAGATTGTTCGCAAAATAGCCTTACCAGCCTGAATGTAACCCAAAATATATCTTTAACAGATTTAATTTGTTATTCCAATCGATTAACAACACTTGATTTATCTAAAAACAGAGTTCTAACCCGATTAAATTGCAGTTTCAACGAATTAACCTCTATAAACTTAAAAAACGGTGGTAATAATTACATCAACGGTTATAATTTAGATTTTACGTACAATTCTAAATTATCCTGTATTCAGGTAGATAATGCCACTTTTTCAAACAAAAACTGGCCAACCCTTAATAAAACAGGTGGTTTATATTCTGAAGTAAGCTGCGCCGGTATCACTAGGATTCCGGATGAAAAATTTGAAGACAAATTAATCAGTCTGGGTATTGATACAGATGGTAAAAATGGATTTGTTTCAACTGCAAGTATTAGCAATATAACGACACTTGACCTTTCAAACAGTTTAATTACAGATTTATCCGGAATTGAATACTTTACCAAATTACAAGCTCTAAATTGCAGTTCTAACCAAATAAAATCTATTGATATTTCTAAAAATCCGCTTATCACCTCTTTGCGATGTGAGAATAATGCGCTTTATTATTTAAATTTAAAAAACGGAAATAACAGTGCTTTTGTAAGCAACGATATTCTCTTTACCAACAATCCGAATTTAACTTGTATTGAGGTAGATGACGTTTTCTATTCCACTAGCAACTGGAGTGCAAAAAAAGACGCAGCAGCTGTTTTTAATAATAGTTGCGGATCGTACACGCTTATCCCCGATCCTCTTTTTGAAAATAAGTTAATTGCATTAGGCATTGACGATGACGGTATGAACGGAAAAGTTCAAACATCAAGAATTTCGGCTGTCAAAACGCTAAATGTTGCCTCTAGTGATATCACCGATTTAACAGGGATAGAGGGTTTCACTTCCTTAACTCAATTGGTTTGTTACTCTAATCAATTAACCAATCTGAATGTTAGTAAAAATTTAGCCTTAAATGAATTATACTGCGACTCCAACCAATTGACCAATCTGGATGTTACTAAAAATGTAAACCTGACCACCTTGTATACCGGCAATAACCCTTTAGTGAGCCTGGATGTAACTAAAAATGTCAAATTGATTTATTTATCCTGCGATTCCACGATCAATAGCCCTAATCGATTAACGACTCTGGACGTTACTCAAAACCTTGATTTGACTTATTTAGATTGCAGGTACAATCAATTAACAAGTCTGGATGTATCTCATAACCTCGCGTTGACTAAATTAGATTGTAATGGTAATTTATTAAAAACGCTTGATGTCACTAAAAATACTAAACTCACGGGTTTATGGTGCCAAAACAATCAATTTTCGGAACTGGATATTACTAAAAATTTAGATTTGACTTCTTTGCGTGTTAGTTCGAATCCTTTAAAAACTATCGATATCACGAAACATGTTAAACTAACAGAATTGTATGCTATTTCAAATCAATTGACAAGTTTGGATGTTTCTAAAAATACGCTCCTGACTCAATTGTTCTGCGGATCTAATGATTTGACCACTCTTGATCTTTCTAAAAATACTGCTCTTTTAGATTTACGATGCGAATCAAATAAACTGACCTCTCTGAATGTTTCTAAAAACATTGCGCTTTACAATATCGACTGTAATTTTAATAAACTAACCAGTCTTGATGTTTCTAAAAACACAGCACTTACCGCTCTGTCCTGTAAATCGAATCAATTAACCGATTTCAACTTAAAGAACGGAAAAAACACTTCATTATCAAGCTATATCGATTTTACAAACAACCCTAATTTAACGTGCATACAAGTAGACAATGTTGCGTATTCGAATACAAACTGGGGAAGCAAAAAAGACGCTACCGCTAATTATTTGACCGTCTGTGATCCTTATTACACTGCTATTCCTGATCTTAATTTTGAAAAGAAATTAATCGCTTTGGGTATTGATTCCGGTATTGCAGATGGAAAAGTTTTAACTTCAAAGATTAAGACTGTAATTTCTCTAGACGTTTCATCGAGCTCCATACAGGATTTAACCGGGATTCAAAGCTTTAGCGCTTTGAAAACACTGGACTGTAGTCGAAATTACATGACAAGTTTAGATGTATCAAAAAACACTTTATTAACCAGTCTGAATTGTAGTTCAAAACAGCTGTTAAGTTTAGACGTAACCCAAAATACTTTACTGACCAGCTTGCGCTGTAGTGGTCTTGATGGAAATTCGAACACCCGCGGAGAGGGAAAATTAACTAGTTTGGATGTCTCCAAAAATACATTGTTAACTACGTTAGATTGCAGCAGCAATCAGATCACCAGTTTAGATCTTTCTAAAAACACAGCTTTAAATATTTTATGGTGTAGTTCAAACCGATTATCAGCATTAAATATAACCGCCAATATTGAGCTAGTTTCTATGTTTTGTGGCGCAAACGACATTAGTACATTAGATGTTTCTAAAAATGTTTTATTAAAAAACTTCGATTGTGGTTTTAATAAATTAGCGGTTATAGACGTCTCCAAAAACAGCAATTTAGCACAATTCCAATGTAATTCAAACTTTTTAACCACATTAGATGTTTCTAAAAATAGTAATTTGAACTACTTCTCCTGCAGCTCAAATCGATTAAAAGACTTAGATCTTTCTAAAAATCCGGCCCTGATTTCATTTTTCTGCGATTGGAATGATTTGTCTTCTTTAAATTTGAAAAACGGAAAAAACACCTTATTAAACAGTTCTATTTTAACACTTGTTAAAAATCCAAATCTTAGTTGTATTGAGGTAGACGACGTAACTTATGCCAACGCAAATTGGGCTAAGGCTAAAGATGCAACTGCCCGTTTTTCATTGTCATGTTCCTCTTCTGATTTGTATACGCTTATCCCTGATGTGAATTTTGAGAACAAACTGATTTCATTAGGTATTGATTCCGGCGTTGCTGATGGAAAGGTTTTAACTTCAAACATCGACACCGTAACTTCTTTGAATGTTTCCTATAGCTCTATAACCGATTTAACCGGAATTCAGGGTTTCAAAGCTTTGACCAAGTTAGAATGTTATGGTAATTATCAGTTAAAAACATTAGATGTTTCAGAAAACACAGCCTTAACTCATTTAGACAGCAACAACAATTATTTGGTAGCTAAATTAGACGTGTCAAAAAATACAGCTTTGACCTATTTAAATTGTTATTCTAACGGATTACAAACATTAGATGTTTCAAAAAGCAAAGCCTTAGTAACGCTACAATGTGCTTCCAATCAGATCGCAATTTTAGATGTTACACAAAATACTTTGTTAACTAAATTAGATTGTGGTTATAATAAAATAGCTCTTTTAGACGTCTCAAAGAATACAGAATTGAAGTCGTTGACCTGTACTTCAAACCAATTGTCTAATTTAGACATTAGTAAAAACACCGCTTTAAATGAGTTATGGTCTGGAAATAACCTTTTTACAACTTTAGATGTCACTAAAAACACAGCTCTAACCAGTTTAATTTGCAATACCAACAAACTGACGAATATAGATGTCTCTAAAAATTTAGCCTTGACAAGATTTCTTGTTTACGGAAATCAATTAACGAGCATTGACGTGTCTTCCAATACTAATCTGGAGACTTTCGACTGTACTTATAATACGATAACAGCTTTAGATGTTTCTAAAAACCTGAAATTAAATTATTTCTATTGTGACAATAATAAGCTAAGCAGACTGGATGTTTCAAAAAACACCAAATTAGGTTTGCTGGATTGCAGTAATAATCAACTGACAACCCTGGATGTTTCCTTAAATCCAAACCTTCGTACCTTTAAATGTGCGTCTAATAAACTTATTTATTTAAATGTAAAGAATGGAAACAATACTCTTTTAGAGCCTTACAATCCAAATCCGGGTTTTATTATTTACAATGTAGATTTTAGAAACAATCCAAATTTAACGTGTATTCAGGTCGATAATGCTGGGTATTCCAACGCGAACTGGTCCACTCAAAAAGATGCCACCGCTACTTACAACACAAGCTGTACGGCAGAATTTGCCTTGATTCCAAATCAAAACTTTGAACAAAGATTAATTGATTTAGGAATTGATACCGACGGACTAAACGGTAAAATCACCATTGCAGATGTGACGGCTATTACCTCTTTGGATCTCTCCAATAGCAACATTACCGATTTGTCTGGTATCGAAAACTTTACTTCGTTAGTACATTTAAACTGTGAAAACAATCAACTAACGTCTTTAGATCTTAGCAAAAATGTGGCTTTAGAAACATTAAATGCCGCTTTTAATCAAATCACCACTCTTGATCTCTCTAAAAACAGAAATCTAAAAGTTATCTATGTTGCAAACAATCCGTTAATTTCCTTAAACCTTCAAAATGGTAATAACAGGAATTTTATCGTAGCATCTGAAACAGGCAAAAACGCAGCAAATGCGATCACCACCTCTTTTCTTGGTCTGGACAAATTGAGCTGTATCAAAGTAGATGATCCAGATTATTCTAATGCAAACTGGTCTAAAATTAAAGAACCAACAGCCATTTATTCGGCAACTTGTGCTACGCTGGGTATTGAAGAAACTGTTCTTAATAATGTAATTTTATATCCAAACCCAACCAAAGGCGAAGTAAACATTAGCAATATTACTTTGGAGAAAGCAACTGTTTATAACGCATTAGGACAATTGGTGAAATCATTCACCCTAAACCCGGATAATACCAATAATACCATCAATTTATCTGATTTGCCAAAAGGAGTTTACTACCTGTATTTAATTCATCAGGAAGCAGCTTCGGCGAAAAAAATTGTGGTAGAGTAATCCCATTTAACTAAAGCAAAAATCCCATTTTCATTCAAACGAAAATGGGATTTTTTTTATGCCTTTTTTATGTTAACCATTTAAATTCTGCAGATTACGTCTTCCCGTAAGGAAATATCAGTTTCATTTTGTACACTTGCCCGACCTAACTATAAATCTAATCTATGAGAACAAAACTACTCTTCTTACTGTTGTTAGCAAGTTTTTCGATTCATGCACAACAGTACACTTCAATTCCTGATGTGAACTTTGAAAACAAGCTAATAAGTCTGGGCTTTGATTCAGGTGCTCCCGACGGGAAAGTTTTAAAATCCAATGTAGCTGGTATCACTACTTTGTTTGTTGATAACAGCTCCATCACTGACCTTACCGGAATTGAAGATTTTATTAGTTTAAAAAGACTAAGTTGTTCCTCTAACAGATTGACACAGTTAAATTTGTCTAAAAATACTCTATTGGATAATTTAGATTGTTCCAAGAACCTTCTAACCACAATAAATCTATCTAACAACCAAGCACTTACAACCCTTTCTTGTGACGACAATCAACTTACAAGCATCAACACCTCTAATCAATTGATGCTAACCAGTTTAAATTGTGCCAAAAATAAAATCAAGGTTCTCGACTTGTCTTCCAACCTGAATCTGTCTAACTTGACGTGTTATGATAATTTGCTAGAGAATCTTAACCTCGTTAAACATGTTAAACTAACTACCATACAGTGTTCCTTAAATAAACTAACCAGTTTGAATATACAAAACGGAAAGAATTTTTTCCTTATCAATGTAGGCTTCAGATTAAACCCGGATCTAAAATGTATTCAGGTAGATAACGAGGGAGATGCTAATGCGAATTGGTCTAACGAAAAAGACGGAATAGCAAGTTTCAGTACAGATTGTGCCGCTACTACCTTGATTCCGGATATCAATTTCGAAAACAAACTGATCAGCCTGGGTCTTGATTCAGGTAATCCTGACGGAAAAATACCAACGGCAAATGTGGCTTCTGTAACCTCGTTAGAAGTTGAAAGCAGGCTTATTTCTGACTTAACCGGGATTGAAGCCTTTACATCGCTCACCTATTTATCTTGTAAAAGAAATCAATTAACAAAGATCGATTTATCACAGAACAAAAAATTAACCAGACTGGATGTTAGCGAAAATCAACTGACCGAATTAAACCTTACCGCAAATGTTCTTTTACAGAATCTTTATGCGCAGACGAATAAAATTACCAGTTTAAATCTGTCAACAAACACCAATTTATTATCGGTGAATGTTAACTTTAATCAATTAAGTTCTTTAGAGATATCGAATAGTAAACTCTTAAAGGAACTAAATGTTGCAGGCAATAAACTAACCAATTTAAACCTTGACAATACTACCGCTTTAACAAAGTTATACTGTGGAGAAAATTTGTTAACCAGCTTAAATGTATCAAAAAATACGCTCTTAACCGACTTACTTTGTTACACTAACCAAATTACCACTTTAGATGTCTCCGCAAATACTGAGTTGACTGTTCTAAACGCGTACAACAATAAAATTGCGGCTTTAAACGTTTCTAAAAACTTATTTTTAAAAGAGTTAGACTGTGGAAGCAATCAACTTACAAACTTTGATGTTTCATCAAATAGCATGATCATTTCATTAAGATGTAACAACAATAAGCTGGTCTCTTTAAATCTGAAAAATGGGAATAACGACAGACTTCAAGCTCAAACTTCTAATTTTAAGCAGAATCCTCAGTTAAATTGTATACTGGTTGACAATGTAACTTATGCTAACACAAACTGGAGTCCTACAAAAGATACATCGGCCAGTTATAGTGTCGATTGTGCCTATACGCTAATTCCGGATGTCAATTTTGAAAGTAAACTTATTGCGCTTGGAATTGATTCAGGTGCTGCCGATGGGAAAGTATTGACTGAGAAGATCAAAACCGTTAAATCGTTAACTATTGAAGCTTCGACAGTTTCTGATTTAACCGGAATAGAGGCTTTTGAGGCTTTAGAGACATTAAGTTGTAATGCAAGTTCATATACGGGTGCCGGAGGAAATGGTAAACTAAAAGCGATAAACGTTTCTAAAAATACTAATTTGACCTCTTTACATCTTTCAGGGAATCAACTTAGCAGTTTAGATATTTCTAAGAATCCGAAATTGACTACTTTGGGTATTAACTATAATAAAATTTCTGTTCTAAGTACCGCTGCGAACCCTGTTCTGGAAAGCTTAAGTATAAGCAATAACCCAATTGCTTCACTTGATCTTTCAACAAATCTGGCCTTAACTTATTTGTATTGCGGATCTACTTCTTTACCAAGTTTAAACATTTCTAAAAATACAAACTTGAAGGAGCTGGACATTCAAAATCTTAAATGGACCACTCTCGATATTTCTAATAATTTGAATTTAGTAGTTCTTAGCTGCATTTCCAATCAACTCACCTCGTTAGACATTTCAAAACATACCAAATTGCTTTACCTGTATTGCGGTTCAAATCAATTAACTTCATTAGATGTTTCTGCAAATAAAAACTTAGTGTACTTAAGTGCTCCGTCAAATCGTCTAAGCACACTAGACCTAAGCAAAAACACTGCTTTGTCTACTATAATGTGTAATGCAAATCTTGAAATGACAACTTTGAACCTACAAAACGGTAAAAATAGTCAGATAAGCTCTATCAATTTGAAAAACAATCCAAGTCTAAGCTGTGTACTTGTGGATGATGTTGCCTATGCTAATTCGAAATGGACAACATCTAAAGATGCAAATGTTACTTATTCTTTAACCTGTACAGCTCCGGAATATGTTTTAATTCCAGATGCAGCGTTTGAAAAAGCCTTAATCAGCAACAACGTAGATGGTGTTTTAGATGGGAAAGTTCTAAAATCAAGAGTTGAAAGCACAGAGAATTTGTATTTCAACGGAGGATTAGTAACGGATTTAACAGGATTAGAGTATTTTAAAAATTTAAAATCATTAGACTGTTCCGCTACCAACTATTCTACACCTAGTAAACTGACAAAACTAGACATCTCAGCACTTAAAAATCTTACCTACTTAGATTGTTCTTACAATAACATTACAACACTTGATACTTCAAATAATTTATCTTTAGAGATTTTAAGTGTAACTAAAAATAAAATTTCTAAAGTTGACCTTTCAAAAAATACAGCTTTAAAATCTTTAGACATTAGACAAAATCCTCTAGTCGAACTAAATGTTACCAAAAACACGGCATTGGTTACCCTTAGCGGTTCAGAAACCGGTATCAAAACTTTAGACGTTTCAAACAATACTAACCTTCAATATTTAGGTGTAGAACGCAACGATCTAAAAATACTGGATCTTTCTAAAAACACAAAACTGGGGTCATTATATTGTGAATTTAACGATCTTAGAACTTTGGATGTCTCTAAAAACACTTTATTAACGGCTGTATCTTGTGCCTATAATTCGAATTTAACCTATTTGAATTTAAAAAACGGGAACAATAAAAACTTCTCAACCAATACCTTTGCTTATGCCGGTTTTGTCAATACAAAATTAACCTGCATTGAAGTTGATGATGTTGCGTATTCTAATGCAAACTGGGCAAAATTTAAAGATGCAACTGCCAGTTATTCAAACTCATGTCCGGTTGTAGCAGCATATACTGCAATTCCTGATTCCAATTTTGAAGATAAATTAATAGCCCTTCAAATTGATCAGGACGGTAAAAACGGAAAAGTTTTAACGGCCAGTATTATTAATGTCACCTCTTTAAATGTCTCGAACAGTAATATTAAAGACTTAACCGGAATTAAGGATTTTAATTCTTTGACTTCCTTAAATTGTTCTAAAAATCAACTGAGCGAGTTACCAGTTTATTATAACACTTTACTAACTAACGTAAATTGTAGCTCTAACAACATTCAGACTTTAGATGTTTCCAGAAACACGCTACTGCTTACTCTAAGTGCAAGTTTTAATAAAATTACAAATCTGGATGTTTCTAAAAATAAAAGTTTAAAAGAGTTTGATTGTGCAGGCAATAATCTTTATAGTTTAAATGTAAAGAATGGAAACAATGCCAACATGCAACGTATGATTTTTGGAAATTTCACCGAAAATCCAAATTTACTTTGCATTCAGGTTGATGATGCGGCATTCTCTACGGCGAAATGGCTTGCAAAAGATTCACAAGCCAGTTATTCTACCGGAACATGTCCTGAAAATGTTCAGTATACGTTAATTCCGGATAGTAACTTTGAAAAAGTTTTAATCAAAAAAGGTATTGATAAAGATGGTGAAAACGGAAAAATTGCAACTTCCAGCATTAAAAATCTTCAGGAATTAGATGTAACTGACTCCACTTATAAAATTACAGATTTAAAAGGGATCGAAGATTTTACAGCATTAGAAAAACTGACTTGTTATAACGGAGCAATTACTAAAATAGATCTTTCTAACAATCTTAAATTAAAGTATATCGACTTACGTGAAAATAAAATCAGCAGTTTAGACCTTTCTAAAAACACTGCTATAGAATCTGTAACTTTCGGTTTCAACAATTTAACAGCAATAGATCTGTCAGCCAATAAAGCTTTAAAAACGCTTCGTCTTAATAACAATCAAATTACAACTATTGATGTGTCTCAAAATCTTGCTTTAGAGGATTTAGAAGTGGGTTCCAATCAGCTTACAAACATTGATGTGGCTGCCAATTTAGCATTAAAAAAACTCGCTATCTATGGAAACAAAATAGCAGTAGTAAATACCTTTAAAAATGCGGAGTTGACAACTTTAAGTGCTTTTTCAACGGAATTAAAAGCGGTAGATGTTTCTAAAAATAAAGCATTAACTTATTTGAATGTTAAAAAATGTCAATTAACCACACTTGACGTTTCAAATAATACTTTATTAACCGGGCTGGAAGTAAGCGAAAACAAAATTGGAGCAATAGATGTGTCGCAGAACCCGCTATTAACCACTTTAACGGTTAACTCTAACCAATTGACGAGTTTGAATCTTAAAAATGGTAAAAACACTTTACTAAACAACAATTATGTCTCTTTTTCATCAAATCCAAAACTGTATTGTATTATGGTTGATGATGTAAATTATGCAAAGACGAATTGGCCGTATAGCAAAGATGCCTTTGCAACTTATAATACGGAATGTACCGGAGAATTGAGTTTGCCTGCCAACAATTTTACCATTGAAACGAAAAGTGAGTCTTGTCTTGGTGAAAATAATGGCGAAATAAGTATCACAGGGAAAGCAACATTTGCGTATACTGCGACTATAAATGACAAGTCTTATACTTTTGCCAACAACAGCTTAAAAGTTACGGCTCTGGCTCCAGGAAGCTACAAGATTAAAATTACGATTCCGGATGTAATTTTCGAGCAAAACTTTACGGTTACCATTGCAAAAGGCGCTACTATCACAGGGAAATCCAGCGTAACCGCTAAAACAGTTAATGTTGAAATTACGGAAGGAACAGCTCCATTTACGGTATTTGTTAACGGAACAGAACAATTTCAAACCGATGAGACCGCTTTTTCTGTAGATGTCACTAAAAATGGCTTAGTAGAAGTCGCAACTGCAAAAGCTTGCGAAGGTGTTTTTGCTAAAAAAGTATCGGTTTCAGATTTCGAGTCACAAACTTTATCGGCTTATCCAAACCCGACTTCAGGAAGTTTTGAAATAGAGATTCCAAGCACTAAAAAAGAAGTTAAAATAGAACTATACAACTTCTCGGGTCAATTGGTTTCGACTAAAACGTACACGATCGAAAATGGAAAAGTGTTATTAAATCTTGACAATCAACTGTCAGGAATTTATGCTGCCAAAATCTATTTAGAGACTCCGGAATACATTAAAATTATAAAAAAATAAAGATGAAGAAGTTTATATCCCTCACCATCATTGGTCTTTTATTTGCTGCTTGCGGCAGCGATGATTCAGGATCTCCGGAAGCAGCTAATGAGGCACCAACGGTACCTGCATTAAAACTTCCGGTGGATAACAAATTATGTGTCGATAATACCGTTTCTTTTCAATGGGATCTTTCTACCGATTCAAATAAAGATGCCATAACCTATCAGATTCAGGTAGCAAAAGAAAATACGTTTGCACAAATTGCAAAATCATCAGAAGTAACTACTAATACTACTTCAATAGCATTGGAGAAAAACACTGCCTATTATTGGAGAGTTAAAGCGACCGACAGTAAAGGATTGGCAAGCACTTATTCATCTACTTTTAAACTTTACACCAGTGGTGATGCAGTGGTCAATCATTTGCCTTTTTCTCCGGAATTAATACAGCCTGTTATAAACTCTGTTTTGAATACAACAACGGCTATTTTAAAATGGAGTGCCACAGATGTTGACAGTAATGATGTTCTTACTTACGATGTGTATTTTGGAACGACGAACCCACCAACAGCAAAAGTTGCCGAAAATACAAGTTCAACTTCATTTGATGTAACACTTACTACTTCAAAAGAATATTTCTGGAAAGTGGTCGTAAAAGACAATAAAGGAGGAGAAACAATCGGTCAGATTTGGAAATTCAAAACCAATTAAAATCTTAATAATTACAATTAGTTAAACCAAAAAATCCTGTTTTCGATATACTGAAAACAGGATTTTTTTTTAAGTCTTTTTTATGTTAACCATTTAAATCCTCCAGATTACGTCTTACCGTAAGGAAATACCAGTTTCATTTTGTACACTTGCCCGACCTAATCATAAATCTGATCTATGAAAACAAAACTACTCTTCTTACTGTTGTTAGCAAGTTTTTCTATTCATGCACAAACGAATTTAGTCCCAAATGGAGACTTCGAAACATGGACTGCATCCTCACAGCCGAGCAACTGGTATCGTTATTTTAGCGGATTTATTTCTCAAAGTACAACAGCACAAAATGGCACATCAAGTACTAATATGATGATTTCCAGTGGAACTTTCAATTATATTAACAGCGAATATTTTCCGGTTACTGCAAACAAAACCTATCGGGTAACCTTGTATCACAAGGTGGCAAAAGGAACTTTTACTTCTGTTGATTTGAGCTTATACCACAAACCGGGTACTATTAAGGAGGAAATAATCAAAAAATCGGACGTTACTTTTTCTACTTCAGAGTGGAAAAAAATTGAGTTTGAATATACTCCTAAAGTAAGTGAAAATATAGAAGTAGATATCTGGACAAACGGATCTCTTAATTCTGAAATTTTGATTGATAATGTTTCTGTTGTAGATGTTGCTGAAACGCCTTTTCAATATACTCTAATTCCGGATATCAATTTTGAAAAAAAATTAATCGCATTAGGAATAGAATCCGGAACTCCTGATGGAAAAATACTAACCTCAAAAATTGATAAGATCACCGAAATAGATCTTTATTTTAGCAATATTACCGACTTAACCGGAATTCAGGATTTTAAATCTTTAAAGTCATTAAGCTGTATGTCTAATAAGCTAACTAGTCTTGACATCTCACAAAATTTAGCACTAACTTATCTAAATGCAGGTTACAACAAACTAACCACACTAAACACTTCAAAAAACATTGTTTTACGATATGTATCGCTGTTTTATAATCAAATAACAAATCTGGATGTTTCTAAAAATGTTAATTTAGGGCTTCTAAGTGTTGATTCAAACCAATTAACCAATATCGATGTCTCAAACAATAAAGGCTTATTCTCTTTATCATGTTCTTCAAACCAATTAACAAATTTAGATCTTTCTAAAAATTCATCTTTAGAAAATCTAACCTGTTCTGAAAATAAGCTATTAACTTCTGTGAATTTAAAGAATGGAAACAACCGTTATATGCAAATTGCTTCTTATACTATTAATTTTACGGAAAACCCACTACTTAGCTGTATCATAGTCGATGATCCACTTTACTCTAATAAGAATTGGGGAAGTTTCAAAGATGCTTCCGCAATCTACTCCACTATAGACTGTTCTCAAGTTACGGCAATTCCTGATCCTGCTTTTGAAGACAAATTAATTGCATTAAACATTGACAAAGACGGTAAAAACGGAACAATTTTAAACAGCAGTATTGAAAACAGAACTTCTTTAGATGTTTCTTCAAGTGCTATAAAAGACTTAACCGGTATTAAAGGTTTTAAAACTTTGAATACTTTAAATTGTTCCGGGAATTTATTGTCTTCTTTGAATCTTTCACAAAATATAACCTTAACCCTTCTCAATTGCAGTAATAATCCGTTAGAAAGTTTAGATTTAAAGAATGGAAACAATAAAAACCTTGATCTAAACTCTAATTTTAAAAACAATCCTAATCTAAATTGCATTCAAGTTGATAACGATACCTATGCGAATACTAATTGGACTACTCTAAAAGACGGGATCGCCAACTACAATGTAAACTGTACCCAATACACTTTGATTCCGGACTCTAATTTTGAAGATAAATTAATCGCCTTAAAAATTGACAACGACGGTAAAAATGGAAAAGTTGTAACTGCGAATATTCGCAAAGTTACTACACTAGACCTGTCCAGTTCTAACATTAGCGACTTATCAGGAATAGAAGATTTTACAGAATTAACACTATTAAATTGTAATTATAACTCCTTAAGCAGAATAAATGTCCAAAATAACAAAGCACTATCGAGATTAGATTTACGTGAAAATAAATTAACCAGCTTAGATGTTACCCAAAACAAAAAGTTAGTGACCTTAATCTTTAGTAAAAACCAAATTTCGTCAATTGATTTATCGCAAAATAAAGAACTCCAAATTTTATCATGTGACGAAAATTTACTAACCCAACTGGATCTATCTTCAAATACTCTATTAGGATATCTTGATTGCGGCAGTAACAATCTAACAGCACTGGATGTGTCTAAACACCCCAACTTAAGAGGGTTATACTGTACCTATACTACAATCTCAAAATTAGATGTGACTTCTAATCCAAATTTGGAAAGTTTATATTTTAATAATGCGCAATTAACCACTTTAGATTTAAGTAAGAACCCGCTATTAGAAAGTTTAAACGTAAGTTGGAATCAATTAACAACATTAGACATATCAAAAAATCCCTTACTAACCATTTTACACGCAAACTCCAATCAATTAACGAGTTTAAATCTTAAAAATGGTAAAAACTCCTCACTAAACAAAAATGGTATTACTTTTAAATCAAATCCAAAATTACAATGTATACTTGTTGATGATGTAACCTATGCCAACACCAACTGGTCAGGTACAAAAGATGCCTTTGCAACTTATAATACAGAATGTACCGGGGAATTGAATTTGCCTGCCAACAATTTTACCATTGAAACGAAAAGCGAATCCTGTCTTGGTGAGAATAACGGAGAAATCAGCATTACTGGGAAAGCAACATTTGCTTATACTGCGACTATAAATGACAAACCTTATACTTTTGCCAACAATAGCCTAAATGTTAAGGCTCTGACCCCTGGAAGCTACAAAGTTAAGATTACTATTCCGGATGTTATTTTCGAACAAAACTTTACGGTTAACATTGCAAAAGGCGCTACTATTACAGGAAAATCCAGCGTAACCGCTAAAACAGTTAATGTTGAAATTACGGAAGGAACGGCTCCGTTTACCGTTTTTGTTAACGGAACAGAACAATTTCAAACCGATGACGCCGCTTTTACTGTAGATGTTACTAAAAATGGCTTAGTAGAAGTAGCGACTGCAAAAGCTTGTGAAGGTATTTTTGCCAAAAAAGTATCGGTTTCAGATTTCGAATCACAAACTTTATCAGCTTATCCAAACCCTACTTCGGGAAGTTTTGAAATAGAAATTCCAGGTGCTAAAGATGACATTAAAATAGAATTGTACAACTTCTCGGGTCAATTGGTTTCGACTCAAACGTACACGATCGAAAACGGAAAAGTGCTATTAAATCTTGACAATCAACCGTCAGGAATTTATGCTGCTAAAATCTATTTAGAGACTCCGGAATACATTAAAATTATAAAAAAATAAAGATGAAGAAGTTTATATCCCTCACCATCATTGGTCTTTTATTTGCCGCTTGCGGCAGCGATGATTCAGGACCTACAGAACCTGCCAATGAGGCACCAACTGTACCTGCATTAAAACTTCCTGTGGATAACAAATTATGTGTAGACAATACCGTTTCTTTTCAATGGGATCTTTCTACCGATTCTAATCAAGACGCCATAACCTATCAGATTCAGGTAGCAAAAGAAAATACGTTTGCACAAATTGCAAAATCATCAGAAGTAACTACTAATACTACTTCAATCGCATTGGAGAAAAACACTGCCTATTATTGGAGAGTTAAAGCGACCGACAGTAAAGGATTGGCAAGCACTTATTCGGCTACTTTTAAACTTTACACCAGTGGTGATGCAGTGGTCAATCATTTGCCTTTTTCTCCGGAATTAATACAGCCTACTATAAACTCTGTTTTGAATACAACAACGGCTATTTTAAAATGGAATGCAACTGATGTTGATGCAACTGATGTTCTTACTTACGATGTGTATTTTGGAACGACGAACCCACCAACAGCAAAAGTTGCCGAAAATACAAGTTCAACTTCATTTGATGTAACACTTAGCACTTCAAAAGAATATTTCTGGAAAGTGGTCGTAAAAGACAATAAAGGTGGAGAAACAATCGGTCAGATTTGGAAATTCAAAACCAATTAAAATCTTAATAATTACAATTAGTTAAACCAAAAAATCCTGTTTTCGATATACTGAAAACAGGATTTTTTATATTTAAGTCTCTTCTAAAGAATTTCTTCGCAGGTAAAAACCTCCTTCAATCGAACTCCTTTTTCAGTATGTTCCACCGTTATAATCTGATTGTGTGCGTCATGTTCTAAAAACAAATAGTGATTGTTGTCTGCAGCAGCATTCAAAAATTTTGATTTTTCGGGCATCGTTAGCAAAGGTCGCGTATCGTAACCCATTACGTATGGCAACGGGATATGCCCTGCCGTAGCTAATAAATCAGCACAAAAAACGATCGTTTTATCCTGATACTTAATATGTGGAATCATTTGTTTTTCGGTATGACCGTCTACATAATAAATTCCAAAGTTCAATTCTTCAGAAAAGCCAAAATCGCTTTCAGGGCGTTTTATAAAATTCAGCTGTCCGCTTTCCTGCATGGGCAAAATATTCTCTGAAAGAAAAGAAGCTTTTTCACGCGCATTGGGTTTTGTGGCCCACTCCCAATGATTCTCGTTGCTCCAATATCTGGCATTTTTAAAAGCCGGTTCATACCCTGTTTTATCTGAATTCCATTGCACACTCCCACCACAATGGTCAAAATGCAAATGTGTCATAAAAACATCGGTAATATCATCTCTGTAAAAACCATATTTCGCCAAAGATTTATCGATTGAATGCGATCCCCAAAGTGAATAATAGCCAAAAAACTTCTCCGACTGTTTGTCTCCCATTCCGGTATCAATCAAAATCAGACGGTTTCCATCTTCAATAAGCAGGCAGCGTGCCGCAATATCAATTAAATTATTGGCATCGGCCGGGTTGGTTTTGTTCCAGATGGTTTTCGGGACAACACCAAACATGGCACCTCCGTCTAATTTAAAATTTCCGGATTCTATAGGATAAAGTTTCATGAGGATATATTTCTAATAGGAAAACAAAGCTAGGAAATACAATTCCCTTATGCTAAATATTTTTGTTTAAAAAAATCAAAACTTCATTTCATAAATGGAATTTGAATGCTTCTTATTCCTTTTTTATGGGTCAGAAATAATAACTCCCTTCTTTAAAATAACTAATATCTATTTTAACATTTGTTATAATAATGTGAACCGTTATGGAAAAAGGTTTTTAAGTCGTATCTTTGCAGATAATTTCATTTCAACATTGAAAGACAGCACTTTAAAATGTAATAATTGGATTACCGTTTTGAATGCCCCTTGAAGTGAAAGCACAAACAAATACTATAAACAATGATAAAAGTTTCTGATACAGCTAAAAAGAAAATCATCGACTTAATGAAAGATGATGGTTTTGATGCCGCTAGCGACTACGTAAGAGTAGGCGTGAAAAGTGGCGGATGCTCTGGTTTGTCATATGATTTAAAATTTGACAAAACGAAAGGCGACGACGATAAAATATTTGTAGACAACGACATAACAATTGCAGTTGAAAAAAAATCATTCCTGTATTTAGCCGGAACAATCCTTGAATTTTCAGGAGGGTTAAACGGAAAAGGATTTGTATTCAATAATCCAAATGCAAGCAGAACTTGTGGTTGCGGAGAGTCTTTTTCGCTATAAATTAAAAGAATCTAACAAAAGCAAAAATTTAAACACTTAAGAAAAACCCTTTTTTTAAGTGTTTTAAAAAACTAAAAAATGTCAAAATACACAGAAGACGATTTAAAAATCGAACTCGAAACTAAAGAATACGAATACGGATTTTATACTGATATTGAATCGGAGACCTTTCCTATTGGCTTAAACGAAGACATCGTAAAAGCTATTTCTCTTAAAAAAGGAGAACCTCAATGGATGACTGACTGGCGCATTGAAGCTTTTCGTGCCTGGAAAGAAATGATTGAGCCGGAATGGGCTAACGTACATTATGAGAAACCTGACTTTCAGGCTATCTCGTATTATTCAGCACCCAAACAAGTAGATCCAAACAAAACTTTGGATGATGTAGATCCTGAACTTTTAGAAATGTACAAAAAGTTAGGTATCTCTGTGGACGAACAAAAAATGATGAACAATGTCGCTATGGACATTGTAGTCGATTCAGTTTCTGTAGCCACTACTTTCAAAAAGACACTTGCTGAAAAAGGAATCATTTTTTGCCCGATTTCAGAAGCTATAAAGGAACACCCTGAATTAGTAAAGAAGTACTTAGGAACTGTTGTACCTCAAAAAGACAACTTCTACGCAGCATTAAACTCAGCCGTTTTCTCTGACGGAAGTTTCTGCTACATCCCAAAAGGCGTTCGTTGCCCGATGGAACTTTCAACTTATTTCAGAATCAACCAGGCAGGAACAGGTCAGTTCGAAAGAACTTTGGTTATTGCCGACGCAGGAAGTTACGTATCTTACCTGGAAGGCTGTACTGCTCCAAGTCGTGACGAAAACCAATTGCACGCTGCAGTGGTTGAATTAATCGCTTTGGATGACGCTGAAATTAAATATTCTACCGTTCAGAACTGGTTCCCTGGAAACAAAGAAGGAAAAGGTGGTGTTTACAACTTCGTTACCAAAAGAGGTTTGTGCGAAACAAACGCTAAAATTTCATGGACACAGGTAGAAACAGGTTCTGCTGTGACCTGGAAATACCCTTCTTGTGTATTAAAAGGAGACAACTCGGTTGGAGAATTTTACTCTATTGCCGTTACCAATAATTACCAACAAGCCGATACAGGAACTAAAATGATCCATTTAGGAAAAAACACTAAATCGACTATTATTTCTAAAGGTATCTCGGCTGGTAAATCACAAAACAGTTACCGCGGATTAGTTCAGATTAGTCCGAGAGCAGAAAATGCGAGAAACTTTTCGCAATGTGATTCTCTTTTAATGGGGAACAATTGCGGAGCGCATACTTTCCCATATATCGAAAGTAAAAATCCATCTGCTAAAATAGAGCACGAAGCAACAACAAGTAAAATTGGAGAAGATCAGGTTTTTTATTGCAACCAGAGAGGTATTCCGACTGAAAAAGCGATTGCCTTAATTGTAAACGGTTTCAGTAAAGATGTATTGAACAAATTGCCAATGGAATTTGCTGTTGAAGCTCAAAAATTATTAGAAATTTCTCTAGAAGGATCTGTAGGTTAATCACGAAATGGAAGGCAAAAAAGTAATCATTTTAGGTTCATCCAGAAAAAACGGGAATACGACCCGAATTGCGGATGAAATTTCTAAAGAAACCGGAATAGAAGTAATTGATCTGAGTGATTATAATATTTCCTATTATGATTACGAAAGCAAGAACAGAGAAGATGATTTTTTTCCTTTAATAAAAAGGATCATCGAAAAATACGACACTTTAATTTTTGCAACACCCATATATTGGTATAATATGAGTGGAATCATGAAGGTATTCTTTGATCGCTTTTCGGATTTAATTCGAATTGAAAAAGAAACCGGAAGAAAACTCAGAGGAAAGAAAATTGGTGTGATTTCCAATTCACACGATAATGAAATTGAAGATAGTTTTTACATTCCGTTCAAAAAATCAGCCGATTATCTGGGCATGGAATATTTAGGACACGCGCATTTTAATGCCAACATCCTAAACCAAACAACAAAAATAGAATTGACATTTATATAAAATAAAAAAACAATGTTATCAATAAAAAACCTTCACGCCTCAATTGGTGATAAAGAAATCCTTAAAGGAATTAATATAGAAGTAAAAGCTGGCGAAGTACACGCTATCATGGGACCAAACGGTTCCGGAAAAAGTACACTTTCGGCTGTAATTGCCGGAAACGAAAACTATGAAGTTACTGATGGAGAAGTTTTCCTTGACGGAGAAGATCTTGCCGATCTTGCCCCTGAAGAAAGAGCGCACAAAGGAGTTTTCCTTTCTTTTCAATATCCTGTAGAAATTCCCGGAGTTAGTGTAACCAACTTCATGAAAACTGCAATCAACGAAACTCGTAAAGCAAACGGTCAGGAAGAAATGCCTGCTAATGAAATGCTAAAAGTAATTCGTGAGAAATCGGAGTTGTTAGAAATCGATCGTAAATTTTTATCCCGTTCGCTAAACGAAGGTTTTTCAGGAGGAGAGAAAAAAAGAAATGAGATTTTTCAAATGGCAATGTTAGAGCCAAAATTAGCTATCCTTGACGAAACCGATTCTGGTCTTGATATCGATGCGCTTAGAATTGTGGCTAACGGAGTTAACAAATTGAAAAGCGAGAAAAATGCCATTATCGTAATCACACACTACCAACGTTTGTTAGATTATATCGTTCCGGATTTCGTTCACGTTCTTTACAACGGAAGAATCGTAAAATCAGGAGGGAAAGAACTAGCCTACGAATTGGAAGAAAAAGGATACGACTGGATTAAAGCAGAAAACTAAATTTTCGTTTCAGGTTTCATGTTTTTTTAGTTTCAAGTTAAACTACATTTTGTAAGTTTAAACTTAATTAATTAAAAACAGAAATATGGCAACGATTAATAGATTTGAGGATTTAGAAATTTGGAAAGAAGCCAGACAATTAGCAAAAGAAATTCATCTTATTGCAACTGAAACAGACTTAAAATCAGATCTCAGGTTTAAAAATCAAATAAAAAGTTCTTCCGGCTCAGTAATGGATAACATCGCTGAAGGTTTTGAAAGAGATGGAAATTTAGAATTTCGACAATTTTTATCCATTGCAAAGGGATCCGCCGGAGAAACAAGATCTCAATTATACCGGGTTTTTGATTTTGAATATATTTCAAAACAAAAATTTGAAGCTTTAAAAAAAGATTACGAAAATTTAAGTGGCAAAATAAAAAACTTTATCACTTATCTCAATAAAAAAGATTTCAAAGGAAATAAGTTTCAATAAAAAACAAAAATTTAAAACCTGAAACAAAAAAACGGATTTCAAAGAAATAAGTTCCAATAGTCAACCTGAAACTTGAAACCTGAAACCCAAAGGAAACAAAAGAACAATGGATTTAAAAGAAAAATTAGTATCGTCTTTTATGGCTTTTGAAGAGCGTGTCGATGTACATTCAGATTTGCATGACATTCGCACCAAAGCACTAAAAAACTTTGAAAATAAAGGTTTCCCAACCAAAAAAGAAGAAGCTTGGAAATACACATCGCTAAATGCCATCTTAAAAAATGACTTTACGGTTTTTCCTAAGGAAGAGAATGCAATCGAGTTTAATCAGGTAAAAAAATACTTTTTACATGAAATCGACACTTATAAATTAGTGTTTATCGATGGCGTATTCAGTTCCCACTTGTCTTCAACTACACATGACGGAATCGATGTTTGTTTGATGTCATCGGCATTGACCAAACCAAAATATAAAATGATTATTGACACTTACTTCAATCAGATTGCAAGTAAAGAGGAAAGTCTGACTTCACTGAACACCGCATTTGCAAGTGAAGGAGCTTTTATCAATATCCCAAAAAAGAAAGTAGCCGACAAACCTATCGAAATCATGTATTTCTCGACAGGTACTGAAGCTGCATTAATGGTTCAGCCGAGAAACCTTATTATCGTGGGTGAAAATTCACATGTTCAGATTATCGAGCGTCACCAGAGTCTGAATGAAAATCCGGTTTTAACCAATTCGGTTACCGAGATTTTTGCTCAAAAACGTGCTATTGTGGATTATTATAAAATTCAAAACGATAATAGCGAAGCAAACTTAGTTGACAACACTTACGTTTCTCAACAACAGGAAAGTCATGCTTATGTTCATACTTTTTCATTTGGAGGAAACCTAACGCGTAACAACTTAAACTTTTACCATTTTGGAGAAAGACTGACAAGTACGCTTAACGGAATTTCTATTTTGAATGACAAACAACACGTTGACCATTATACCTTGGTAAACCACGCACAGCCAAACTGTGAGAGTTTCCAGGATTATAAAGGAATTTTCTCTGACCGCTCAACAGGAGTTTTCAATGGAAAAGTTTTGGTGGAAAAAGAAGCTCAAAAAACAAATGCTTTCCAAAAAAGCAACAACATTTTATTGAGCGACAAAGCAACTATCAATGCCAAACCTCAATTAGAAATTTTTGCTGATGACGTTAAATGTTCTCACGGTTGTACTGTTGGACAATTAGACGAAACTGCAATGTTCTACATGCAATCTCGCGGAATCCCGAAAAAAGAGGCTAAAGCTTTATTGATGTACGCCTTCTCAAATGCCGTAATCGAAAGCATTAAAATACCAGAATTAAAACAACGAATCACTAAAATCATCGCTACAAAATTAGGTGTGAATTTAGGATTTGATTTGTAAAAAATACTTGGATACCATATCCAAACCCGACAGGTTTTAAAAACCTGTCGGGTTTTTTATTACTTTTTTATGGAAGAAATAACCTCCTTCAAAAATTCATTAAAATCAAAACCGGGTCCTGCTTTGTCCACTCCCATCCTAACGATTACCAAATCTAAAGACGGAATAATCGCTACCATTTGTCCCTGATAACCGTCGCAGTAAAACATATCACGAGGAGCATCAGGAAACTTCCCTCCGGCATTTAACCAAAACTGCGCACCGTAAGCCCCTTTAGAGGTATTTGTTGGCGTTGCTGTATACTTTACCCAACTCTCATCCAAAACCTGTTCTCCTTTCCAGTTTCCTTTATGCAAATACAGCAATCCAAATTTTGACCAATCTCTCGCTGTTGCCCAGGCGTAAGAAGATCCCACAAAAATCCCCGACATATCCTGCTCCACAATCATCGAGTTCATTCCGATTTTATCGATTACAGCGCTGTACCAAAAATCAAGATATTCCTGCTGCGTTTTAAACTGACCTCTTAAAATTCGGCATAATAAATTAGTCGTTCCGGAAGAATAATACCAATGTGTATTGGGCTTAAACTTAGCTGGTTTATCCATTTGCACCTTCCCCATATCTTCTGCCTGAAAAAGCATTTCGGTAGCATCACAAATTTTAGTATAATCCTCCTCCCATTCCAAACCTGAATTCATATGAAGCAAATCGTTAGTTGTAATAATTTTACGATCGTCATTTTGCCATTCTGCAATTGGAGCAGGTTTATAGATATCTATTTTTCGTTGTCTGGCCAAAACTCCAAAAGCCGAACTCGTAATACTTTTAGTCATCGACCATCCCAGAATCTTACTGTTTTTATTAAAACCTGTATCGTATTTTTCAGCAATCAATTTGTCTTTATACAACACTACCACAGCACGCGTTCGTTTCACCTTTTCTCCGGCTGCATCAAAAGAACCGTCCACTGCCTTTTTCAGCTTGGTATAGTCCACATTCGAAAACATGGTATCCTTGGGCTCTTTATTCCCATAAGGAAAAGCGAGATTGTTCTCTAATTTCGTTCTTTTTGGAAGCAGATAAGGCTTTGCAATATCATAATCATCATTGATCAGGGTCGCTCCCAGCCCTTCCCTGTAAATCGCCTTTCTTTCTTTGAAACCATAAACCGTAGAGGCAGCAAATTTTCCTGCATCATTAATAGTGTTAGTGGCCAAAGTAATCATCTTGATATCATTATCGGTTTTTTCGATTAATTCCTTCGAGCGATGATCAATAAAATGACCTGACGCAATACTTTTGGCCGAAAAACCGGAAATCAAATCCAATTTGGGATAAGTAGTAAACCCGAAATACAAAAATGCAAGAACTAAAACAAGTGCAAATAATTTTAGAAATTTTTTCATAACGCTAAAAGTAATTTTAATGCAATATAAATAATTTACAATCAAGATTATACAACTTATTTTAGAAATACAATTCATAAAATTTAAAGAACGCGGACAAATTTTGAAGAAATAATACACAAACTCTCAATTGATAGCACCATAAAAGGAAATTATAGTTTTAATGGATAAACCAATTTTGTTTTAGTACTTTTGTAAGTAGAATTTTTCTAAATAAGACATGTTAGACATCCAAAAAATAAGAGCTGATTTTCCGATACTTTCAGAAAAAGTAAACGGAAAACCTTTAGTATATTTCGACAACGGCGCAACCTCACAAAAACCACAAATTGTGATTGATGCGATCGCAAAATATTATCAGGAAATTAATGCCAATATTCATCGTGGGGTTCATACTTTAAGCCAGTTGGCAACTGATGCTTACGAAATTTCAAGAGTAAAAATCCAACATCATATCAACGCGAAATTTTCGCACGAAGTACTTTTTACTTCGGGAACCACTCACGGAATCAACTTAGTAACCAACGGTTTTGCTTCAATTTTAAAACCTGGAGACGAAGTAGTGGTTTCTTCATTAGAACATCACAGTAATATTGTGCCTTGGCAAATGTTATGTGAAAAAACAGGAGCAACACTTAAAGTTATTCCGATGAATGAGGAGGGCGAACTTATAATGGAAGCCTATGATGCCTTATTGTCTGAAAAGACCAAAGTGGTAACAGTAAATCATATTTCGAACGCATTAGGAATTATCAATCCTGTCAAGTATATGATCGAAAAAGCCCACGCTGTTGGTGCGGCGGTTTTGATTGATGGTGCGCAGGCTGTTCCGCATTTAAAACCTGATGTTCAGGATTTAGATTGTGATTTTTATGCTTTTTCAGGGCATAAGATGTGCGGACCAACCGGAACCGGAATTCTTTATGGAAAAGAAGAATGGTTAAACAAACTGCCTCCTTATCAGGGTGGTGGCGAAATGATTAAAGAAGTTACTTTCGAGAAAACGACTTATGCTGATTTGCCACATAAATTTGAAGCAGGAACTCCAAATATTGCCGGGGGGATCGTTTTAGGAACTGCCGTTGATTATTTGAACCACATTGGTTTTGATGCTATTCATCAGCACGAAGCGCATTTATTAGAGCACGCAACAAAACGTTTATTAGAAATTGAAGGTTTAAAAATTTACGGAACCGGAAATAAAGCCTCTGTGATTTCGTTTAATATTGATGGAATCCATCCGTACGATATTGGTTCAATTATCGACAAACTGGGAATCGCCGTTAGAACCGGACATCATTGTGCACAGCCCATTATGAGTTTTTTCTGCATTCCGGGAACTATTCGCGCTTCTTTTTCTTTTTACAACACCATAGAAGAAATTGACATAATGGTTGAAGCCGTTAAAAAGGCAAAAACGATGTTAAGCTAAAAAATCCTTTTTTATGAGAATATTATCTTTATTGCTCTTAACGTTTTTTATAGGAACAAGCTGTTCCGGTCAAAAAAAAGCCGACATGAAAGCTACTGAAATTGAATATTCTGCCGTTTCCCGAGGCATTTACAAAGTGATCGTGGTACAGAATAAAACAGTTTCGGTTACCAATGGCCGTAATGCAAAGCCCGTTGAAAGCAAAATAGATGATTTAAAATGGAAACAGATTGTAGCTGAATTTTCAAAAATCAATATTAAAAACATTCCGAATCTAAAGGGACCAACGCAAAAACGTTTTCATGATGGTGCTGCATTAGGAAATTTAAAAATCACTCAGCATCAGAAAACATATGAAACTCTGGGTTTCGATGATGGATATCCGCCAAAAGAGATAGAAAAATTGGTAAATTTGCTGCTGGATTTTACGAAAGAATAATTATGACAATAAAAGAGATACAAAACGAAATAATAGACGAATTTTCAATGTTTGATGACTGGATGCAGCGTTACGAGTACATCATCGAATTAGGAAAAAGTCTTCCGTTAATCAAAGAAGAATATAAAACCGACGAGAATTTAATCAAAGGGTGCCAATCGAAAGTTTGGTTACAAGGAGAACAAAAAGAGGATCAAATTGTCTTTACTGCTGATAGTGATGCCATCCTGACCAAAGGAATTATTGCCATTTTGATTCGTACATTCTCCAATCAAAAAGCAGCAGATATTTTGAGTGCAGATGTTGATTTTATTGACGAAATCGGCTTAAAAGAACATTTATCCGCAACACGTGCAAATGGTTTAGTATCGATGATCAAAAACATCAAAATGTACGCTTTGGCCTTTGATTCGAAAAACAAAAATTAAAAAAAATCAACCCTTAAGACATTAAGTTTCATAAAGCGTCAGCCCTACTTTCTCTTAATCTCTTAATGGTAAAAAATAAAAACACTTAGTGTTCAAAAAACAAAAACAATGGAACAAGAAATTGACACAAACGAATTAGGAGAATCAATCGTAAAAGTTTTAAAAGGCATTTATGATCCGGAAATTCCTGTAGACATATATGAGTTAGGATTAATTTACGATGTAATGGTCAACACCGATTATGAGGTAAAAATCTTAATGACCCTAACTTCTCCAAACTGCCCTGTTGCAGAAAGCTTACCAAGAGAAGTTGAAGAGAAAGTAAAAACAATTGAAAACATAAAAGATGTTGATGTTGAAATTACTTTCGATCCACCATGGAGTAAAGATTTAATGAGCGAAGAAGCAAAATTAGAATTAGGAATGCTTTAAAAAGGTATACAGTTTACAGTCTCAGTCGCAGTTAAATACTACGACTGAGACTGCGACTGAAAACTAAATAAAAATGGAAGAAATCATCAATAAAGTTGCCAATAGTGCCCTGGAGGTTTTTGATCTTGAAGATTATTATCCAAAAGGTGTTCGTGTGCAAATCGATATATCACAATGGCTTTTAGAAGGTTTTTTATTAAAAGAAAAAGACTTTAGAGAGCATTTAAAAAATCACGATTGGTCGCAATATCAGGATCAGTATGTAGCTATAAACTGCAGCACAGATGCTATTGTTCCTGCCTGGTCTTCTATTCTTGTGGCCATACAATTGGCACCATACGCCAAAAAAGTAGTCAATGGAACTATAGAGGATCTGGAAGCAAGTTTGTACGAAGAAATACTGAGCAAACTTGACTATACTGCTTACAAAAACAAACCTGTAATTGTAAAAGGATGTTCCCGAAAACCGGTTCCAACCCGTGCTTACATTTTAGCGGCAACTTACCTACAGCCATTTGCAAGAAGCATTATGTATGGTGAGGCCTGTTCGGCGGTACCTTTATACAAAGAATCAAAGAAATAACATCCCTTACCAACTACATCCCATAAGTCTTTTTAACGATTATTTAGTATATTTGTTCTTACACTTTTAAACCAGATATCATGAAAAAGCTAGCGTTATTACTTCTTATTTTAACGAACTTTACTTTTGTTCAAGCCCAAAATTCAGAAAAAGAACTCATCCAAAATACTGAAAAGGCGGTAAAAAAAATAAATGATACAATAGAGGATGAAGGATGGAAAGCCAAAGGAACAGTCTCTCTTTTACTAAATCAATCCAGCTTTAACAACTGGCTTGCCGGAGGTGAAGACAGCTTTTCCGGAACTTTAGGAATCAACTATGATTTCAATTACAAAAAAGAAGATCTTACCTGGGACAATAAAATCCTGGCTTCTTACGGTATCTTACAAACTAAAAATACCGATTTTGGAAAAAAGACAGATGACCGTCTTGAATTCAATTCAATCGTAGGTAAAAGAGCTTTTGGAGAATGGTACTACTCTTATTTCCTGAATTTCAGAACCCAGTTTACCACGGGTTACATTTATGGTAAAGACGCAAACGGAAAAGAAATCAGAACCGAAAACACCAAATTCATGTCTCCGGGTTATCTGACTACCGGTCCCGGGATTTATTGGTCAAAAGATGAAAATCTTAAAATAAACTTTGCACCCTTAACTTCAAAATTCACTTTTGTTGACAGCGCTTATACTTCAGGAATTGATCAGACAACCGGTTTACCGTATGTCGATGGTGCTTATTTTGGTGTAGATGCCAACAAAAGCATGCGTTACGAACTAGGTTTCTATGCCTCTGTTTATTACAAATTGGCCATTATGACCAATGTTACTGCAGAAAATACCTTGAACCTGTACTCAAATTATTTAGAAGATCCTCAAAATGTAGACATCAACTACTCGTTGAACATTATCATGAAAGTAAACAAATTTTTATCTGCCAATTTATCCTTCCAGGCTATTTACGACGACAATGCTTTTAAAGGCTTTCAAACCAGAGAAGTTTTCGGCTTAGGAGTTAATTTCGGATTCTAATAAAAAACAAAAACGGCTTTTGAGTAATTCAAAAGCCGTTTTTTTATTCTTCTTCTTTTTCGATTGCATCCTTATAATCCGGATACAGAAACTTATTGTACGGGAATCTCGTGATGTGAATCTGACGAACTGCTTCGTAAACGATCTCTCTAAATTCCTCAAAATTCTCTTTCTGTGTTGCCGAGATAAACAAAGCTTTATCTTCTCCAACATTACCCATCCAGGTTTGTTTCCATTCCTCAAGCGTATAATGTCTTCTCGTTCTTTCGGTAATCAAATCATCTTCATCAATAGTCAGATGTTTGTAGGCATCAATTTTATTAAAAACCATAATCGTTGGTTTATCATTACTCTTGATCTCTAATAAAGTCTGATTTACCGATGCGATATGATCTTCAAAATCAGGATGTGAAATATCTACAACATGCAATAACAAATCGGCTTCACGAACCTCATCCAGGGTACTTTTAAAAGAATCAACCAATTGCGTTGGCAATTTTCTAATAAAACCTACTGTATCGGATAATAAGAAAGGCAGGTTTTTAATCACTACTTTTCGAACGGTGGTATCTAAAGTTGCGAATAATTTATTTTCAACAAAAACATCACTTTTACCAATCGCATTCATCAGCGTCGATTTTCCAACATTGGTATACCCTACCAATGCCACACGCACCATCGCACCGCGATTACTGCGCTGAATACTCATTTGTTTATCGATTGTTTTGATTTTGTCTTTTAGCAACGAAATTCGGTCACGCACAATACGTCTGTCCGTTTCGATCTCGGTTTCTCCCGGACCACGCATACCAATACCACCCTTTTGACGCTCAAGGTGTGTCCATAAACCCGAAAGTCTTGGCAATAAATATTGACATTGTGCCAATTCAACCTGTGTTCTTGCATAAGAGGTCTCCGCTCTTTGTGCAAAAATATCAAGAATTAAATTCGTACGGTCTAAGATTTTACAATCTATAATTCTGGAAATATTCTTTTGTTGTGATGGCGATAATTCATCATCAAAAATTAAAGTCGATATGTCGTTTTCTTTTACAAAAAGATTGATTTCATCTATTTTCCCTGTCCCTACAAAAGTTTTAGGATTTGGACGTTCCATTTTTTGCGAAAAGCGCTTAATCACTTCACCTCCTGCGGTAAAAGTCAAAAACTCTAATTCGTCCAGATATTCGTTAAGTTTTTCTTCACTCTGATTTTGAGTTATAATACCTACAATGGCAGTTCTCTCAAAATTTATAACTTCTTTTTCTAACATAGCTTTGAATAAGGTGCAAATTTAATGATTTGTAAGGTACTAACACTTATAGAATATCTTTTTTAAGTGCTATTTGGGAAATTACCCTATTCTATAAAAATTCCAAATCCCAAATTCCAATTGTTTATTGAAGTTTGGGATTTGAAATTTGGAATTTGGGATTTGGGATTTACGTTACTCGTAAATAAAAGTTTTCTCTGTTTTCACAATTCCATTTTCCTCCACCTGCGAGCAAGAAATCGGGAAATTCAGTTTGTTGTATTTGTATTTTCTGCTCACTCCAACCAAAACAGTAGAAGAAGGGCTAAAAACAATTTCATTATTAGGAGAGATTGATTCAAAACTAAATTCTTCTTCATGATACGAAATCATTGGTACAATTATTTTATAATTGTCTCCAAACAATTTTTTAACAATCAGAAGATCAACCGAATTTTTATCATCAAACGTAAAACTTTTCGAAATTTTATCTCCTACCAGACCTTTATGTTTTATGACATTATCATTGAAATAAACATATTCAATTTTACCAATAATTGCTTTATTTCTGTCACGTGAAGTACGTCTCACGATGGTCCCGTTTTCAACAATATATTCGATATCATCCACTAAATTCTGGTGATTGGTACTCTTTTTCGTAGTTACTTTTACTCGCGCTCCTTCGTAGCCAAAAGTTACGACTTTGGTAATGTAATCATTCCCTTCCTGGTATTTTTTAACAAACTTGGTAATGTTGTTGTCTGCATCATACGTATAATTTACAACTTCTTTCCAATCGCTTCCAACCTTATCTTTTACGGTCATATCCAATAATCCTTTGGTGTTGTAAAAGAAATGCTGAATAACATCTGAAGTCGTAATGGTTTGTATTTTTCCGTCTTTAAAAACAATTGTTTTGTTTACAATCTCACCATCTTTAGAGTTTTGGTAATTTGTTTTTACAATATTGATTTGTTTCAGCCTGACAGGTGCATTCTCCGGATTCTGACTGTGTACTAAACATGGAAAAACCATCATTAAGATGGCAATAAAGTAGATTTTCATAGTTGTATTTGTATTGATTTGGGGTGACCAAAATACAAAATTCCATCAATTTTTAACAGTTTAAATCTGAAAAACAACACACTATTCAATATACCTCCTAAAAATCAATCTCTTAACGGCATCAATAGTCAGGAGCTCTTTACTTTTCGGCAAAAATCCTGACATCATCAACCATAAAGGCTCCATTCAATGTTTTGTCCTTACCCGAACCAATATATTTAAATGCAATATGAATGTTTTCTGAATAGGCAGCCAGATCAATTGCTCCGGAACTTATAAACGTTCGCGGGGGCGTTGCCAAAGAAGGACTCTTTGCGGATAATTTTGTCCACTTTGCTTTGGCTACATTCGAACCGTCAAAATTTGTTGAAATATAAACTTCCAGAATATTTAATGGTGAATCAAGTTTTAAGTCATGCTGCGCACTTCTAAAAGACAGTACTGCGTTTTTATAGCCGCTCAGATTAATTTTTGGCGTAACCAACCAGGCAATATTTACAGCTCCGGTTGTGCCTGTGGTGTTAAACTCTGCATAACCATTTCCGGCATACACCATGCTTTCCCATAATTTTGAAGCTTTTTCGACAATATTGCTCCAGCCCGGCAGACTAAAATTCACATTATTTTTTACCCCTTGAAAATCTTCTGCAAAAAGCGGAACATTTCTTTTCCCTTTCATCTCCAGATCTTTTTCCGATCGGACTATTAATTGATAATCTGATCCGAATTTTGTCAAAACTCCCCTCACTTTGCCACTACCTTCGGGTACCAAATTAGCAGCAAAATTAGCGTAAGCACTTGTTCTGAAAATAATCTGATTGCCACTTTTATCCCCAAGATTCCAATTTGTTGCACCACCTATATTGTTTGATTCTTCAAAGTAATGACGCCCAATCGCTTCCTCGGTAAACTGAACGTCTTTTAACTCTATCAACGTATTAAGCCACTCCTCGCTTAAT
The DNA here is from genome assembly GCA_023251135.1 of Flavobacterium sp. GTDB lineage: Bacteria > Bacteroidota > Bacteroidia > Flavobacteriales > Flavobacteriaceae > Flavobacterium. The sequence continues at coordinate 77,108 of JAHEZJ010000019.1, read as the reverse complement.
GCCTCTTCTATAACCATCGTTTTTACCAGTTTGCTCTCATCAATTATCGTACATGAAGCATTCAGAACGTTTTTATAATCCGTTTTCGAAATTCGGCCAATCGTTGGATCTCCCGAATTGCTCACAAACAAACTTCCGATACGCAGGCCGCCGAAATACAAATCTGTAAACTGATTTTTCAATTTAAGGTATACTTTACTCCCCACACGAAAATCGATGTATGTGCCAGAAACATCAACCGGAACATTCAATCCAATTGCCGGTATTGTTTCGGTTGGTATGGTTTGTAAAAAAAGAGTCTTAAAAAAATTTCCTCCTTCATCGCTGGATACCACATAAGCCTCAATTATATCGTCATACCCATATTGTTTCGGCACTAGCCCCGAAAGATCCTTCACTTTCTGAACCTTTTGGTTTACCACCAAATCGGGTTGTGTACATTCCAATTTCGGAATTTCGATTTCATTATTACAACTATAAAGAAAGAGTACGAACAAGACATAGCCGAAAATTAAAAATCTATTTTTCATTTTAAATTGGTTTAATTTTTACAAACTGATGGTAAGATTTACAAAATAAGTTCTTCCATATCCATAATAATATTTGGGTCCAAATGATGGTGTTTCACTCGACACATCCTGATTGAGAGCCCTGAAATTGGCATTTCGGGCCTGCTCATAACCACCTGTTTTATAGCTCACATCCAGAATATTATTGATACTCCAAAAAAGTCCAATATACTTATGCGATAGGCGCCAGGACTTTCCGCCTGCAATATTTAATAATGAAATTGGATCAAATTTTTCCTGTTTCAGTAAAACGGCTGCCCTTTCTTCCGTCGCCTCCGGAAATACAAGACCATTTACAGGATTTTTATAAAACCGATTCGTTCTTGCAATAGGCGAAACATCGATATAATTCTCAGACAAATAATTAATGTTTACTCCCAGCCACCAATATTTAGGATCTCTGTATTCCAATCCCACCGAAAAAGCCTGTTGGGGCATTCCCGGTTGTTTGTAGTTTTTAAGATAAGATTCTCCAAAATCAAAAACAGCTGAAGTGCTACCTTTCGCAACATTGGCATCGTTCGTAATCGTTACATTGGGGTTACTGCTGTAAATATAATGACCATAAGCTGCACAGAAGGTCGTTTTAAATGTTGACGAAACTTGATATTCCATACTGAATTCCATCCCTATATTCTTCTTGTCTAAATGTGTTAACGTCTGACTCACAAAAGCATCTGTATTGTTATAAGCCGCAGTTTTGTCGAAAATTCCTTCTGCGTAGAAAAAAGAAGTTCGGGTTGTGTTTTTGATCAACGTATAATAAACGGTCGAACGAATTTTAAAATTTGGGGAACGGAAGACATAGTTTCCTTCGGTGCTGCTGATATTTTCATTTTCGATTCCGTCAACAACTGAATTATTCAATCGGGAATTTGCAAAGGTATTTCTTAAAGATGGCGCTCTGCTAAGATGCATTCCGTTCAAAAACAACCATTGTTTCCCTGAAATTTTATAGGTTAGCCCACCTTTAAAACCAAAATTTTCAAAACCCACATTTTTACTTTTCCCAAGGGAAGAGGCCGGATAAATTCCGTTTTGATACAATCCCTCTCGCTGATAATTGGAAACGGAATAGGACTGACCGAAATAAAAATCTATCTTTTTGTAATTGAATTTAAATTGCGTGAAAGCATCAATTGTTGTTGCTAAAAGATTATAATTGTAGCCGTAAGTATCTCCTTTTTGTACCTGACGATTTGGGTTCTGCAAATCTGACTGCGCCTGACTTCCGCTATAAAAAGGAGCAATATCTTCAAAATATTCCCCACCCAGCAAGTCTAAAAGGCATTGAAACTGATGTGATTTTAAACGCCTAAAAGTAACTCCTTCATCAAAAGTACTGTGCTCTGTTATTTGTATGTTTAGATTGGAGTTGGCCGCCAAGGTCTTATCATCTGTTCGGTCTTCATACAAAACATAATGACTTTGAGCAGGCTCATATCCTTCAATTATTCCATCAGAATTTAATGTTGGTTTCCGATTGGCGCGATACAACTCCTCCCAATTGATCTGCTGATTCTCGGTAAACTTTGTTTTTGCCTGCTCGGCATTTACAGCATCGGGAGTAAAATCTCCCGAAAACTCCCCTTTGTCTTTTCCATAAAGTGAGGTATAGTAACTAGGTAGTTTTTGATAATACACCGGGTCCGGACTAGACGTATTTTGATAATCAATCGTACTGTTTCCTACCTGCCCCAATTGATATATGACACTCGAATTCAGATCGGCTTTTTCATTTATTTTGTAATAATGGTTTAGCATAAAGAGTGGTTCTTCAACTCTTTTTACCCTCGCATTTCGTTTTTCTCCGTTTTGAAATCCCCAATAAGAATTGTACTTTTTATTTGTTAATTGAGTAACCTCCGCTGTATGGGCTGAATTTTTCCCCCTTGAATTTGGGGTATAAAATCCGGTAAAATTCAACGAATGTTTGCCGCTTAGTTTTTTTTCGATACTCACAAAAAAAGACTCTGCTGCGAAATTTGTTCCTTCAAAATACCCTTCACCCGACCAACGCTTGCCGGCCGAAAGGACATAAGCCCAACCTGACGCACTCATTCCTGAAGCATAACTCGTAATAGCTCGCCAATTGTATGTAGTATTACTTCCTGAAAGAGACATCTGACTGCTTTTCCTGTACATTGAAGCACGTGTCGTGATTTGTTGTGTTCCTAAAATCCCTCCGAAAGTATAATTTGAAGCAGCTGCACCAATCGAAAACTCCTGATTTCGCAATACATTATTCAAACCTCCCCAATTACTCCATTGTGGCCTTCCATCGTAAATTTTATTCATGATCGTGCCGTTTAGCATCATCGTGCCGTTTTCACTGTCTAAACCCCGAACCCTAAATCGGGCCTGTCCCCAATTGAAAGCGGAAGCCTGCATAAAAGCATCTTTTGAAGATTGCAAAAAACCTGAAGTCATTTCAGAGGAACTATTATCCTCAGAAAGTTCGCTATCTGATAGTGTGATTAAGGCTGCCGGTGTTTCATCCGAAAAATTATCTTCTAAGGGTAAGATTCCCAAATCTACCTTTTGACCCGGATTAGACTGTATTTTTAAAAGGAAATCCTTATAGCCCTGACTGTGTATCCATAATAATTGCTCTCCCTTTACAGCAGCTTGCAATTCAAATTTTCCCTTTGCATTGGTTAGTTGTGTTATGGAAGAATTCTGAATGTTTACGACAATATTCCCCAAAGGATTTTGGGTCTTTGCATCAATCACAATTCCCAAAAAAGTAGTCTGTTCCTGTGCAAATAGAAAACCAATAGGCAATAAAACAAATAGTATGATCCCTTTCTTTGTCATGAACCCCCAATTTAATTTTAGAATTTAGTTTTAGGATTGAATTGGTTTTGGCTACAAAACATTCAATCTCCTACATCAAAAGATAAAATTGGTTTTTGGAAGAAATAAAAAAGAACGAGTTAAAACCTAGTTGTTTTAATCCGAAGTTCAAATATAAACAAAAAAAGAATGTATTTTCCTGTTAAATAAAATTATTTGAAAATAGTACAGCTGTGGCAGTTTTTTAACCTTAGCCATTTTAGGCCTGTTTCAATTAAGAAGTTACTCTAATTTTAGAAACCATAAAGGCGATCAAAACGCCAAAAATTCCAATAAAAGCAAATGAAAACTGAAGTCCGAAAGTTTCAGCAATATGTCCGATAACCGGTGGTCCCATTAAGAACCCCAGAAAACTCACACTCGAAACAATAGTTAACGCTTCTCCTGGCGGAACTGTCGGGTTTTTCCCGGCCATACTGTAAACGGTAGGAACGATAGTGGCTACTCCTAAACCAACAGCCATAAAAGCAATAGTACAAGGTATAAGGTAAGGAAGAAAAACGGCTGTAAAAAGTCCGGCCGAAATCATAACTCCGCTAATTTGCATCACGCGTTCACGACCAAATTTATTGATAAGACCGTCTCCTAAAAATCGTCCGCTTGCCATCATAATCATAAAAGAAGTGTATCCCAAAATGACCAACGGTCCTGGTGCTTTTACAACATCTTTAAAATATACACCACTCCAGTCAAACATAACACCTTCACTGGCCATGCTGCAAAATCCAATCACGCCAAGCCAGATTAAAGCAGTGTCCGGTTTCACAAATAGCTTTTTCTTCTCGCCTTTGACTTTGATCTTTTCTTTGGCTTTGATTAAAAATTTAAAATTAAAAGAGATCATCAGCAATACAACTCCTGCCACAATCATAAAATGATGGAGCGGGCTCAGTTTTAAAGCCAGCATTCCTAAGCCTACTAAAGCTCCTGTAAATCCGGCAAAACTCCACATCCCGTGAAAAGAAGACATTATTGTTTTTCTAAAAAGTTCCTCGGTATAAACACCTTGTGTATTAACGGCAATATTGGCCAGATTCCCAAACAATCCGAACAGGAATAATCCCAATGACAATTGTAGGGCTGTGGTTGCCAAACCTAAATTGGCCAGACATAACACATACATGATTAAAGAAAAAATCAAAATGCGATGGCTCCCGAATTTTGTAACCATCTTACCGGAAAATGGCATAATAAGCAATTGCCCCATTGGCAAAGCAAAAAGAATAGACCCCAGATCTCCTTCGGTTAAATGTAAGGCCGTTTTGATATCCGGAATCCTGCTCGCCCAGGTCGCAAAACTCAAACCCATTCCGAAATAAAACATCCCAACAGCAAAACGAATTCGGTTTAAATAAGAGATTTTAGCTTCTCTGTAAACTTTCTTAATCTTCCCTTTGGTTTGGAATAATGCTAGTGGATTGAAGTTGATCAAAATATTTCGTTTTGGATTTAAAGTATAAAAGTACTAAAAAGCTACTTTACCACCTATAAAACCTACCAGTTCCTCGATTTACAACGTTGTATGTTTATAATTTTTTTTGAGGGACAAAGGTTCAAAGAGGCAAAGGTTTTTTGTAGGGTCCTAATGTGCTGTACTAAACAAGTGCTTTTTTTTTACCACAGTTTTCAAGGATTAAAAGAATGCTATACTCTGTTTAATCCTTAAATCTGCGGATAACTTTTTATAAGTTAATTACTTTTTGTTGCGCGTGACTTGCGATTGTCGCTTCGATAATCTGCATTACTTTTACCCCGTCCTGCGCACTAACCGGCTCTTCTTTATCCTTTACGATAGCATTATAAACACCATCAAAAAAGGAGAAGTAGTTCCCTTGAAGTGTTGGGATTTTCTCCCTGATTTGTTTTCCGTCGATTTCAGTATGCAAAAGCCCTTGTAAGGTTTCTGATTCTGTTCCCCAGGATTCCAGATTAGGTTTTTTTCCCAATTTTAAATCATCTTCCTGAACATCACCACGAGGCTTTAAAAAAGATCCTTTTTTACCTTGCACTACATAAGCAGGATTGGCTTCTCTCACAAAAAAACTCGCTTTTAAACGAACTCTGAAATTGTCATAGATCAATACCAAATCAATCCAGTCGTCAACCAGGGTATTGGTTCTGGTAAAACGAATGTCTCCGAAAACCGATTTTGGAGAACCAAACAAACAAACGGCCTGATCAATTAAATGCGGTCCTAAATCCTTCAGAATTCCAGCTCCGTCATTTACCGTTTCTTTATGTGCTTTAGGACTCAATAATGGATTGTATCTGTCAAAATGAAATTCAGCTTCCACCAAATCTCCTAAAACTCCATCACTGATTACTTTTTGAACGGTTTTAAAATCACTGTCCCATCTTCTATTTTGAAAAACGGCCAATTTCAATCCTTTTTCTTTTGCAATTGCGGCTAATTCCTGCGCTTCAGCGACTGTGGTGGTAAACGCTTTTTCTACTACAGCATGTTTTCCGCTCAAAAGCACCTTTTTTGCGTACTCATAATGCGTTCCAACCGGTGTGTTTACAATTACCAAATCGACATCATCTGCCAGTAACGCTTCAATTGTGGGATAGCTTTTTACCCCCGGATAATCTTCCTGAATGAGTTTTTTACTTCTTTCCCAGGAACCTAATAGTTCAAATCCTTCGTGTATGTTTAAAAATGGGGCGTGAAATACCTTACCCGACATTCCGTATGATAATAATGCTGTTCTAATCTTTTGCATTGGTTTTGTTTTTGTTTGGTTGCCACGAATTCATAAATTAAATTATTGAATTATTGGCAAATAAAAATATTAAAGTTTCGCTCTTTCGTATTGTTTTGGCCATTGAATATCTTCCTTTAATTCTTTGGCAAAATCCAGAGGCAAATTCGGATTTCTAAGAGACTCTCTCGCAAACAAAATCACATTAGCCTGACCGTTGCTTAAAATTTCTTCGGCTTGTGCGGCTTCTGTGATTAAACCAACAGCGCCTGTTAAAACAGCAGCTTCTTTTTTGATTTTGGCTGCAAAAGGAACCTGATAGTTTGGTTTTAAAGGAATTTGCTGGTGCGAAACTAATCCTCCTGAAGAAGTATCAATTAAATCCACTCCTTTTTCTTTTAAAATTACGGAAAGTTTCACTGATTCTTCCGGATTCCATCCTCCTTCTGCCCAATCGGTGGCTGAAATTCGAACAAACAAAGGTAAATCTGATGGCCATTCTGATTGTACTGCGGCTACAATTTCTAAAGTAAAACGGATTCTGTTTTCAAAAGTACCTCCATATTCATCCGTTCTCACATTTGTTAAAGGTGATAAAAACTGGTGCAGTAAATATCCATGCGCGGCATGAATTTCCATTACCTGAAAACCTGCTTTAACGGCTCTTTTTGTTGCGGACTTAAAATCGGAAATTACTTTTTGAATTCCATCCTTATCTAAAGCTTCGGGAAGAAAAGGCTCGTCATCATGATACGGAATCGCACTTGCCGAAACAGTATGCCATCCGCCCTGAGCGATGTCCAGTTTTTTATTGCCTTCCCACGGTATCGAAACACTTGCCTTACGTCCGGCATGTGCCAATTGAATTCCGGGAATCGCATTTTGCGACACAATAAATGTATTGATGATTTGAAGTTTCTCAATATGCTCCTCTTTCCACAGACCTAAATCTGAAGGAGAAATTCTCGCCTCAGGAGAAACCGCGGTGGCTTCCTGAATAATTAAACCCACTCCGCCACTGGCACGACTGCCTAAGTGAACCAAATGCCAATCGTTTGCAAATCCGTCTATAGCCGAATATTGACACATGGGTGAAATAACGATTCTGTTTTTTAAAGTGATTTTTTTTATTGTAAGCGGTGAAAACAATAATGAAGCCATAGGTGTAACTTTTTTTTAATGATTTTACACTCCTATTTAGGTAGGTTAGTGTATCAAAAAGTAAAGTTAAAGCATCTGCTTAAAAGTAGAAATCTAAATGTTTATTAATTAACAAACATTTAAAGCAAATGTTGTTTGCTGCAAAGCTTATACTGTTTTTTATTTTTGACCAGGCAGACTGTTGCGCTGATCTGGTTCGCCATTATAAATTATTTTTCTAATCATTTTCCCCACCAAATTCTTTGCTTTTTTTATTATTCCTATAATTTAAAACAATTACTATTGTGGCCACTAATATCATAATAACTACTAGCGCAGAAATTAAAATAACTTCATTACTTACCTCTTTAGCTGCTAGCTTCCCATAATCAAAACCTTCTGATTCCATAATTTTAAAACCATTCATTATTATTTTTGGAAAAATCATTTTTCCGGAAACTTTTTTTACTGCGACAAACTCATCAGAATTCTGTTCAATAACCTTGAACGAAAGTGCTGATCCCTATGATAGGAATCTTTAAGTACTGTATACTTTCTAAAAATTAGAGCCCAAAATACAGGCGTAGTAGTTCATGTAAAGACGAGGAGAAATGAAAATGTAAAAAGAACCTTCTTTGTTAGAGTGTCTCTATACCAAATAGAAAACTAAACCCCACTTTTTTAATGTGCTACAAAGTGTAAAGCATCCCCCATCAGTTTCCTCACAAAATAAAAGACTACCATGAATATCGAACAGGTATAAAAAATAATCAATGTACTTAAAAACAAGTTTTCGACTTTTACTATTTTCTTTCTCATTTTGGTTTATTCTAGTTTAATCGCAAAAGAAAAAAGCAAACAAAGCCGCTTTCTTTCATAAGTATTTTACTACAACAAACTTAACAGAGTTCCGTCTAATAACATTGGACGGAACTCTTATCCTCCAAAAATTTCTTTCCTTTCTTCATTTTTAATGGTACTTAGAGAATAATGCACTACTAATTCAAAAGAAGTTTCATAATAAAAGCTTTCTCTCTTTTTACAATACTTCAGAGGCGCATCAAACCCTTTAATTATTTCCAGTTCATTATAGAGCTGACTTCTGCTTAGAAACATTTTTTTTGCAAAAGCAGCCGGCGAACCTGTTTTTTCTTCACAGATTAACTGATGAATCCTTTTCATTCGCTCTATTTTCTTTATAAAACTCATCTCCTGCCTTAATAAAATAGGTGAAACATAAATCGTCCAGAATTGAATCCTTCTTAAAAAAGTTCTATTCTCAATAAAGTAGGAAAATTAGAAAAGATTTTTGCAACGACTTGTCTCAATAAGCCATAAGACTATCGTAATAAGACTTATTTTACATGTGTGTGTCCTTTTTTATGAAGCAGGAGAAAAAGAAATGCAATTTCTTCCCTTTTTACGAAAAAGACTTTAGTGAAGTATTAAAAAAAATAAGAGTGAAGTATTAACAAACATTTAAAGCCTTATGTATTATATTGCGCTATCAAATTAAAATAGAAACGTTACTTTTGTGCGTTAAATACGAACTAAAAATACAAAATGGATATAGTTATCAAACTCTCTCAATTTCTATTGAGTTTATCTTTACTTATTATTCTTCACGAATTAGGGCATTTTATTCCTGCAAAATTGTTTAAAACAAGAGTCGAAAAATTTTACTTATTTTTTGATATTAAATATTCTCTCTTAAAAAAGAAAATTGGAGAAACTGAATACGGGATTGGATGGCTGCCATTAGGTGGTTATGTAAAAATCTCCGGAATGATTGACGAAAGTATGGACAAGGACCAAATGGCCCTACCTCCACAACCTTGGGAGTTTCGTTCTAAACCGGCATGGCAACGTTTAATCATCATGTTGGGTGGGGTTACAGTAAACTTTATCCTGGCCTTTATTATTTATATCGGAATGGCATTTGTTTATGGGGATACCTATGTCGCTAATGCCGACCTGAAAGATGGTGTTTTAATTGAAAATCCGGTAATGTTAAAAGCGGGTTTTAAAACAGGGGACAAACTACTGACTGTTGACGGACAAAAACTCGAGAACTTCGACAACGATATCAACATGAAAATTATCATGGCGAAAGAAATCTTAATCGAAAGAAACGGACAACAGCAAACGATAAAAATGCCAACTGATTTTGTAGATCAATTGTCAAAACAGGAAAAGGCACCTCTTGTCAATATGAGAATCCCTTTTGCAGTGGCAAACGTTACGGAAGAATCCGGGAATACTGCTTTAAAGGCAAAAGATTTAATTGTTAGCCTAAACGGTCAGGATGCAAGATACTATGACCAGGTAAAATCTATTTTAGAAAGCAACAAAGGCAAAACAATTCCTGCCGTTGTTTTACGTGATTTAAAGAAAGTACCGATTACGGTTAAAGTTTCGGCAGCAGGAAAACTGGGTGTTGGCGTTGGAGGTTTAAATATCGAATCTTTAGAAAAATTAGGTTACTATAAGGTAAGCACTAAAAACTATTCTTTCTTTGAGTCAATACCTGTTGGACTTACAAAAGGTAAAGATCAGTTGGTGGGTTACGGAAAACAGCTTAAGATGATTTTTAATCCTGAAACGAAAGCTTACAAACAAGTTGGTGGTTTTGCAGCGATTTTCAACATTTTTCCAAGCAGCTGGAGCTGGGAAACCTTTTGGTCAATCACCGCTTTATTGTCAATTATGCTTGGAGTAATGAATTTATTGCCAATTCCGGCTCTTGATGGTGGTCATGTCATGTTTTTATTATACGAAATAATTAGTGGTAGAAAACCAAGTGATAAATTCCTTGAAAACGCCCAAATGGTTGGTTTCGTTTTACTTATAGCACTGCTTTTATTTGCTAATGGGAACGACATTTATAAGGCAATTATGAAATAGAAAAAAAAATCAATAAAAAGTGTCAAAATATTTTTGAGAAACTAAAAAACCTCTTATATTTGCACTCGCTAAAAAGAACAGCAACTTCCTCCTTAGCTCAGTTGGTTAGAGCATCTGACTGTTAATCAGAGGGTCCTTGGTTCGAGCCCAAGAGGGGGAGCAACTTTTTAGCAAACATATTTACCTTTAAGGTGATTCCTCCTTAGCTCAGTTGGTTAGAGCATCTGACTGTTAATCAGAGGGTCCTTGGTTCGAGCCCAAGAGGGGGAGCTTATTAAATACCACTTACAAACGTAAGTGGTATTTTTTTTTACCCTTTATTTTATTCCAGCACACAGACTATACGTGGATCTTACTCATCCTTTCTTCAAAACACCCACCAATCTAACACGTCAGTCATCTTTTAAACGACACTAAAGCTAAAACTTTCGTTTTTGATACGGAGTTCCCTCCCCGTCTTCACAATACCCCTTAAGACTCAAAAGAAACATCGCCCAGTTGTAATTGCACCATTGATAGAATTCCGTTAGCTCACGCCAGTCAAAATGCTTTAAAACAATCGCCGTTACCCCGTCCTTTTCTTTTAAATCAAACGAAATACCCGTCCCAATCCATTCCGGGTCCGAATCTACACATTCCCACAACACTTTTTTATTTTCAGTCAATTCAACCACCTTCATTTTCGTGACATCCTCGTCCCCGAAATTAAACTCATTGACAAAACCCAATTCCGGTCTGACAACTAATTCTTCCGTCCAGACAGCAGCAAGCCCCTCCTGCGTCGTTAACACCTTATAAACCTCCGAAATTGGCGCCTTAATATAATTGACATGCTCTATTTTTTCCATACCTCAACCGATTATTGTTCCTAAACTCAAAGTTAGCAAGTTTTACCACACTGCAAAACAAAGCTTTACGTCAATAGGTCACAAACTCACCTAAACAACACCAACAGACTCAAACATCAAAACAAAAAGCCCGCGACTAAAACCGCAGGCAACAATTAGATCAATTTATTTTAAAAAGGAATAAAAACAAAAAAAGCCCCTTCTTTTCAGAAGAGGCTTTAAGTACCCGGAGCCGGAGTCGAACCGGCACGGTTTCCCACAGGTGTTTGAGACCAGCGCGTCTACCAATTCCGCCATCCGGGCTTAGCAGACGAAAAAACAATCAAAATTTGATTATTTCAACGCAATAGAATAAGTGAATTATGATGTCATAACTGCGCTTATTCCTTTAACACGGTGCAAATGTAAAAAATAAAATTAAAAATTCTAATAAAAATACTTAATTTTTTCCTTTCAGTGTCCAATAAATTTTCTAAATTTGCACCTCGTTAAAACGAAGCACACACAACTAACTACAAAACAACAAATTAAATGTCGCACCTAGAACCAGAAGCTAAAATTTTTGCTTGTTCACAAAGTGTCTATCTTGCAGAAAAAATTGCGGAACAATACGGAATTCCGTTGGGCAAAGTAACGATGTCGAAGTATAGTGATGGAGAATTTCAGCCATCTTACGAAGAATCAATTAGAGGATTACGTGTTTTTATCGTGTGTTCAACTTTTCCAACTGCCGATAATTTGATGGAATTGTTACTCATGATTGATGCAGCAAAACGTGCATCAGCAAGACACATTACAGCTGTCATGCCTTATTTTGGTTGGGCAAGACAAGACAGAAAGGATAAACCAAGAGTTCCGATTGGAGCAAAATTAGTAGCTAATTTATTAGATGCTGCCGGAGCAACAAGAGTAATGACAATGGATTTGCACGCAGATCAAATTCAGGGGTTTTTCGAAAAACCAGTAGATCATTTATTTGCTTCTACGATCTTTTTACCATACGTAGAAAGTTTAAAATTAGACAATCTGACTATTGCATCTCCGGATATGGGAGGTTCAAAAAGAGCATATGCTTACTCTAAGTTCCTGGAATCAGATGTAGTAATCTGTTACAAACAAAGAAAAGCAGCCAACGTTATCGACACTATGGAACTAATTGGTGAAGTAAAAGGCCGTAACGTAATATTGGTAGACGACATGATCGATACAGGCGGAACATTAGCAAAAGCCGCAGATTTAATGATCGAAAAAGGAGCATTAAGTGTTAGAGCTATTTGTACACATGCTATTTTATCAGGTGATGCCTACGAAAAAATTGAAAACTCTAAATTAAGTGAGTTAATTGTTACCGATTCTATTCCATTAAAGAAAGAATCAAAGAAAATCAGAGTGGTGAGTTGTGCACCTCTTTTTGCAGAAGTTATGCACATGGTGCACCACAACAATTCCATTAGTGGAAAATTCATAATGTAAGAAGCTATACGCTTTAGGCTTTAGGCCATAAGCTATTTCACGATTACAAAAAAGCCTAAAGCCTAGCGCCTAAAGCTTACAGCAGATTTAGAATATTTATTTAATAACTATATTTTTTTTACAATGAAATCGATTACAATTAAAGGATCAGAAAGAGAAAGCGTGGGCAAAGTGTCAACTAAAGCCTTACGTAATGCTGGAGCGGTTCCTTGCGTGTTATACGGAGGAAATCAGGCAGTACACTTCTCAGCAGACGCTGCAGCGTTCAAAAACTTGGTTTACACTCCAAATGCACACACAGTTGTGATTGAACTTGGAAAAGGAAAATCATTCAATGCAATTTTGCAAGATATCCAGGTTCACCCTGTTACTGACAGAATTTTACACATTGACTTCTTCCAATTGTTTGATGACAAAGAAATCACTATGGAAGTTCCTGTGAAAATCGTTGGTACATCTAAAGGTGTTCTTGCGGGAGGTGTTTTACGTTTGAACCAACGTAAATTAAAAGTTAAAGCTTTACCTAAAAATCTTCCTGATTTTGTTGAAGCAGACATCACTCCACTTGAAATGGGTAACAAATTATACGTTACTAAAGTTGGTGCTCCTGAATACAAAGTTATGCACCCAGACAACACTGTTGTTGCTCAGGTAAGAATTTCTCGTGCTGCTATGAAAGCTGCTCAAGAAGCTGCAAAAGCTGCAAAAGCTCCTGCAAAAGGAAAGAAAAAATAATTTTTTTCAATTCAAAATACAAAGCATCAATCGAAAGGTTGGTGCTTTTTTTTGCTTTAGAGGTTCTGAGGTACTGAGATGCTAAGCTACTGAGGTTCTAAGTTTTTTTTTATTACAGGGCGGCTTCGACTTCGCTCAGCCTGACAGCAGAAAATCACGTTTTCATAAGCCTTCTCAATAAATCCAATTATCTAATTATCTAATTGACACATTTACAAATTATCCAATTAACCCATTGGCACATTCCCCAATTAAGTTTATTTTTGCGTCATGATAAAATGGATAACAAAACTGTTTTCATCAACACCAAAAGAAGAGAACACTGATCATATGAAAAAATATTTAATCGTCGGATTGGGCAATATTGGCGCCGAATACGTGAACACACGACACAACATAGGCTTTAAAGTACTTGATTTTTTAGCCAAAAAAGAAGGTCTTTCATTCGAGACGGTAAAATTAGGTGCTTTGGCCGAATACAAATTCAAAGGAAGAAGCTTTTTTCTGCTCAAACCAAACACCTATATGAACTTAAGCGGTAAGGCCGTAAAGTACTGGATGGATAAAGAAAATATTCCACTGGAGAACATTCTGGTAATCACCGACGATTTAAACCTTTCTTTCGGAACGATCCGAATCAAACCAAAAGGCAGCGACGGAGGACATAACGGACTTAAAAACATCAATTTAGTTTTAAACACACAACAATACACCCGCTTTAGATTTGGCATCAGCGATCAGTTTAAAAAAGGGCAACAGGTAGATTACGTTTTGGGGGACTGGGACGAAGAAGAAAAAGCAAAATTACCAGAACGTCTGGAAGTCGCTTCGGAGATTATTAAATCTTTTGGAACAGCCGGTCTTGAAAACACCATGACCACTTTCAACGGAAAGTAAAGATTTCCAATTCGTTATCCTTCCAAAAAACAAACCATCAATTAATTAAATGGAATAATAACGAAATAGTATTTTCTATTCCAAAGTTAAATGTCTAAATTTGGAATAAATAATTATAAATCATAAAATCATAATATCATGGCTTTTGAATTACCTCAATTACCTTATGCATATGATGCATTAGAACCACATATTGATGCCCGCACAATGGAAATTCACCATTCAAAACATCATAATGCTTACACAACAAATCTAAATGCAGCTATCGCCGGTACAGATTTGGAAGGAAAAACAATCGAAAACATCTTAATCAATCTAGATAAATCAAACGCAGCAGTTCGTAACAATGGTGGAGGTTTTTACAACCACAATTTATTCTGGACTGTAATGGCTCCAAACGGTGGCGGATTACCAACAGGTGATTTATTAGCTGCTATTGAAGCTTCTTTTGGAACTTTTGAAGAATTTAAAGCAAAATTTGCTAAAGCTGGTGCTACACAATTCGGTTCTGGATGGGCTTGGTTATGTGTACAAAAAGGTGGAAAATTAGACGTTTGCGGAACTCCAAACCAAGACAATCCATTAATGCCGGAAGTAGGCTGCGGTGGAACTCCTATTTTAGGAATGGATGTTTGGGAGCACGCTTACTACTTACACTACCAAAACAGAAGACCTGATTATATTGAAGCTTTCTTTAATGTAATTAACTGGACTGAAGTTGCAAGAAGATACGCTTTAGACAAATAAGAAGACTTCTGTCTGTAGAACAAAGAAGATAGAACAAAGACTATAAACTACAGAGTAAAGATTATAAAAAAAGACGGATAGCTTAACAGTTATTCGTCTTTTTTTTGGCTCTTTATTTTTGTGTCTTTTCGACAACCTCTTTATTCTACCTTCTTTACTCTGCAGCCTTTGTCCTCTTTCAATCCAGACTTTATTCCAATAAAAAAGGCGGAATCACTTCCACCTTTTTTGCCCCAAATCTACCATAAACTTAACCTACTAATGTTATGGTTCTGTAAATGTATGGCAGCTATTTTAATGAAAAAAACTTTCTAGACGAAAAGCAAATATATCCGATGAAGTGACGTAAAATCTTACTTTAGAAATAGTTGACTTTATTCCAATAAAAAAGGTGGAATTACTTCCACCCTTTTTGCCCCAAATCTACCATAAACTTAACCTACTAATGTTATGGTATTTCAAAAGTATTGTAGCTTTTCATTTTCACCAAACAAATAAGATGAACGGTAAAAAAAACCGATGAAATGCACAAATTAACCTTTTGTTAGTATTTTATTAATACGCTCTAGCGTCTTTTCCTTCATAGAAATTCATGAAAGCCCTGTTCACAACACGGTTTCCGCCTGGTGTTGGATAATCTCCGGTAAAATACCAGTCTCCAAGATTTTTCGGACAGGCAACATGCAAGTCTTCTACTTTTTGGAAAATGATTTTTACTTCTGCATTAATTTCAGGTGAGCTCAACATTTCAGCAATCTTATCTGAAATTTCCTCAGGAGTAAACTGATCGTAAATTACAGTGACGTAGTTTACAACGTCACTGTCTATATAATTTTCCTGAGCTTTACACTTGGTATAAACCTCGTCGACAATATGATATAAGTTTCTTTCTTTCAATAAAGCCAAAGCCGCTCTAAAAGCTACAAGACCTTCCAGCTTCGCCATATCGATTCCGTAACAGTCAGGGTAACGAATTTGTGGTGCCGATGAAACGATTACGATACGCTTAGGTTTTAAACGATCCATCATCTTTATAATACTCATCTTTAAAGTGGTACCACGAACGATACTATCATCTATAATAACCAGATTATCCGTTGGCTTGATTACGCCGTAAGTAACATCGTAAACGTGTGCCACCAAATCATCACGGCTGCTGTCTTCGGTAATAAAGGTTCTAAGTTTAGCATCTTTGATCGCCACTTTCTCTGTACGAATCTTTACAGCCAACAATTCCTGTAATGTTTCAGCCGTAAGCGTATTTCTGTTGGCTAAAATATAGTTGTTCTTTCTCTGATTTAAAAAGTCCTGAGCTGCCTCAACCAAACCATAAAAAGAGGTTTCGGCTGTATTTGGAATATAAGAGAAAACGGTATTGTCTGTATCACTGTCAATCGATTCAAGAACAGCAGGTAAAATTAATTTCCCTAAGTTCTTACGTTCCTGATAAATTTCGGCGTCACTTCCTCTTGAAAAATAAATTCTTTCAAAAGAGCATGCTTTTTTAACCGTTGGTTCCAGGATTTGGTTCATAGAAACTTTTCCGCTCTTTTTGATGATCAAAGCATTTCCCGGTTCGATTTCCTGCACACTTTCAAAAGGCACATTAAATACGGTTTGAATAACGGGTCTTTCAGAAGCCACAACCACCACTTCATCATCCTGATAATAATAGGCTGGGCGAATTCCGGCAGGATCTCTAAAAACGAAAGCATCACCATGACCTAATAATCCGGCCATTGCGTATCCTCCGTCTAAATTTTTAGCCGAACGAGCCAAAATTTTTGCAATATCCAGTCGGTCTGCAATTACAGGAGAAGCCTCTCTTTTAGAATATCCTTCAAGTTTACAATCCTGATAAAGCTGCATCACTTCTTTGTCTAAGAAATGACCAATTTTTTCCATAACGGTAACCGTGTCGGCCATTTCTTTTGGATGCTGACCCAATTCTACTAAGTTTTCAAAAAGCTCCTTAACATTGGTCATATTAAAGTTACCCGCCAAAATCAGATTGCGGTGCATCCAATTGCTTTGACGCAAGAACGGGTGCACGCTTTCGATACTGTTTTTTCCAAAAGTTCCGTAACGAACGTGTCCCAGAAATAACTCTCCTATATAAGGTATGTTTGCTTTTTGCTTGGCAACATCATCTGCATACTCCGGATGAGAACTCATCTCTTCGTTAATACGCTCATTGATTTGCTTAAAAACATCCTGAATGGGTTGTGAATGATTGGAACGAACTCTGCTGATATAACGTTCACCGGGAGCTACATCTAATTTGATGCTTGCAAAACCAGCTCCGTCTTGTCCACGGTTATGCTGCTTTTCCATCATCAGATACATTTTCTGTATTCCGTAAAAAGCTGTTCCGTATTTTTCTTTGTAATATTCAAGCGGTTTAAGAAGTCTAACCAAAGCTATACCACATTCGTGTTTTAAAGCGTCGCTCATTGTGTTTTGTATTTTGTGTTGTTGTAAGTTGTGTGTATTAACGTAATAAAAAAGCCCCGCTATTATTCGAGGCTTTTGGGCATTATATTTCTATGTCAAACTGGGTTAACGACTTAAACTGTTGTAATCGAATCGCCACTTCAGCTTTGCTTAAGGTTTCCATCCTTTCTGTTCCAAATTTCTCTACACAAAATGAAGCTAAATTTGAACCGTAGATGATCGCATTTTTCATATTGCCAAACGAAATGTTTTCGCTTTGCGCAATGAATCCTGAGAAACCACCGGCAAAAGTGTCTCCTGCTCCTGTTGGATCAAAAACATCTTCCAATGGCAATGCCGGAGCAAAGAATACTTCTCTGTTGTGGAATAAAAGCGCACCGTGCTCTCCTTTTTTGATCACCACATATTTTGGTCCCAATTCCTGGATTTTAGCCGCAGCTTTTACTAATGAATATTCTCCTGAAAGCTGTCTTGCTTCTTCGTCGTTGATTGTGATTACATCTACACGTTTGATAACGTCCAGTAATTCAGGTAACGCACAATCCATCCAGAAGTTCATTGTATCTAAAACTACTAATTTTGGTTTTTTCTCTAACTGATCCAAAACACTGCTTTGTACTAACGGATGCAAGTTTCCTAACATTACCACATCAGCATCTTTATAGTTTTGTGGAACTTTTGGTTGAAAATCAGCCAAAACATTAAGTTCTGTTACTAAAGTGTCTCTTGAATTTAGATCGTTGTGATACAAACCGCTCCAGAAAAAGGTTTTTCCGCCTTTTACAATTTCGATACCTGAGATATCAATATTTTTTGAAGTCAATAAATCCAAATGCTCTTGAGGGAAATCGTCTCCAACTACAGAAACAATAGCCGATTGCAGGTTGAAAAAAGATGCTGATAAACCAATGTAAGTCGCAGCACCACCTAATATTTTATCTGTTTTTCCGAAAGGAGTTTCAATCGCGTCGAAAGCAACCGTTCCAACAATCAATAATTTATTCATTTTATGAATTTCGAATTAGGGTGCAAAGATACTTCATAAGTTACAATATTGCAACGGTTTAGGTTCTCAAAATTTTCATAAAAAAACAAGGTCGTTTTTAGAGATAAAACCATTGTAAATGAGAACTTTATATTTAATCCTTTTAAAAGATTAAAATAGGTTTCCCGGATTTAAATCGCAAGATTTATTTTTATAAAATACTTTAAAAGCTTTTGCAGAATAACTCCCCAAAGACAGGGTCTATAATTGATATTTTTTATCAAAATAATTCTTCAAAACCCCAAGCTGAATGAGCATCATAAAAGGAACCACTAAAATCGCATACAAAACATTTTCAGAAAAATGGATGCCTGAAAACAGTGCCGGAATCTTATCTGCATAAGTGCTTCCTGTTGATAAAGTAGTAGTGCTTCCGTTAAAAAACGAGGCATAAACAGCCAAAGCCGCCAAACCAAAGCCAATCACAAACCAGGTAAATTTAGAAATCAAGGGTTTGTAAATTTTAACCTTGCTCTGTTCAGCCACCAAAACCTGAGCCATTACTTTTGAGGTAAAATCAATTGACGGCGCATCCAAAGGGATTTCGCTCATCATTTTATCAATAAGATTTTCTAAGTTTTTATCGCTCTCTTTCATAACACTGTACTATTTCTGGTTCTAATTGTTTTTTCAAAATTACGGCTAGTTTTTGTCGGCTTCTAAATAATTTCACCTTGACATTGTTGGCTGTAATTCCCATAACTTTTCCAATTTCTTCTAAATTCTGATCTTCAAAATAAAATAAAGTTAACAGAACATTTTCTTCTCTCGGCAACAGGTTTAAACAATTCTGAATCGTCTGCTTTCGTTCTTTATCCTCCAAAGCACTCAAAGCATTGTCCATAGTCTTAATCAAATGTGCCGAAAACTCATCTATCGAAATGTTAAGATCTTCTTTTTTATTTTTCTTCAAACGGTCCAAACAAGTATTATAAGCTACTTTGTAAGCCCAGGTTGAAAATTTTGAATCTCCCTTAAATTTACTCAGCGAACTATAAATTTTGATAAAAGTATCCTGCGAAACTTCTTCCGCCTCTTCCCTGTTTTTAACCATTTGAAGCGCCAGAGTAAAGATCATATTTTTATAACGATCCACCAGCACGGCAAACGCATTGGTCTCGCCCTGCAGAATTTTATCGATATAATGTTGATCCGGTATTGTACTCATATTATATAGGACGATAGTTTGTTGTTGCAGGTTACACGAATTTTAAAATAAATTTCAATTTTTAAATTCCAAATTCCAAGTTTCAGGTTTCAGGTTTCAGGTTTTAAAATCTGATTATTGAATATATTAGCGCTTTGTTAAGGTTTCGATATCCAAAATTAACTCATAATCAACAAGTTTTGGATTTTGGAATTTATTTTTTGAATTTTTTCACCTAAAGTTGTAACCTAAAATTAAAAGGTATCGTCCTATGGAGTATCAATCAATTAAACAATAAAAATTATGGGACCAGAAATTTTAGTACCAATAAGCCTGTTTCTAATGATCTTCGGGATCATTTATCTTATTTACTCAACCAGAAACAGAGAGCGCTTAGCACTTATCGAAAAAGGCGTTGACGCCAGTATCTTTTTAAAAGGAACCGGAAAAGGTGTTCCTACCTGGAAGGTTTTGGTTTTGAATCTGGCCTTTCTGTTAATAGGAAGCGGGGTTGGAATTTTTGTTGCCTTACTGATTACAACTTATACTTCACTGTCAGATTCAGCAGTATACCCTTCTATTATTTTTATTATGGCAGGAGTTGGTTTACTTGCCGGATTCAGCAAAGCAAAAGACTTAGACAAAGAGTAAAAATAGTAAGCAGTACTTTAACAAAATTAATAACGCGTCGAAACCATTGTTTCCGACGCGTTACTTTTTTTATGACTTTGAACCGATGGTTTCGTAGTAAACATCGACAGAAAGATTCTTTTGCATCGATGCCATAACTGCCAGTTCATCGCAGCGTTCGTTCTGAGGGTGATTGTTATGCCCTTTAATCCATTTAAAATCGACCTGATGTTTGCGGTAGATAATCAGAAAACGTTTCCATAAATCCGGATTTTTCTTACCTGTATAGTTTTTTTTCTCCCAGCCAAAAACCCATTTTTTTACAACAGAGTCAATAACATATTTTGAATCTGATACGACCAAAACTTTCATGTTTGGCTTTTTTAACTTTTCGAGCCCGACAATTACAGCCAAAAGCTCCATTCTATTATTGGTTGTAAGACGAAAACCCTCATAAAATTCTTTCTTATGTGGAGTCCCTACCAATTCCATCACTACTCCATACCCACCGTTTCCGGGATTTCCTTTTGCAGCGCCATCCGTATATATATGTACTTCGTGATTCATTCTTTCTTTTTAGACTTCTTAGATATTAAATTTTTAAACTATTGGATTGTTCGATTTCTTTGATTTTAGTAAACCTTAAAAAGAAATCTAAAATTCTAAAGAGTTTAAGCTTCTAACAATCTCGAAATAATTTCCGGAAAATACTTTTGTTCCAGTTCATGAATCTTTTCGGCCACTGTTTCCGGGGTATCCTGTTCGGTTAAGGCTACACTTTTCTGAAAGATGATACCACCTTCATCATAATTTTCATTTACAAAATGAATAGAGATTCCGGTTTCTTTTTCTTTATTGTCCACTACAGCTTTATGTATGTGCATGCCATACATTCCTTTACCTCCATAATGAGGCAAAAGCGCAGGATGTATGTTTATTATTTTATCGGGATATTGTTCTATTATATGTTCTGGAAATTTCAATAAGAAACCTGCAAGAACTATCAGATCCGGACCTATTTCCTGTATTTTTTGTAAAACATTTCTTTCTAAAAGTTCATTTTTTGAGAAGATTTCGACTGGAATTTGATGATTTTTTGCTCTTTCAATAACTTTTGCCGAAGCGTTATTTGTAAAAACCGAAACGACGTTGGCAAATTTGGTCCTTGCAAAATATTTTATAATATTTTCAGCATTAGTTCCTGATCCTGAGGCAAAAACAACAATTTTTTTCATAATCCAATTTATTTTTAGACTGCAAAAAACGGAATAAAAATCGAAAATAAATAGCTTTAAAAAGTCTTTCTTGAAATTAATTTTATAAATTAGTGTTACATTTATAAACTAAATAGTTGTTTTAAAATAAAGTTTTTTATTTTTGCCAACAAATTAAATTCTAAAATTAAAGATTATGTCAGACATTGCATCAAGAGTAAAAGCGATTATCGTAGACAAATTAGGTGTTGACGAAAACGAAGTTGTAACAGAAGCAAGCTTCACTAATGATTTAGGAGCTGACTCATTAGACACTGTTGAGCTTATTATGGAATTCGAAAAAGAATTTGATATTCAAATTCCAGACGATCAAGCAGAAAACATTGCTACTGTTGGTCAAGCTATTTCTTATATCGAAGAAGCTAAAAAATAATAATACTGCACCCGATTTCTAAAAAGCCCCAATTTTTGAAATTCAAAATTCCAAAATTTGGAATTTGATTTTTGAAATTTGATTTTTTTAAGAGTCGGGTGTTATTATTTTTTTTCAAATTTAAATTTCGATTGATTTTCAATCAAAAAGATATATTTATATTGTAATGCCCATGGCTCTTAAGTAAACAATACAGTTAAGAAAGCGTGGGTTTTATTTGTTTAAAGTACAAAATACATATTTATGGCATTAAGGCGAGTTGTTGTAACAGGATTAGGTGCACTTACTCCTATCGGGAATAATATCCAGGAATATTGGAATGCACTTGTGAATGGAGTTAGCGGAGCCGCTCCTATCACATATTATGATACAGAAAAGCATAAAACGAAATTTGCCTGTGAAGTAAAAAACTTCAATATTGAAGATTTTATGGATCGTAAAGAATCTCGTAGATTAGATAAATTTGCTCAATATGCGGTTGCTGCCAGTGATGAAGCTATTAAAGATGCCGGACTTACTAACGATAATATCGACAAACAAAGAGTAGGTGTTATCTGGGGAGCAGGAATCGGAGGTCTGGAAACTTTCCAGGAAGAAGTAATTTATTATGCAAAAGGAGACGGAACACCAAAATTCAATCCGTTTTTTATCCCTAAAATGATTGCCGATATAGCACCTGCACACATTTCGATGCGTAACGGATATATGGGACCAAATTATACTACTGTTTCTGCATGTGCATCTTCTGCAAATGCATTAATTGATGCTTTCAACTACATTCGTTTAGGAATGTGTGATGTTATTGTATCCGGTGGTTCAGAAGCTGCCATTACCATTGCCGGTATGGGAGGTTTTAACTCTATGCACGCCTTATCAACAAGAAACGAAAGCCCTGAAACAGCTTCAAGACCTTTTGACGGAACCAGAGACGGTTTTGTTTTAGGTGAAGGAGCCGGAGCATTAGTACTTGAAGATTACGAACATGCTAAAGCCAGAGGCGCAAAAATTTACTGTGAAATTGGCGGTGGCGGAATGTCGTCTGATGCTTACCACTTAACAGCACCACATCCGGAAGGAATTGGCGTTATTGCGGTAATGAAAAACACTCTTAGAGATGCCGGAATGACTCCTGAAGATGTTGATCATATCAACACACACGGAACTTCTACTCCATTAGGAGACGTGGCTGAATTAAAAGCAATCAGTGCTGTTTTTGGAGATCATGCAAAAACAATCAATATCAACTCTACAAAATCAATGACAGGTCACTTATTAGGTGCAGCCGGAGCTATTGAAGCAATTGCTTCTATTTTAGCAATGCAGCACGGAATTGTGCCTCCAACGATTAATCACACTGTAGTTGATGAGAACATTGATCCTTCATTGAATCTTACCTTAAACAAACCTCAAAAGAGAGAAGTAAATGTTGCGATGAGTAACACTTTTGGTTTTGGTGGACACAATGCTTGCGTATTGTTTAAAAAATTAGTGGACTAATTTCTGCATATGAATATTATCAAAAAAATATTTTCAAAATCCCGTTCTCTAGAAGACGGGATTTTTTTTGACACTATTCAGAAAATACTTGGTTTTCAGCCTGCCTCTATCGATTTTTATAAGAAAGCTTTTACACATCGCTCTTCAAATAAACTGGACGAGTCAGGACATCCGATCAATTACGAACGATTGGAATTTTTAGGAGACGCTATGTTAAGTGCCGTAATTGCTGCACATTTGTTTAACAAAGCACCCAACGGCGACGAAGGTTATCTGACCAAAATGCGTTCGAAAATCGTAAGTCGCGAACATTTGAATGAATTGGGTAAAGATCTGAATCTGGTTCGCTTTGTCGAAAGCAAAGTTCCGATCCAGCATTTCGGCGAAAATATTCATGGTAATATTTTCGAATCCCTTATTGGAGCCATTTACCTCGATAAAGGTTATTCGTTTTGCGAACGATTTATTCAAAAAAGAGTAATTACACCTTACGTCGATATTGCACGACTTGAGGGAAAAGTAATTAGCTATAAAAGTTTGGTTATCGAATGGTGTCAGAAAGAAAAAAGAATCTTTCACTATGACATTTTTGAAGATAACGGCATTGATGGCCAACGCTTGTTTGGTGTCAAATTAAGTATAGACGATAAAGTAGTCGCAAGAGCACGCGCAACTTCAAAAAAGAAAGCAGAAGAAAAAGCTTCACAAAGGGCATATTTTGCATTTCAGGAAAAAATAGACAAGAAATAGCTACAAAACACTTGTAACTATCTTAAAGCTATAACGTTTTCGTTTATAATTTAACAAAAACATACACTTCTTAACTATCGATGCTCCGTTAGAAATAGTATATTTACA
Organism: Flavobacterium sp.; assembly: GCA_023251135.1. Classification (GTDB taxonomy): domain Bacteria; phylum Bacteroidota; class Bacteroidia; order Flavobacteriales; family Flavobacteriaceae; genus Flavobacterium. Next base: position 52,959 of record JAHEZJ010000019.1, on the reverse strand, counting down.
CCTTTATTTTTCATGACATGGCTATTCATAGATTGGATTTAGACGAATTTGACGAAATTGATTATTATTTAATGGCAATCCACACTTCATTGGAAGATTACAGATTGGCCTATTTTATCAATAAAAACCTTCCGATAAACTTAAGTAAGAGCAAAAACGAGATCCATGCTCAGACTAAAGAAGGCGAGGCAAATTTTTCGAGATTTTATTATTATGATTCCGAAAAAGCAGTTTCATGGAATCTGATTCAGAATAAAAATGAGATCATTTCAGTGAGTAAAAATGATTCTCAAGATTTGTTTTCCAATGAGACAAGTGAGGTTTCAACAACAATTCATTTACTTCCTGAATTCAAAAAAGTAGATTTTTTCCTGAAAGTAGACAATAGCGAAGAAGCTCTTGACTTTTCAGAAATTCAACAACAATTAAACAAAATAGAAAGTATTGCGGCTATATATGCCGTCGATACCGACAAAATAAAATCAAAAAACAATCTAATTTTTTAAAAAAAATGCTAAAAACAAACAAAAAAACCAAAATTGTTGCTACACTTGGGCCTGCATGTAGTACGAGGGAGATTATCAAGGATATGATCGAGGCAGGGGTTAATGTGTTTAGAATCAATTTTTCGCATGCTGATTACGACGGAGTAAAAGATAAAATAAATATTATTAGAGGTCTTAATGAAGAGTTTGGTTATACTACTGCAATCTTAGGAGATTTACAGGGGCCAAAACTTAGAGTTGGGGTAATGGAAGAAGGAACAGTAGTAAATGACGGTGACGTTATTACGTTTACAACTGCTGAGGATATTATTGGAAATGCTCAGAAAGTGTTCATGAAATATCAAAATTTCCCAAATGACGTTAACCCGGGAGAGCGTATTTTATTGGATGATGGTAAATTGATTTTCGAAATCCTTACTACTGATAAAAAAACAGAAGTTACCGCTAAAGTTATTCAGGGTGGAGAATTAAAGTCTAAAAAAGGAGTTAATCTTCCAAACACTAAAATTTCTTTACCGGCTTTAACAGAGAAAGATATTGCTGATGCGATTTTTGCTATTGAACAAAAAGTTGACTGGATTGCACTTTCGTTTGTAAAAACACCACGCGATTTACAAGATCTGCAAGAATTAATCGCCAAACATTCAGAGCATAAAATTCCGATTGTAGCTAAAATTGAAATGCCGGAAGCTCTTGAGAACATCGATAAAATTGTAGCGTATTGCGATGCCTTAATGGTAGCTCGTGGAGATTTGGGTGTTGAACTTCCAGCTCACGAAGTACCATTGGTACAAAAAGACTTGATTCGCAGAGCAAAAACTGCCAGAATTCCGGTTATCGTTGCGACACAAATGATGGAAACAATGATTACAAGCTTAACTCCTACCAGAGCTGAAGTAAACGACGTTGCTAACTCAGTAATGGACGGTGCCGATGCTGTAATGTTATCGGGAGAAACGGCTACAGGAAATTATCCGGTACAGGTTATCCAAAAAATGACACAAATTTGTGAGGCAGTTGAGGATTCTCCGCTTATTCAGGTTCCACAAAACACACCACAAATTAAAACAAAACGTTTTGTTACCAAAACAGTTTGTCATCAGGCAGCTTTATTGGCTAATGAAATCAAAGCAAAAGCAATTTGTACTTTAACAAACAGTGGTTATACGGCTTTCCAAATTTCAGCCTGGAGACCATCTGCACACATTTTAGTATTTACTTCAAACAGAAGAATCTTAACACAATTGAATTTATTATGGGGAGTAAGATCCTACTTCTACGATAAAGACGAAAGTACAGATGATACTGTAACGGATGTTAACGAAATCGCAAGAGAAAAAGGATATGTTGTAAAAGGAGATTATTTAATCAACCTTGCTGCAATGCCGATTAAAGAAAAAGGAATGGTTAACACCATGAGAGTTTCTGAAATAGAATAGTTTACTTCTTAAAGTTTACATTTACAACGAAAGCCATTCCTAATCGAATGGCTTTTTTATTGTTTAATTTTAAAATTCTTTCACCGTCCCTCTGGTCAAAATCATAGACGAACAGAACAGCTATATTGTGTTTCGGGGAAAATAATCCCCACATAAAACCCGCATTTTTTTAATAGTGATAAATCGCTAAGGATTAACAAGTAAGAATTTTACCTCTAGTATTATGTCGTTTAAATAAAATAATTTATCTTTAACTATAAAGCGGTATATATTACTAATAATTACTTACCCAAACACTTCTGTTTATTTATACTCCGGATTTCATCAAAATTTTAATAATATCAAGTTAAACTAATTTAATCATTAATTTAAATACCACAAGATGAATATTAAAAGAAAGAATCTTCGTATAATCCCAATGCTTCTATTGGGTTTAATTTACAGCTGCTCTCCAACTGTAAGAGTTACCACCGATTATGATCCCAGTACTAATTTCAACGAGTACAAAACTTTTGCTGTTTACGATTTAAAAGCACAGGAAGGACAGGTTAGTCAATTAAATGTTGATCGTGTAACAAAAGCCATCCGTAGCGAAATGATTAGCAAAGGCTTTACAGAAACTGCGACAAACCCGGATCTCAAAGTAAATGCGGTATCGATTTTAAAAACCAAAACTTCCGTATCAGCAAACACTGATTTTTATGGTTATGGCGGTATGTATCGTCCCTATCGATATTGGGGAGGAGGCGCGATGATGGGAAGCGCCAATACAACGGTCAACACCTACGATTATGTAGATGGTTCTCTGATCATTGATATTGTATCTTCAAAAACACAAAAACTAGTATGGCAAGGGATAGGTAATGCTAAAATAGACAGCAAACCCAGCAATCCGGAAGAGTTTATTACCTCAGCGATCCAAAAAATTATGGCTGGATTTCCTCCCGGATTAACGAAAAAATAAGCCTATACCCTCAAAAGCAATCACTAAAATACACTACAGAACAGGTTTTGGATATTTACGGGTACGAAAATTCGAACTCCGCATGGATGTCGATGTCGCAAAATTCCCTAAAGACCGGGCCTGCTCTATTGTTTTTGTAAATAACTGGCTGCGTTGATTCTCTATCACTATCAAACGCAACAAGTTTAAAAACTAATCGAATTTACCCACTTTTTTGTTTTGCGTATTTTGTAAGTTTATATCGATTAAGAAAAACATTTTATAAAAATTAACGGTTGCAGGTTAGTTTTATTAGTTAAAATTTAATTGTTTTGTAACAAAATTTAAATTACCACAACTAATTTATCAAAACATTAAATATAAATTATGAATACATTTTCATTCAAATCAGTGTTTGCAGCATCGGTATTTTTGGCTGGAACAGCAGGCTGTTTTGCGCAGGACGTTTTAGTAAACTCACTTAAATTAAACGCCAGCGACAAAAGTAAAGAAAACTTTAAATTTACCGAAGTGATCAATTTAGGAACAACTTCTGTAAAAGCTCAGGGTTCATCAGGAACTTGCTGGAGTTATTCAACCAACTCATTCTTAGAATCAGAAATGATTCGTTTAGGAAAACAACCGGTTGAATTGTCTCAAATTTTTTCGGCAAGAAACGTGTATGTTGACAAAGGAGAAAACTATGTTCGTATGCATGGAGCTATTAGTCTTGGTGACGGTGGAGCTTTGCATGATGTAATTAATATGTACAAAAAATACGGAACTGTTCCGAGAGAAGTATATACAGGATTAAACTACGGAACTGATAAAAACAAATTTGGCGAAATGGGCGCTTTAATCGAAAGTGTTTTGGCAGCGGTAGTTAAAAACCCTAACGGAGAGCTGACACCAAACTGGAAAAAAGCTTACGCAGCGGTAATTGATTCTTATTTAGGTAAAGTACCGGAAAACTTTAACTACAAAGGAAAAAACTATACACCTCAAACTTTTGCTAAAGAAGTAGTAGGAATTAATCCGGATGAGTATGTAGAAATGTCTTCTTTTACTACCTCTCCATACTACCAAAAAACAACTATGATGGTGCCGGACAACTGGTCATTGGATCAGGTTTACAACGTAAAAGTAAACGACATGACCGATGTTATCGACAACGCATTGAAAAAAGGATATACTGTAGCGTGGGCAACTGACGTAAGTGAGAAAAGCTTTAGCTGGAAAAATGGTGTGGCTTACGTGGCTAGTAAAAAATTCGACGATATGACTGCTGAAGAAAAAGCAGACATGTTTAACGGACCAAAAGCTGAGCCGGAAATTACTCCTGAAATGCGTCAGACTGCATTTGACAACTACACTACTACAGATGATCACGGTATGCACATCATTGGTTTAGCCAAAGATCAAACCGGAAAAGAATATTACATCGTTAAAAATTCTTGGGGAGAAACAAACGACTACAAAGGTTTCTTGTTTGTAACTAAGAATTTCGTAAAATACAAAACAACTGCTTTATTAGTAAACAAAGGCGGAATCCCTGCTGAGATTGCTAAAAAATTAGGGGTATAATTTATTCCAGATTTTTGAAAATATAGAAATAGCGCTGCAATTACTTGCAGCGCTATTTTTTTTAAAATTAACCGTTGGTAAATCAGGTATAAGTACTGGTATTGGTTGTGTTTAGTATGTCTAAATTCGTCCTGCTTAAGCAATTAAGAGGCGTTTCCCGAAAAGCCTTAACAGAGTAGGGCCATCCAATAAACAACTAAATCATGTCAACATCCCCGGTAATCACAGTACCTATTTCAGATCAGCAACATCTGTTATTTTTATTTATTCCTTTAAAAAAAGGCGCTTTACCCGAAGCATTACTTGCTGCTCAAAGCATTAGAGAAGCTGCCACTACAGAACCTCCGGTTGGAGATCTTCGTAAAACAACAGGAGTTCATTATTTTACAATTTATGCACAAGCAGACGGTGCTCCAACTCCGGGGATACCTGTTCCGGGATTTCAGTCTTATCCGGGAAAAGATGTATTGGTAGTAATGTCTATCTACGACGGACAATTTGATGATTATATCAGAGCGTTCTTCAAGATAGAGCAGGTTGTGAATGGTTTAAACCTCTTATTACATCTTATAGACGAAGAAGGAATTCCGGGTGTGGATCCGGATGGACCAACATCAGCAAAATTCATTAGAGCCAAAGACAGAGGCGGAGTGGTTAAAAATGCAGCTGCATTTTACTGCTTGTTGATGCGTTACAATTTTGGAGATCCTGTTTTTTCTGCAGGCGATAAAGACGGAAAATATGTTTTTGGAACCAACTTTCCGGGACTTACCGTAGCAAAAGTTATCGATAACTATCCAAATGCCGATAAAATATGGCCACCGGTTCCGGGTCAGGTAAGTTATAATTTTCCAAAAGCTCAAAAACCGGATTGCGAATAGTTTTAAATCTAATCTTAATGAAGATAAACTATGAGTAATTCCAAATCAGTTGAAATGAATGATATACAGGGACTAATATTACGAGGCTATAATTTTCCTCATATCAGATATATTATTTTCCGTATAGAAGATCCCGACGGAGCAAAACAATTTTGTGCAGATCTTGCTTCGGGAACTGCTCCCGGTGGTTTGTCGATCACCAGTGCAGAACCCTGGGAAAACCTGCAAAAACCGGACTATTGTCTTAATATTGGTTTTACATACTTCGGTTTAGAAAAACTGATAGGTAAAGATAATAGTAAAACGGTCAAGAATGATTCGAGTGCCGAAGTATTTCTAGCCTTTAAAAAAGGAGCAATAACTGATGCCCGACTAATGGGTGACACCGGAGAGAGTGCTCCTGCAAACTGGTGGAAAAACGGAGGGTGGATTGCAAAAGAAGCACCAAGTACTGATGGCAGTGAGCTTCATATTCAATTGACGCTTTTTACCTTAACCCCTGAAAACAGAGAAAAATACTATTCGGATTTGTTAGGTATGATAGCCAAAACGCCATCAGGACCAGCTGTAGTTCCGGTATATTATCAGGATTCAGATCCCATAACCGTCGACGGAAATTCAGATTATGTACATTTTGGATATCGCGATAGTCTGTCTCAGCCACGTATTGATGATATTTTGTGGAACAAGCCCAAAATGCTAAAATTAATGGGTATAAGCAGCATCGATGACAGACCAAAGGTACCTTTGGATCGCTTTGTAATAAGTAAGAAAGCAAAGGATTATAATGCCCATACCCTATTAGTAAATGGCACTTTTGCGGCTTTTAGATTGTTGTATCAGGACGAAGCCAAGTTTAATGCTTTCATTCATTCCAACAGTGAAACTTCACCCGAATTAATGGCTGCAAAGATTTGCGGACGCTGGCGCGACGGTACACCTCTTGTTGTATCTCCCAATAAAGAAGATAAAAGTCTGGGAGAACCCAGTACCAAAAACTTCAACTTTACCAACTTTAATTACTTAAAGGCAAGTCCAAATCAGCAAGGCGATCAAAGCAGTGATGAACTGGCTTTAAAATGTCCTTATGCAGCACACATACGGAGAGCAAACCCACGTGATGACATAAACGTAACCGACAATGATGATAATGCCGAAACCCATCGAATTCTAAGGCGGGCATCGCCTTACGGTCCCGTGTATGATCCTGCCGAAAAACCCGGCATACAACGAGGATTGGTTGGATTGTTTATTGGAGCTGTTCTTGATTTTCAGTTTCGTTTTGTTACCAAAGCCTGGTTGGAGCGGGGAGGTTTTAGAAATCCGGATACATCACCCAATCGTAGTGGAGTTGATCCAATTTTTGGACCACAGGCCGCAGATACTAGTCCGGACAATTCTATTTTTGCTTATAATAAAAAGGGAACTTATATAGAAACCCCAAACCTCACACGTTTTGTACGTACAGATGGTAGTTTGTATTTGTTTTTACCTAGTATTTCAGGTTTGAAATTCATCTCGCAAGGGAAAATACCGACGTAGCTTAACATCGAGAATTTCCTCTTATATTGCTAAAAAAATAGGAGTTTACTCTTTTTTTGAAACAGAAAAGCGCTGCAGGATTTGCGGCGCTTTTTTTTAGTTTATAAAAATTAAGCACACGGATCGTACAGATTCGCCAGGCGAAAACACGGATCTACGCAGATTTTTTTTCTTTTTGATAACAGCAAAACACTCGCAAAAGCATTGAAATCCTTCCGCGACCAGGAAATCGAAAAAGCCTGTGTTCAAATCCTGAACCCTTGAAATTATGATAAAGAAAAACGCTGCAAAATTTGCAGCGTTTCCCCAATTAACTACTATAAAAAAAAATAAACTACTTAAACTTCTAATTCGTAAACCATTTCTAAACAACTCTTGTTCAATTCTTATAGTACAAATATACGCCGCATAATACCTAACATTTTTCGGTTTGTAAGACATGGTATAACCTATGTAACAAATGGATTTTCTGTGCAAAATCCAGTAAAAAATAATGCCTTTTCAGAACAACAAAACCATGTTTCACTCACATTATCAAATACTTAAATCAAAAAAAGTCCAAAAAGGAATTGCCCCAAGGAGAGATAACCTCTGAAAATGATGAAAAGGTTTGAAATTGAAAATTTGATTTCTAAAAACAACCCCAAAACAGCGAATTAAAATTAAAGCTTTCGTTTTTCAGGATTTGAATCTATGCTAAAATCGCAGAAGTTGAATCCCAATGTTTGGCAGCCTTTTGAAGTAAAATGTTCTTTATAACTTATGCGGTAAGGAGCTCGCAACTCCCGTGGTGTACTACAGGAAAATTACAGGAATTGGCAATAAAACACAGTTGGTTGGCTTTGGTATGAAGTGTATTCGCCAGTTCGATTTGATCCGCGTTCGCAATTTTTACTTTGGGGTATAAATGAACGGCAACAAAGCGCCCGCTTCCGTCAGCGGAAACTTCAAGTGTAGCTTCTGCCTCATCTAAATACTCCAGAACTTCTATACCATTTTGAGAACATACATACAAATACGACATCATATGGCAGGAAACCAAACTACTCAGCAGCAAATCTTCGGGATTGTACAATTCGGGATCTCCCTTAAAAGCTTTGGCTGCCGAAACCTCTAAAACCGCTTTTCCCTCAATCATAATCTGATGACTTTTACTGTAAAATCGCTTCGTTAAATCTTTCTGATTTTGCTTTAACGCCCATTTTACGGCTGCTCTGAATAGATGTTTCATTTCGATTGTGTTTTTGTTCTTGCGAAGTTACCATTTTATATGGTTTGAGAATTAGTCTCCTCTATATGTGACGTTTTTTACAAACTCATCTTACCACATTGTCATTTCGACCGCAGGGAGAAATCACACCAGAAACTCCGTTCCAGCAGTCCCAATCTTTGTCGAATCTTGCTTGTGATTTCTCCCTTCGGTCGAAATGACACACGCGAGTTAAATTACTTCTTCTATTTGTTATCATTGAAATGGTGAAGCAATTCAAACTTATCTAAAAACAAAAAGTGGCCGGAATTGCTTCCGGCCACTTTTACTCAAATGGGGGTTTGAGTATGTGATTATTTTGTTGGATGTGGTGCTATCAACTGAACACTAACAGAACCTCCACCGTCTAATGTAGTTCCTTTTTTGAAGGTTCCTGTAGCAGGATCAACTTCATAAATTGAAGCTACAGCATCAACAGGAGAAATTGCGGTGTAATACTTTCCTTTGTACACCAATGGCGAACGAACCATTGAAACCGGGCTTAAAGGTGTATTAATCAACGAAACTGTTTTGTTTTTCAAATCAATTCTAACCAATTGTCCCACGTTTTTTAAACGATCTCTTACCGAAGTCATTAACTCTTCGTACTGAACGGTACCAATTGCAATTCCGTTACCCACATAATTTATTCCCATCAAACAGGCTTGTTTGCCCAATGGTGTTGTTACATCTATAAAATAATCTTTATCAAAATCTGCTGCACCTTTTTTAATACGCACAACTCCTGATTTTCCACCTACACCAGTCCAGAATTTACCGGCACTTGCTACAAAATAGTGATTGCCTTCTTCGTCTTTGTCTAATGAGTTTAAGTAGTCGTAACCAACTCCACCAGCAGTTGCCGTAGTTTTAATTACTTTTAAATTGTTCATTGCCGGATAATCATAAACTAAAGCTCTTACGCCATCAACGGTATAGGATTTTGATTCGTTATCGTAAAAATAACCACCCAAAATAAGCTTTCCGTTGTCTACAAATGCTTTTCCAACAGAAAACTGAACTCCTTTATTGGCTGCATCGTAAGGTACAGCCATTGTTCCTTTTGCTTCTATTGTAAAATCACTTAGTTTAATTCTTGCCCAGCCTACTGTACCGTTATTCAAATCCAGTCCGCCTAAAACCAACATGGTATTATCGTCTACGATATTCAGGGATTGAAAATAATTTGGAACCACTCCATCTGTAAGTATAGCCCCTTTTTCTTTTAAACTTCCGTCTTTACTCATTTCGTACTGAATGAATTTTTTCTGTGGAAGGTTCATCAAATACACATATTGTTTGTGCCAGATATAACGGGAACCGTTGGCCTCAATACCTTTTCCTTTAAAAGTAAGCGAACCTTCGGTTAAGGAAGGAACCGATGCAATATACTGCAAGTCCTGAGTCCAGCTTGCTATTGTAAAATGTTGTGCGCTTTCTACTTCCACTTCATCTGATTTTGAACTGCAAGATGTTGCAACTGCAGCAAACAAGACCACGGCAGAAGCCATAAATGTTGTCTTTTTTAAGAACGATTTCATTTTCATTGAATTTAAATTTAATTGGTTATTGTAAAAAATATCTTAGTTTGAGACTGAAAAACCTACCCGGTTTTTGCAGCAGAAAATTATCGTAAACCTGTTTGTCTAAAATGTTACGGCAGGCAAAATTGGCACTGTAACGTCCGTTTTTTCCAAAAGTATAGCCCAAACCGGCATCCTGGACAAACTGAGTTGGGATGTACATTTTTTCGGGTGCTGCTCCAAGGCTTGGCCAACCCAGGTAGTACTGATGTACATAATGTGTACTTGCAAAAAAGGAAATCTTCGGTTTAAATTGAAACAGCTGATCTAAGAACAACCTTACCTCAGCATTGGCCATTAAATAAGGTGTATTCCGCAATCTGTCTTTATAAACATGGTTGGGTGCACCGTTTTCCTCAAAACGCTGCATGTTTCGGATGTCCTGATAGGTAAAATTAACTGATGTTTCAAGCCATTGTTTTCGGGCATAGTTAACCTCAGCTTCCACTCCAACGGTTCGTATTTTTCCTAAATTTTCGTAGCGGGCAGTTCCCATCAAATCTCCCTCTGCTAACCAAATCAAATTTTTAGTGTCTCTAAAAAACCCATTAAGACCAAAATTTACATTCTGAACCGCAGTATGTATTGTTTTCTGAATGGAAGTATTAACGTTGAAACTTCTTTCAGGCTTTAAATTGGGCGCATTAACAATCGTATTACCGTTACCCAAAAGTTCTGTCGCTTCGGGCAATCGGGCTGCATTTTCGACCGAAAACTTTATCGTATATTCTTTTGGAAGCAATACTTTTGAAGAGTATCCAAAGGCCCAGGCGTTGTCTTTTGTATGCTGGTAAAAGGTTTCTTTCAAACTCTCTCCGTTGTAATCAAATACCGCGGCATTGGCATTGTAAGCAAAATATTTTGTGAAGAAAATATTCTTCCAGCGATCCTCAAATAAGGTAATCTCATATGATAAACCCGCAATATGTTTATCCAGGTTCTGAGGCTCTCTAAGCGGAACGGTCCATTCGGCTTCGGCAATAGCGTCACTGCCCTTTCTTCTGGTACCGGTAAACACATAATTTAAATTAACCTCCTGATTTTCTTTGATCTGATATACAAAATTAACTCTGGTCAATTGCGTATGGTCCTGAAACGAGTAAATTGACTTTCCTGATCTGATTCCGCCCAATTCTCCATTTACTGTCCCGATAGGTTTTCCTGTCCAGTTGTATTTGTATGAGCTGGTATCGGTTGTGGTACCTCTTAACTTATTTATAGAAGCATACAGGTCTACATTTAAATTTGAAAATAAAAACCCTTTTTTAGAGTAACGTACAGACGGCATGACAAACTTTTCATTGTAGCGCACATCACCATATACATAGGCCATTGTTCTTCCTGTCTGTATTCCTCTCTCCTGATCTGATATCGTAATACCGAATAACAAAGCATCTGCCCATTTGACATTGGTAAACCCAATATCTGCTCGAATCGTGTAGGACTTATAATCGTCGTTAAATCTTTTAAATCTTGGATAACCCGGAATAGGTCTTCCATCTTCTCCCGCAATTTCGACGGTTGGCCCCCAAACGGGGTAATTATTGTCGGAATAATTAAAAAAAGAATTGGTCTGCAAAGTAAAACCCGATTCATTTCTCCATTTTCCGGATATTGCCGAACGATAGGTGTTGAATGAACCGATGGTTTGCGACACATCGATATAATTTTTAAGGCGGCTGCGTGTCGCCAGATTTATAGACCCCCCAAGGGCATCACCACCAAATGAAACCGGGGTAACTCCTTTATAAACTTCAATTCTTTCGAGTGTATTAATTGAAAAATTATTAATACTAAACGATGACCCAAAATTTTCCATTGGAATACCGTCTATAAAAAACTTTACGGCCTTACCCGATAATCCATTAATCGAATAATTGGTTTCAGATCCCATGCCACCTGATTCCAGTACACGAACACCAGCTGTTCCGTCCATCAGTCGGTTTAAATCAACATCCCTTTCGGCCAGTTTTTTTGTATTGATGACAGAAACGGCAAACGGCTGTTCTTTGATTTTGGTTTCAATCGTTTTGCCAAACAAATCAACAGAATTTAACTCAACCGAATTCGATTTTAACGCTATAACAATTTCTTCTTTCTGATTCTGTCCGACAACAACAGCCATTTCCCGGATTTGATAACCTGCCATCGATACAACTAACTGGTATTTTCCTGATGCAATATTTTGAAAAACGAATCTCCCTAAGCTGTTACTTTTGACTACAGCAGCAGTGTTTTGCAATTGAATTTCGGCACCGGCAACAGGTTGATTGTTATCGTCAATTATAGACCCCGTAAAATTGGTCTTATCATCATTTTGAGCATAAACCGTAGTACCTACGATCATAAAAATGACCGTTAAAAAAATTCTTCTAAATTGCATCACTGATCATTTATTCCCTAAACCCATAACTTTTTAATTTCAGTTATATCGATTTTATTATCTATTCTTCTTATTTATTGTCTCTTACAAATTAAAACGTTCCGACAGCCTTGAGCGAAATACTCGCGGCAGGCCTTCTGCTATTTCATCTCTGGTTGCCGTGATTACGTTATAGTCAGCATCTGTCATCGCGAGGTACGTTTGCCCTTTCTGTAATTTTACTTTGTCCTGATACATATTGGTGCAGCCCGAAGTTCCCGTACCAATGTTAAATTCCCGTACAGTCGCCGAATCACTAATAACCGAAACGGCACCGCAAAACTTAACATCGTTTGCCTGACCCAAAAAATCCATTGAAATGTTGCACTGACTGCCCGGTTCGACCAAAAAAGATAAATTACCAATGTTTATTTTCTTGATTTCCTGCCCGTTCAGGTTGTTCACCAAAATGTGTGAAGCAAATGTTGACGAGTTATAATAATGCAAACTGATAATGCCAAATAGCACACAGGCCGCAGTGCTTAGTGCTGTATAAAGAAATCTATACTGAGATTTTGGTTTTGGTTTTGCAAGGATGGTCCTGGCCGCAATATTACTCCACATTTCCTCTTTTAATCCCTGTTGTTGCGGAGAAGTTATGACCTCACGTTCTAAATCTATAACCTTTAACCATTGCTCAACCAATACCCTTTCGGCGGCATCGCATTCTTTTCGCGCATATTTTTCTAATAAATCTGATGTAATAAACACTGTCTTGGTTTTGTTATGTAATTATGTAGTTGCACAAGTCTTCGCTAACCCTACACAGCGGAGTAAAAAAAAGAAGTAAACTGCGAAAAACTTTTAAACGATCGCGAATGTGCCGAAGTGCTCTTGTAATATTTCCTTCAACCGCTTTCTCGGTAATAACAAGCGAGGCGGCAATAGAACGATTGTCCATCCCGTCTTCTCTGCTCATTAAGTATACTTGTCGACAACGTTCCGGAAGTGTATTGATGGCAAGCTGTAGTTCCCGAAGCAAATCCTTGTGCAAAATATGCTCTTCTGTATCGTTGGAAACTTTGCTCATTTCAGCAAAATGAATACTTTCGTGTTTCTTTTTGGTGGCCTGCTTTCGATGATACTCCAAAATTTTGAGTTTTAAAGAGCCATATAAATACGCTCTGACCGAGGTTTCAATTTGTAGTTTTTCGCGCCTTTCCCAAATACTGATGAAAATTTGCTGAACGATTTCTTTTGCTGCCTCTTCATCGCCTGTATGATGTCTGCAAAAACAAAACAGCTCATTCCAATACAAATCATAGATTTCGGGAAAGTTTTTGGCATTAATATTTAAATATTGCTTTTCCATAGAAATAAAAATATGATGCAAAACTATCTTATTTAGACTAAATAAGATTAGTGATGTTAAAAATTTCTGCTGAGATTTTAAATTTGGTATGGGCAATATTCTGATTCTTTGCCGTTTGAAAATTTCAAAAAAAAGTAATTTATAGACGATTTTACTGGGCTGAAGCCTACTTGTAATAACGATGTGCAAGAAAATTCGGTAACGTTCTTTCGCTTCAAAATCCTTCAACTTTCAAGAACGGCTCTTAGAATGATTTTTCTTTTTTTAAGGATTTTTCATTCTTTTCTCCAATTCATTCCTGCATTACAAACTTGGTATTGGCTAAAACATTTCATTTTCCGGTCGAAGTGAGAATTGAATTTAAAAAGCCAATTTGCCCCAAAATAGCGTTTAAAAGATTTCTTAATAAAGTACGAATTTTCCTCCAGTTAGATTGCGTAAAAATGACACTTTGCAGTATAAATAGGCGTTTTATTCAAAAAAACTCGTGAAAAAAGTTAAAAAATGATCGCTTTGATAATGATTTTAGCATCAAAAAACCATTACTTTTGTAGCATGTAACTTTTTCAAACAGTTACATTTTTAAATGCAGAAACGGCATTTACTAAATGGGATAACAGAATAAAGAGACTTATATATTTACCACTAAAAATTTGAATATGCTTAACAGTTATAGTGCTGCAGATAAAGTTTTATTAGCAGTAGATTGTATTATTTTTGGATTTGATCGTGAAGGTTTGAAAATTCTTTTAATCAAAAGAGGTTTTGAGCCGGAAAAAGGAAAATGGTCATTGATGGGAGGTTTATTAAAACAAGATGAAGTACTGGACAATGCCGCGATAAGAGTTTTAAATACCTATACAGGTTTACACGATGTTTATATGGAGCAGCTCTATGCTTACAGTGACATTGACCGCGACCCGGCCGAAAGAACCATTTCGGTTTCGTATTATGCCTTGATTAATATTGAAAACCATAATGCCGAACTCATTAAAAATTACCATGCCCAGTGGTTTAGCGTTGCCGATGCCCCAAGTTTAATTTTTGATCATAACGAAATGGTGGAACAGGCGATCCGAATATTGCGTTATAAAACTTCGATCAAACCGATTGGCTTTGAATTGCTTCCTGAAAAATTCACCATGCGCCAATTATTAGAGTTGTATGAAGCTATTTTGAGTAAAGAATTAGACAAGAGAAACTTTATCAGTAAAATTAATTCAATGGAGATTCTGAACAAACTGGACGAAAAAGACATGCAGTCTTCCCGAAAAGGATCTTACCTCTATACTTTTAATAAGGAAAAATACGAGGAAAAATTACGCAACAATTTTGTCTTAAACTTATAAAAACCCAGACTATACAGGCACAGCCTGAACAAGAACACCAAAGCTGAAAAATTACAGCGAGTTCCGAATCAGCAAAGACGATTTGTTTTCTATTTGTTCTTTCTGTCCCTGGAGTACCATATTGGCCAAAATTTCCCCCATCATTTCAAAATCAGTTGAAATGGTGGTAATGCCATTGGCCACAATCTTTTTTAAAGGGGTTTCGTTATAAGAAATAATCCCGAAATCGGTGCCAAGTTTAAGACTTTGTGATCTTGCATTTTCAATTACACGAACCAGATCACGATCGTTTGGAATGATATACAAATCCCCTACGCCAATTTCTCCGTTTGTAAATTCGGTGATGATATCATAGTTCAGATCGTACTTGGTACAAAAAGCAATAAATCCGGTTTTCATTCCCAATGGTTCTCTAAATCCGGGGAAAATCAGAATGAGTTTTTTATACTTATTCATTCTCGCTTTTCCTTTAATTAGACCTTCAAAAATATCTTTTTCGTGGTTTTGATAGATCGCCGGATACGATTTCAAATCCGGATTGGTTTGATCCAGTATGATAACTTCCCCTACTGGTAGGTTTTTTATCGCATCGGTCACATCGGCTAAATTGGTCGGCATGATAATGTATTTGGTGTAATTTCCGTTACTGTCTGTAATCAGTTTTTGAAATACCTGCACATTAAAATGATGAAAGAAAATATCGACCTGAACATTTTTTCCAATGTTTTTTAGAAACGAATTGTAGATGTCCTCCTTAAAACTGTTTAACTCGTCAAACAATAAAAAAATCTTCTGCTTGATATTGATTTCAACGCTTTTAACATAATATCCCTTACCTGGAATGGCATAAATAATTCCTCTTTTTTTGAGCTCATCATAACCCAATAATACGGTATCCCGCGACAACGAAAAAGCGAGACAAACTTTATTTACCGATGGAAGCCGATCGCCTTTTACCAGTTTTTCTTCTTCAATTGCTTTTTCAATCGACAGGATTATCTGTTTGTATTTGGGCAAACCAAGATTACTTTGAATGGAAATTATATTCATACAAAATGGATTTTGGCGCAATATACAAAAAACTGGTAGGTACTGGTATGTAAAAACAGATATTGTTTCTATTTTTGGATTTCATTTTTGGTAAAAAAAATATGGAAATAAAACACATATCTCATATTCTGGATGGATCTGCTATAAAATCGTTTGGTTTATTATCTGATAACGAAGAAATTCTTTCTTTGGAATTAAAGAATAAAAACGGAATGAAAGCGCAAATTATCAATTACGGTGCAACCTTGACTTCTTTACAAATTCCGGTTGCAACGGGCGGGTATGTTGATGTTGTTTTAGGTTTCGATACTTTAGAATCTTATCTGGCTTCTTATCATTTACCAAGTGCTCCTTATTTTGGGACTACCGTTGGGCGTTATGCCGGACGAATCGATAAAGGTGTTTTTACTTTAAACGATACAACCTTTCAACTGAATACCAATAATAACGGCAATGCCTTACATGGCGGAAACGTTGGCTTTGGGCAAAAAGTATGGAATATTACGCATATCACTTCGGGCGATAATCCTTCGGTAACTTTAAGTCTGTGGAGTGCAGATTTAGAAGAGTATTATCCCGGAGATTTACAGGTTGATCTCACCTATACTTTAACAGAAGAAAACGAATTAAAACTAGACTATACCGCTACCTCAACAAAAGATACAGTCATAAATCTTACGCATCACAGTTATTTTAATCTTGACGGGCATGCTGCAGACCTGTCCAATCAAACGCTGTTTATTGCTTCTGAAAAAATACTGGAAACCAACGCTGAGCATATTCCAACCGGAAATTTCACGGCTCTCTTGGATCATGATTTTGATTTCAGAACGGCTAAAAAATGTCCGCAATCCATTGATAATTCTTTTGTAATTGCCTCAGAAAATGAGGTTGCTGCCATTTTATCCAGCACTACAAACAAGCTGCAGATGAAGGTTTTTACCAATCAGCCCAGCGTTCATATTTATGTAGGCGGAAATTGTTTTGAGACTTTAAAAGGAAAAGAAAATGCCACTTATCATCCCTTTAGCGGAATTTGTTTTGAAACACAAAACTTTCCGGATGCGCCTAATCACGTACATTTTCCGAATTCGGTTTTAAAGAAAGGTGAGACCTACCGTCACAAAACCGTTTACCGATTTGAAAACATAAACTAATCCTTTACTAAAAACAACCCTAACTAAAAGCTATTTCTTCAACCACAACACAATGAATGATATTTTAATACAAAACACCACCGCCTTTTTTGAGAAGTCGTTCGGATCGGCTCCTCAAAAAGTGGTGCTCTCTCCCGGAAGGATCAATATCATCGGAGAACATATTGATTACAATGACGGCTATGTTTTACCTGCAGCCATCGACAAAATAATTTGTTTTGCTTTTGAGAAAAACAATACCAAAAGCTCCAAAATAATTGCAATCGATTTGAACGAAGCTTTTGAAATTGATTTAACAGCAGAAATCCGTTTGAGTGATGACGTCTGGACGAATTATCTTCGTGGTGTGATCAAACAATTACAGGATAACGGTTTTGTATTTGAAGGTTTCAACTGTGTCTTTAGCAGCAACATTCCGGTTGGTTCCGGTTTATCTTCTTCGGCCGCTTTAGAATGCGGAATGATTTTCGGAATCACAGCACTCTTCGATCTGGAAATTAAAAAGGCCGACATCGCTTTGTTAGGACAAAAAGCCGAACACTGGGTGGGTATCAATTGTGGCATTATGGATCAGTTTTCAAGTGTTCATGGCCTTACAAACAAGGTTATAAAACTAGATTGCAACACTTTGGATTTTGAATATCACAATGCCGATTTTAAAGATTATGCGCTGGTTTTGTTTGACAGCAATGTAAAACATTCTCTTTTCAGCTCTGAATACAATACCCGAAGACTGGAGTGTGAAGAAGGTTTGGCTATTATAAAACATCACTTTCCGCAAATAAAAAGTTTTAGAGATTGTACCGAAGAACAACTTTTAAGCATTGAGGATCAAATGACTCCTACCGTTTTTAAAAGGGTACATTTTGTTGTAAAAGAAATCAACCGTGTGATCAAAGCCTGTGAAGCTTTAGATCAAGGAAATATTGAACTTTTAGGACAATTGCTATTTGAAGCACATTATGGGTTATCACAAGAATATGAAGTAAGCTGTCCCGAACTGGATATGCTCGTAGAGAATGCCAAAGCAGATGAATTTATTGTTGGATCTCGCCTAATGGGGGGTGGTTTTGGGGGGTGCACCATCAATTTTATTAAAAAAGGGCATGAAAATGAGGTGAAAAATAAGTTTTCAAATCTTTATTTAAATACATTTGGGATTGAATTAAAATTCTATGATGTAACAATCTCTAACGGAACAAGACTACTTTAATATCACAAAAACTACAAATGAAAAATTTTGACATTAACGAAGATCCACACAGACGTTTCAATCCATTACTAAACGAATGGATTTTAGTATCACCACACCGTGCAAAACGTCCGTGGCAAGGGCAAAACGAGGCTCTTGCAACTGAAACTCTTCCAAAACATGACTCCACCTGTTATTTATGTCCGGGTAATGTTCGTGCTAACGGAGATCACAATCCTGTTTACAAAGACAGCTTTGTCTTTGAGAATGATTTTGCTGCCATGAAGCAGGACGAAATCATATTTGAAGAAGATATCAAACACACTTTTTTTAAGGCAAAACCCGAGCAGGGAATTTCCAGAGTAGTTTGTTTCTCGCCAAGACACGATCTTACTTTACCCGAGATGGAAATCGACGGAATTGAAAACATTATCAAAACCTGGCAAAAAGAATACACCGATCTGGGAAGCATCAAATACATCAATCACGTTCAGATTTTTGAGAACAAAGGAAGTATTATGGGCTGCAGCAATCCACATCCTCATGGGCAAATCTGGGCACAATCATCCCTTCCAACCCAAGTTGAAAGAACGCAAAGCAGTTTAAAATCATACTTTGACAAAAACCATCGAACGCTGCTTCAGGACTATATTCAGGCTGAATTAAGAACAGGAGATCGTGTGGTAATCGAAAACGATGACTTTATTGCTCTGGTTCCGTTTTGGGCAACATGGCCTTACGAAACGATGATTGTCAGCAGAAGACCCCTGAATAAAATCACTGATTTTACTCCGGAAGAAACCAATTCTTTTGCCCTGATTTTAAAACAACTGACCATTAAGTACGATAATTTATTCAGTACTTCTTTTCCTTATTCTTCAGGAATTCACCAATCGCCTACAGATGGTTTAGAGCATCCGGAATGGCATTTTCACATGCATTTTTATCCGCCTTTATTGCGATCAGCAACAGTAAAGAAATTTATGGTGGGTTATGAAATGCTGGGCGAATCCCAAAGAGATATTACCCCTGAAAGAAGTGCCGAAATTTTAAGACAGCAATCAGACATTCATTACAAATTAAAAACAAAATAAGACGCATAAAGTAAATACTCTTTTAAAAACCGCATAACAACAGTGTGTTCGCAATTGTTTAGTATACTTTTTGGCTCTGGACCTCATTATTACATTACCAATCAAAAAAAGACAGTTAATTAATTTTAAACCCATATCAAAACAAAAAACATTATTTAAACCACCTATCGAAATACTGTTTTTTTACCCTACTATTAATCAAACAATCACCTTTACTAATTATAAAATTATTATCATCAATGAACCAGACCCTTGCCTTCGCAGATTATGCGGTTTTTATTATTTACTTTATCGTGGTCTCGGCCTACGGTTATACGGTTTACCGAAAACGTAAACAAGACGAACAAGATGCTAAAGCTTACTTTTTGGCCGAAGGAAACCTGACCTGGTGGGCTATTGGAGCCTCTTTAATTGCCTCTAATATCTCGGCAGAACAATTCATCGGAATGAGTGGTGAAGGTTTCTTTTTAGGAATTGCCGTTGCCGCTTACGAATGGATTGCCGCTATTAGTTTGATCGTAGTAGCCGTTTGGTTTATACCCGTGTATCTTAAAAACAAGATTTACACGATGCCGCAATTTTTAAAAACACGTTACAATGAATCGACTGCTTTAATCATGGCAGTTTTCTGGTTGTTTTTATATGTTTTTGTAAACTTAACTTCGATTTTGTATTTAGGAGCCGTTGCTATTAATGGTATGGCCGGAGGCGAATATCTGCATGTTATCATGATTGGATTGGCGCTGTTTGCTTTGTTTATCTCTCTTGGAGGCATGAAAGTTGTCGCTTATACCGATGTTATTCAGGTTGCCGTTTTGATTATTGGAGGTTTGGTCACTTCTTATATCGCTTTAACAACTGTAGGACATTATTTTCATGTTGGTGAAAATGCAATCGAAGGTTTTAAAGTATTAATGAGAGAAGCTCCGGAACATTTTAAAATGATTATCCCAAAACCAACTGCAACATCCTCTCAGCTCGATATTAACAAATACCTGACATTCCCTGGTCTGATGTCTTACCTTGCCGGTATCTGGATCATCAACTTAAATTACTGGGGATGCAACCAATATATCACACAAAGAGCTTTAGGTGCCGATTTGCAAACCGCACGTACCGGTATTTTATTTGCAGGTATGCTGAAATTGTTAATGCCTTTAATCGTAATGTTACCCGGTATTGCCGCTTATGTTTTATACCAAAACGGACACTTACCACAATTAGTGGGAGGAAAAGACGGAGCCTATTCTGCTGTACTGACTTTCCTGCCTACCGGATTAAAAGGACTTTCGGTAGCAGCATTAACCGCAGCAATCGTAGCTTCGTTAGCCGGAAAAGTAAACAGTATTTCGACTATCTATACGCTGGATATTCATAAAAAATACATTCAGAAAGAAGCTGGCGAAAAACAGCAGGTAAACATTGGCCGAATTGCCGTTTTTGCCGCAATGCTTTTAGCCGTGTTGTTTACATGGAATGATATTTTAGGAATTGGAGGCGTTGGCGGATTTACCTACATCCAAAAATACACCGGATTTATCAGTCCGGGAGTTTTTGCCATGTTCGTTTTAGGTATGTTCTGGAAACGAACTACCGGAGCTGCTGCCGTAGTGGGTGTAATTTTAGGATTTGTACTGTCGGTACTATTCAACGAATATGCTCCTGCATTATTTGGAAATGAGACCTTGTTGTATACCGCTTATCCAAACGGAAAAGGAGCCTTTGAAATCCCGTTCCACATCTGTATGGGGCTATCCTTTATCTTTACCGCTCTGGCAATGATTGTAATAAGTTTTGCGGGACCAAAAGTAAACCCTAAAGCATTTGAAATCGATTCGGAAATGTTTAAAGTAAAACCGCAAACTACCGTTTTAATCGTCATTACCCTATTGATAATTGCAGGTTTGTACATTAAATTCTGGTAGTATCTCTTTTTGAAAACAAAGAATAAAACCGTTCCACGAAAATCACATTTTTTAGATATTATGTTATTAATTTAGAAAAAATACACTTTTTTAACCATTGTTAATCAAGCTTTTACGTATTAAAATTCATTTAAACCCGACAAGTTTTAGAGCTTGTCGGGTTTTTAATTTTTATAGGTCACTGCCTTATTTTACACTATTTCTCACAAAATAGTCGTTACTAAATTTTTTATTTTTTTCTTCGAAATAAAAAACAAAAACACTCAAATTCAAATATTTCACTTACAATATGCTATGCTTGCATAAAGTAATTTCTTACTATATTTGATTTTGATATTGCTTTTTCAGCTGCAGCAAATTATTTTTAGAAATAGGCAATACATCTCTAAGTACTTAGAATTAACAAAATGTACAACAAAACAACCTTTTTTATTATGCTGAAAAATTTAAAACTTTTATTACTATCTATTTTTATCTGCTGTATTCCTACTGCAACAAAAGCACAGTTGGGCAGCTCTTGTGGAATTCCAAATTGGTATTCCGCCACACAATATTCCAGTAACTCTTATGTCCGTTACAATAATATTGTCTACAAAAACAATTCCTGGTCTCAGGGAGCCGGCACTACTCCCGGATCAAGCAGTGTTTGGTCGGCAGTAGGAAACTGTGACGAACAATTAATTCTTAATAATCCATCTCTGGCTTATACCGCATGCAGTACCGTTTCTGACTGGAACAGCGCAACCCCCAACTACAATGCCAACAACATTATAAGATACAGCAATGGTGTCTATAAAGCCAAGTACTGGGTCGCCGGAACAGAAATTCCTGATCAGTCTTCGGCCTACACCTTTCTTGGTGTGTGTATCAAGCCCATAGCCATTTCTCCTGCCTACGCAGATGGACAAATTATTATAAAAAGTACCTTATCGGCTATCAATCTTACCGCATCACTCAATCTGTACGGTTTTTCGGCCACACAAAATAAGGTCGAAATAAAAAAGACAACAGAGTCTTCTTATACGACTTACAATATGAGTTTGTCCGGCAACACTATATCGTACAACTGGACCCCGACCGCTTATGGAGATTACAACATTCGATATACCACTGTAAATTCGATCGGAATAAGCACTGTAGTAAACACAACTGTTAAAATTGCGGTTACTGCTCCTGCTGTGATCACGATTACCGGTCCGCCAAACACTACTTCCTATTCTCAACTTAATTTTTCGCCTATAAGCATTACTTTTACTATTCAGCCTTCGTCCGGAAGTTCCATTAGCAGCATACTGTTTAAAGATCTCACCGCCGGAACGAATACTAATGTGACTACCAATCCCCAAAATTCTTATACCTTCAATTGGACACCACAGAATTATGGAAACAATTCGCTACAAATAGCAGTCACAGACAACAATGGGACCACAGCAACATCCGGTTTACAACTTACTATTGTGAATCCTGCCACACAAAATATTTCCTTTGCTTCGCTTCCCAATCAAATAAAAGCGATTAACGGAATACAAAAAACATTCGTGTTCGATAAGACTATCACTTCATTAAAAAGAAGGAACGTTACGGTATTTGATTATACGATTACCGGAAATACTTTAAAAATTATCCCTAAAAAAGCGGGCAGATCCGGACTTCAAATAACCACTTCAGATGGTGCGGTATATCATCTTGGTTTAAGAATAGACAATGCCAATGGAAGCCCGTTACGATATCCTGATTATGTTTCTGTTGGATCTGTATCCGAAGACACTAACGATGATGTCAATTTTTTCAACGACGGTATCGACAACACCAATCTCCTCAAAAACAACAGAATGGATGTAAGATACATCTATATCAATGGAGGGCCAATAGCCGGATGGAATACCTGGCAGCCTGACAGAGCTATAAAATTTGCAAAGAATTCTTTAAAAATGGGACTTATTCCTTTCTTTATTTTTTATAACATTCCCGACGGAAGCGAATCTTACGACTTGGATCTGGCACACGTAAAAGATCCTTCTTATATGACGGCTTATTTCAATAACCTCAACCTTTTTCTGAATCAGGTTAAAGCTGAACTGGGAGATGAGTTTTTTGGAGTGGTATTAGAGCCTGATTTTCTGGGCTATATGCAGCAATATAACGAACCTATAACTACTACAACAGCCGTAAATGCAACGAGTATTGCCCAAAATGTAGGTACTTTGAAAACGCTGGTAGAAAGAATCAATTTTGAGCTCAACAAAAAAAGAACAGACGAAAACCTGAATATGGAATTTGGATGGCAGCTCAATCTTTGGGCAAAAGCTGGTGTAGCCGGTCCAAAAGGAATTATCAGAGAAACGGATACCGGCACCTTTACTACCCAGCTTAACAAAATTAAACAAACCGCTGCAGATATTTTTCAATACACCAATAGTATGGGAATTATGTCTAATAATGCCGACTTTATTTCTATTGACAAATATGGTCTTGATGCCATGGGCGCCGGAAGCACAGGCAATCCCGCTGATCCCTTCTCTTATACCTGGTTCTGGAATAATGATCACTGGATGAATTACCTGAATTTTGTTCAAAAACTTTACGAAGCCTCTGGCAAACATGTTGTCCTCTGGCAAATCCCGG
The DNA here is from genome assembly GCA_023251135.1 of Flavobacterium sp. Classification (GTDB taxonomy): domain Bacteria; phylum Bacteroidota; class Bacteroidia; order Flavobacteriales; family Flavobacteriaceae; genus Flavobacterium. The sequence continues at coordinate 29,106 of JAHEZJ010000019.1, read as the reverse complement.
TAGGACATATCAATGGTTCAGAGACTCTAAACGAACGAACAGCAGCTCCTTTCCAAATTTTAAATAATACCAGCCAGCACTACGAAGACTCTGCTACTACTTTTTTCTTTGGGGATACCGTAAATTTCTCAAATGACGCGACTCGTTATAACTATTTCAGCCAGAATAAACATGCCGACCCTAAACTTCAGGTTAATCCCACCACAAAAAAAGTGACTTTTGGAAATCACTTTGCAGAGGTAAAAAGCAGCGGAACCAAGCTTGTCTTAATGGGAGCTGGTGTAGGAGCTAGTACGGATGGAATTGGAAACCCGGGAACTACTCTGACTGATGATCATTTTTGGATTCAAAAATTGCAGGATTATTATATCAATCAAACTTCCGGCACTAGCAAGTCCAGTACTGCTGCTACTACTATCAATGATGATCTAAAATTTGATTCTTCACTAATTGTCTATCCTAACCCTGTTAAAGAAGAACTGAACATCAACACAGAAGAAAAAGTCGACGTTGTATATGTTTTTGATGTGAATGGTAAAAATGTTCTTACCGTAAAAAATAAAAACAGAATCAATCTCTCCGAACTTCAAAGCGGATGGTATATCGTAGCCGTAAAACTTGAAAATGGTAAAAAGATCTCTAACAAAATATTAAAAAATTAAAATAGGATCTTAAGCGTAGAAATTATTTTTGAACAGAAAAAGGATTCCAAAATTGGAATCCTTTTTTTTATTTTTGGTTTGGATTAGCATTAATTAAAATATCATAAACAATCGTTTCTTGCAAATCACTATTCTCCCGAACAATCAATAAAAAGCTCTACATTCTATGACAAAAAAAGAAAACATACTTAAAATTCTGGTTTTAGTGATTCTTCTAACTGCAATTGGTTTTTGGGCAGATTATCTTTCAGGGAATGACGATTTTTATAAAAGGGCACTTGAGAATCGCAAAAAAGAATCATATTCAGGCATTGTGATCGAAAAATATATTGATTCATCACAACATCGTACACCAATGCTTAAACTTACAAGTAGTTCCAATACTGCGGTAGTAAATAGCTTTTGGGATGAAGTAGAAGTTGGAGACTCAATAGTAAAGGTAAAAGGTCAGCCCAACATTTATCTCTATAAGAATAATGAGCTAGTACAAGTATTTAACTATAATACATATTACCAAAATTTAATGGCTCAAAAATCAAAAAAATAAACCCTCCCCTGCGCAGTCTATGTTCAATGACATCCCATTTTTTATTTATATAATAAATTTTAATTAATTGTTTTTGTTAATTTTAGCAAAAGAAACTAACCTTAATCAAACCAAAAAAATGAAAAAACTAATTCTTACCGTATTCCTTATTTCCAGTGCTGCTTTTGCTCAAGACATGAATGTTGTTCAGGGAAATTTTGATTTCTTAAAAGATCAGAAAGAGATCAACACCGAATTTGATTACAGCAACTTTACGATGATGAAAGAAAAAAAATCGGAAGCACAGTATGTCCAGGAGCATAAAGCCGAGTTAGATCAAAAGGCAAAAGGCAATGGAAACATCTGGGAGAAAAAATGGATCAATGCAAAAGACCAAATCTGGACTCCTAAATTTCTGGAAATTGCAAATATTGTTTTAACTAAAGAAAAAAAGGATTTGAACTTTCAGGAAAATTTAAAAACACCTTATACCTTAATCGTAACAGCAGTGTGGATTTATCCGGGTTGGGATGCCGGAATTATGAAGCAGCCTGCAAAAGTAACTACCAATTTGAAATTTGTTGAAACCGCAAATAAATCAAAGGTACTTTTGGAAATTACAAGCGAAGAAGCTCCGGGGGATCAATGGGGAAGCAATTTTAGCAACGAAACCAGAATTGGTGAGGGTTTCGCCAAAACAGCAAAATCAATGTCTAAACTGATAGCGAAGAAAGCTTATAAATAAAAACAGAAAAAAACATTCTCTTTTTTTTATACCAGAGGGATAAAATATTTATAGAAAATAGGTTCATTAATTAATAACAGCCCGGTAGGGGCGGAATAGGACGCTCCGCCGGAGCTTTCTTCCTGACTGGCCTTATATGCTATAAATATTTTGCTCCGATGGAGCAAACAATGTTAAATATCTAAATAAAAACAGAAAAAAAACATTCTCTTTTTTTTATACCAGAGGGATAAAATATTTATAGAAAATAGGTTCATTAATTAATAACAGCCCGGTAGGGGCGGAATAGGACGCTCCGCTGGAGCTTTCTTCCTGACTGACCTTAACATGCTATAAATATTTTGCTCCAACGAAGCAAACAATGTTAAATATCTAAATAAAAACAGAAAAAAACATTCTCTTTTTTTTATCCCAGAGGGATTAAATATTTATAGAAAATAGAGACATTTATTGATAAAAGCCCTGTAGGGGCGAAATAGGACGCTCCGCTGGAGCTTTCTTCCCAACTGGTCTTATTTGCCATAAATATTTTGCTCCAACGAAACAAACAATGCCAATTATCTAAATAAAAAGCCCCGATTATTCAGGGCTTTGTTCTTTTTGCATATTCAGTAAATACGCCATATTTTTAATCACATGATCGTGTTTTTTCACAAACGGATTTTCCTCATTCCAGACATATCCCGCCAATACCGAACATATCTTTTCCTTCACATCCGGGTTTTCCGGCTGATGAAAAAATAAAGTCTGAAGATTTCCTGTGTACCATTCCTGTACATAAGTGGTAAAAACCGAAATGCCTCGTTTCATATATTGTGTAAATTCAACCTCCCAATCCACAGCGATTCCTTGTGATTCTTTAAGGTACAATTTTGCTGCCAACATTCCGGATTCAGTTGCAAAGGCAACTCCCGAAGAGAAAACAGGATCTAAAAATTCCGAACTGTTACCCGTCAGAGCAAAACCATCACCGTACATTCTTTTTACCGCTCTTGAATAGTTTTCGAGTTTTACCGGTTCAAACAAAAATTCCGTTCCTTTAAATCTTTTGATATAATAATCGGATTTCTGAATGGCATTTTTTAAAGCCTCCGCATTGTCTTTATTTTCGGAAAGCGAATTAATAAAATCGGTTGGTCCTACCACTCCTAAACTGGTATTTCCGTTAGAGAAAGGAATTACCCATAACCAGACTTCGGTTTCCAGAATATCAAATGAAATTTGGGTTCCTTCTTCTCCTACTTCTCTGTTAATATCTTTTACATGCGTAAATATCGAAGAATGCGGATCTAATTTTGAAGGGGTATCCAAATCTAAAAGTCTTGGTAAAACACGCCCATATCCACTGGAATCAATGATAAATTTAGCATGGATTTCTTTTAGATTTCCATCCTTATCTTTTACAATTGTTTTAGAGTTTTTACCCTCAAAAGAAACTTCCAGAACCTCTGTTTCAAATTCCAGATCAATCCCTTTTCTTAGTACTTCCTGCGCCATCGTATGATCAAAATCTGCACGTGGCACCTGCCAGGTCCAGTCCCAGCCTTCTCCAAATTTTTTGCTGAAATCAAAAACACAAATTTCTTCTCCTCTGATAAAACGAGCACCAAGTTTTTTCTCAAAATTCATAGCATCAAGGCTTTCAAAAAGCTCAGCCTCAGCAAAATGATCCATTACTCGCGGGATAAGACTTTCTCCTACTACAAGTCTTGGAAACCTCGTTTTTTCAACTACTTTTATCTTAATATTGTTTTTATGAAGATACGATGCCGAGACACATCCTGATGGTCCTGCGCCAATGACTAAAACATCTACAAACTCCTTTATCATATTAAAATTATTATCAATTATTAACCTACATTTGCCATCATCAAAATAACTACATTTATTTTGATAAATAAAATTAAATTAGCGCAACCAAAAACGATTTAATGAATACAATTAATGAATATTTAAGTTTAGCAGAATTCGAATCTATTATTTTTGCAAACAACAAAGTTTCGATAAGTGATGCTGTTTTAAACAGAGTGAATGAAAGCTTCAATTTCCTAAAAGAATTTTCAGGAAACAAAGTAATATATGGTGTAAACACTGGTTTCGGACCAATGGCCCAATATCGAATTAAAGAATCTGATCAAATACAATTACAATACAATTTAATTAGAAGCCATTCTTCGGGAACAGGAAAACCTTTGAGTCCTGTTTGTGCAAAAGCAGCGATCCTGGCTCGTTTAAATACTTTATCATTGGGTAATTCGGGTGTTCATCCTTCTGTAATTCACCTAATGGCAGAACTGATCAACAAAGACATTACCCCTCTTATTTTTGAACACGGTGGTGTAGGTGCCAGCGGAGATTTGGTACAATTATCACATCTGGCTTTGGTTTTAATAGGTGAAGGTGAAGTTTTTTACAAAGGTGATCGAAGACCAACTGCTGAAGTTTTTGAAATTGAAGGTTTAAAACCTATTCAGGTAGAAATCAGAGAAGGTCTGGCGTTAATAAACGGAACTTCGGTAATGACCGGAATTGGAGTTGTAAACGTGCATCATGCCAATAAATTATTAGACTGGTCTTTGAAATGTTCCTGCGCAATTAACGAATTGGTTCAGGCTTACGACGATCACTTCTCTGAAGAATTAAACCAAACCAAACGTCATAAAGGACAACAGGAAGTAGCCTCAAGAATGAGACAAAATCTTTCAGACAGTACCTTAATCCGTAAAAGAGAAGACCACTTATATTCAGGAGAAAACACAGAAGAAATCTTTAAAGAAAAAGTTCAGGAATACTATTCTTTACGTTGCGTACCTCAAATTTTAGGTCCGGTTTTAGAAACGATCCAAAATGTTGCTTCTATTCTTGAAGACGAATTTAACTCGGCAAACGACAATCCTATTATAGATGTAAAAAACAAACACGTTTATCACGGAGGAAACTTCCACGGCGATTATATTTCGCTGGAAATGGATAAACTGAAAATTGTTATTACCAAACTAACCATGCTGGCCGAACGCCAGTTGAATTACTTATTGAATTCAAAAATCAACGAAATCCTTCCTCCGTTTGTTAACTTAGGAACTTTAGGATTTAATTTCGGAATGCAGGGAGTACAATTTACCGCTACCTCAACAACTGCCGAGAGTCAAATGTTGTCTAACCCAATGTATGTTCACAGTATCCCGAACAACAACGACAATCAGGACATTGTAAGTATGGGAACCAATGCAGCAGTTATCACCTCAAAAGTTATCGAAAACGCTTTTGAAGTTTTAAGTATCGAAATGATTACCATTGTTCAGGCAATAGATTATTTAGCACAAAAAGACAAAATTTCATCTGTTACCAAAAAATGGTATGACGATGTTCGAAACATTATTCCTGAATTTAAAGAAGATCAGGTCATGTATCCTTTTGTACAAAAAGTAAAAGATTATCTGATTCACAGTTAATACTTAATTTTACATTATTAATATTGAACCTTTAAAATCATGAAAAAGACACTTATTTTTTTATTTGCATTCACTATTCAATTTGTTAATAGTCAGGAATTGGCCTTAGTTAAAAAAGATTCTAAAATTGGGTATATCTCCAGAGACGGAAACTTTAAAATTGAGCCTCAGTACAAATCAGCAAGAAGCTTTTCTGAAGGACTGGCGGCTGTAGAAAACAATGGAAAATGGGGTTTTATAGATGTTAAAGGTGCATGGGTAATTCCTGCCGATTTTAAAAATGTTAAAGATTTCAACAGCGGAATTGCAATTGTTCAAAAAGACAAGGACTGGGTTTATATCAATACAAAGGGTGAAATCCAGAAAGCGCCTTTCTCAGAAAAACTTTTTGGCTTTGAAGATGGCGTAGCATTTATCAGACAAAGCGGTAAAGTAGGATTAATCAATTCGAAAATGGCCGTAGTTCTGGAACCAAAATACGATCAGATTAAATCTTTTGAAAACGGTTTTGCAAGAGTTGAAAACAATAAAAAATGGGGAATTATTAATACTGCCGGTAAAGAAGTGATAGAGCCTGCTTACGAGGAAATAGGCAATTATTTCAAAAACACAAGCTGGGCAAGAAAAGATAAGACCTTTGGAATTGTTAGTTCCGGAACTTTTATTCCGGTTGATGGAGCTGAAAAAATCTGGGATTTTGACACTCAGGATCTGACCTATGCCAAGAAAAATGGTAAAGTTGGGTTTATTGACTTAAAAGGAAATTGGGTGATTACTCCGATATACGACAAAGTAAAAGCTTTCTCAAAAAACTTAGCTCCCGTTTGTGTGGGTTCAAAATGGGGTTTTATCAATCCGAAAGCAGAATTTGTAATTGAACCTACTTACAGCGACGCCGAAGTTTTTAGTCCGGACGGATTGGCTCCGGTAAAAGAAAAAAACTGGGGATTCATCAATCAAAGCGGAAAATTGGTCATTCCAACACAATACGGCATCACAACAAACGGATTTGTGATTGCCTTATTTGTAAAACAAGACAAAGGTTTCATTGATGGTGTTGCACGCGTAAAAAACGAAGGAAAATGGGGATTTCTTAAACCAGACGGAACCGTATTAGGAAACCAATGGTTTGAAAATGCCGAACTATTTTCGCAATCAAGAGAAAGAAACAGCACTGCCGAAGTTGCTGCGGAAAAACCAAAAGCAGAAACCAAAACGACTGAAAAGTCAGAGACAAAAACTACCAAAAAACCGGTAGCCAAAAAGAAAAAATAAAACCTATTAACTCATAAAAATAAACGCTGCTGATGCAATTACTGATAAGAAAAGTAATTCCATACCAGGCGATTAAAAAAAAATAAATTCTGAATATGAAATGTGTATTAGTAACTGGCGGTTCACGAGGAATTGGAAGTGCTATTTGTAAAAAATTAGCCGTTGATGCAAATTATCATATCCTGATTAACTACCACTCGAATAAAACTGCCGCTGAAGCAACACTTCAGGAAATACAAAAATTAGGAGCAACAGGCGAAATCTTAGGTTTTGATGTTTCCAATTTTGAAGAGGTACAAAAAACATTAACACAATGGCAGGAAGCTAATCCCGAAGCTATTGTAGAAGCGATCGTAAACAACGCCGGAATTACAAAAGACGGTCTTTTTATGTGGATGACTCCCGAAGACTGGAACGGTGTAGTAAACACGAGTTTGAACGGATTTTTTAATGTAACGCAGTTTTTTATCCAAAAAATGCTGCGCAATAAATATGGCCGAATTGTTAATATGGTTTCCGTTTCGGGTGTAAAAGGAACGGCCGGACAAACCAATTATTCAGCGGCAAAAGGTGCAATTGTTGCGGCCACAAAAGCATTGGCTCAGGAAGTTGCGAAACGAAACATTACTGTAAATGCTGTTGCCCCTGGTTTTATAAGAACCGATATGACAAGCCAATTGGACGAAAAAGAATTATTAAAACTAATTCCGGCAAGTCGTTTTGGTGAAGCTGAGGAAGTTGCAGATTTGGTAAGCTTTTTGATTTCAAAAAAATCAGGTTACATTACAGGAGAAATTATAAATATAAACGGAGGAATATATTCTTAGAAAATATTTGAAACACATAGAAACACAGCTTTTTATGTGCAAAGAGTACAAAAAAGAAATATTTCTTTCACATAGATCGCTATGTGTATTTCAAATAAGTGAAACGCCTATTTTGAGTTTACAAAAGCTATGTTCCTATGTGTTAAAAATTACAAGTAACGGATAAAAATTACTTTTAAAGACGATGAATAAGAGAGTTGTAATTACTGGGATGGGAATTTATTCTTGTATCGGAACTTCTTTAGAGGAAGTAAAGGAATCTTTATACAACGGAAAATCAGGTATTCACTTTGATTCTGAAAGAAAAGAATTTGGTTTTCAATCTGCCTTAACAGGAATGGTTCCGAAAGCTGATTTAAAAAATTTATTGACCCGCAGACAGCGTATGAGCATTGGTGAAGAAACCGAATACGCTTATATGGCCACTGTTGAAGCATTGAAAAACGCGAACATTGATGATGCTTTTTTCGACAATCGCGAAGTGGGTATTATGTACGGAAATGATAGCGTTTCAAAAGCGGTTATTGAAGCTACTGATATTGTACGAGACAAAAAAGACACTGCCCTGATAGGTTCCGGAGCTATTTTTAAATCGATGAATTCAACGGTAACCATGAATTTATCAACGATTTTTAAACTTCGTGGTATCAATCTTACCATAAGTGCGGCCTGCGCCAGCGGATCACACTCTATAGGTCTTGCTTATTTTTTAATAAAAAGCGGATTTCAGGACCTTATCATCTGCGGAGGCGCACAGGAAATCAACAAATACGCCATGAGCAGCTTTGATGGTTTGGGTGTTTTTTCGGCCAGAGAAAACGAACCCGAAAAAGCTTCCCGCCCTTTTGACAAGGATCGCGACGGATTAATCCCAAGTGGTGGCGGTGCAACGTTAATTTTGGAAAGCTACGAATCGGCAATTGCCAGGGGCGCTACTATTATTGCAGAAATCGGCGGTTACGGATTCTCCTCAAATGGCGGACACATCTCAACACCTAATGTCGAAGGGCCGTCTATAGCCATGAAACGAGCGCTTGATGATGCGCAACTAAAAGCAACTGATGTTGACTATATAAATGCTCATGCTACCTCAACCCCGGTTGGAGACGGAAACGAAGCCAAAGCAATCTTTGAAGTTTTTGGAGAGAAAAATCCGTATGTAAGTTCGACCAAATCAATGACAGGTCACGAATGCTGGATGGCCGGAGCAAGTGAAGTAATCTACTCCATCTTAATGATGCAGCACGATTTCATTGCCCCAAACATCAATTTAGAGAATCCTGACGAAGATGCTGCTAAATTAAATTTGGTCAAAACTACTTTAAACAAAAAATTTGACATATTTTTGTCCAATTCCTTCGGGTTCGGAGGAACCAACTCTGCGTTGGTGGTTAAAAAGTTTAAATTGAACGATGAATAAAGAAGAGATTATAGCAAAAATTAATGGTTTTTTGGTTGATGAATTTGAAGTAGACAATGATGATATTGAACCAGATGCTAATTTAAAAGATACACTTGGATTAGATAGTTTAGATTATGTAGACTTAGTAGTCTCAATCGAAGCTAACTTTGGTGTAAAACTGGTAGAAGTTGATTTTGTTGGAATTGCTACTTTTCAGAATTTCTATGACCTGATCGAGACCAAACTAAAAGCTAAAGCTGTTTAATGAGTCAATGGGATGGCAAATCAAAGGGTACAGTTTTAGGCTATAGAATATTCGTTTTTTTAATACAAAAAGCGGGTATTAAGGCCGCTTATGTCCTGCTTTATTTTGTTGCTTCGTATTACTTTTTGTTTTTAAAAAAAAGCAACAAAGCCATTTTCTATTACTTTAAAGAAAGGCTGCAGTATTCCTGGTTCACGTCTAAAAAAATGGTTTTCAAAAGTTATTATACTTTTGGACAAACCATCATTGATAAAATCTCCATTTCGGCAGGAATGCGCAACAAGTTCACTTATGAATTTGACGGAATTGAGGTGCTCAAAAAACTTTTGGCCGAGAAAAAAGGAGGCGTTTTGATTAGTGCCCATGTTGGAAATTTTGAAATTGCCGAGCATTTTCTTGGCGATATCGATCTTAATTTTCAAATCAATCTGGTGACTACTGACCTGGAACATTCTTCTATAAAAAAGTATCTGGAAAGCGTTACCCAAAAACCTACCGTAAAATTTATCATTATCAAAGAGGATTTGTCTCATATCTTTGAGATCAATGCCGCATTGGCCAATAATGAATTGGTTTGTTTTACCGGCGACCGCTACTTTGAAGGCACAAAATCTCTTTCGGAAAAAATACTGGGTCAGGAAGCTCATTTTCCGGCAGGTCCGTTTTTAATTGCTTCACGATTAAAAGTTCCTGTAGTTTTTGTGTATGTCATGAAAGAACCCAACTTACATTATCATTTGTACGCCAGAGAAGCTACCGTGAAACATCGTGACGAAAAAGGCTTACTGAAAGAATATGTACAAAGCGTTGAAACTATTCTGCAAAAATATCCTTTGCAATGGTTCAATTATTTCGATTTTTGGAATGATTTGAAATAAGACTTAAAGGATCTCAGCATCTCGCAGAGACGCAAAGTCGCAACGTTTTTTCTCCTTTTTGTCCATTTTTGTCCATTTTTGTCATTTCGACCAAAGGGAGAAATCACACAAGAAACTCCGCAAACTAAGTCCACAATCTTTGTCGCTAAACGTTTGTGATTTCTCCCTTCGGTCGAAATGAAAAACTGGTGCTTTAAAACTCATTTCAAATTAAAACTTTACGCCTTCGGGTCTCTGTGAGATTAAAAAAACAACAAAAATTCATCACCAAAAACGATTCGTTTAAACAAGAAAATTCGTTTAAATAAATTTACTTATTTTTGTTCGCAACCAAAAGCAAGTAAACCTCCATGAAAAATGTTCTCGTAATTTATTATACCCAGTCTGGACAACTCGGAACAATTGCACAAAACATTGCAAAACCGTTCCTAAATTCAGACGAAATAAATGTAAGTTTTCACGAAATACAACTGCAGCAACCCTTTCCGTTTCCATGGAATAAAGCTGCCTTTTTCGACGCTTTCCCGGAATCATTTCTACAAATTCCGACTGAATTAAAGCCCGTTCCGGAAGAAATTCTAAACACAAAATACGATTTGGTATTGTTTCATTATCAGGTTTGGTATTTATCTCCTTCCATTCCGATAAACTCTTTTCTAAAAAGTGCCGATGCCAAAAAAATACTAAACAACACCCCCGTCATCACCATTAGCGGTTCTCGCAATATGTGGATTATGGCACAGGAAAAAATCAAAGTTTTACTAAAAGAAGCCAATGCTTCGTTAGTTGGAAACATTGCTTTAGTAGATCGCGTTGGAAATTTAATCAGTGTCATCACGATTGTAGAATGGATGTTTTCGGGCGTTAAGAAAAAATATCTTGGTATTTTTCCATTACCGGGAGTATCCGACAAAGACATACAGGAGTCGGATAAATTTGGAGAAGTGATCCTTTCTGAATTCAATCAAAATCAATTACAGCATTTACAACCCAAACTGGTTGCCGTTGACGCCGTTAAAATTAGCCCCTATCTGGTAACGGTTGATAAAACTGCAAACAAAATCTTTAATAAGTGGTCAAATTTGATTTATAAAAATCAAAAAAACAGAAAAACACTTCTTAAAGTATTTAATGTTTATTTATTCCTGGCAATATGGTTAATCTCACCAATAGTGTATATATTGCACCTTATTACCTACCCCTTTAAGTTAAATACCATAAAAAGAGAAACTCAATATTATCAAGGAGTTTAGAAGACGAAATTAGATTATGTTTGAAGTATATATTACCAAAGCCGCAAAGTATTTGCCAAATGAAGCCATTTCTAATGATGAGATGGAAAGTTATCTGGGTCTCATTAATGATGCTGCTTCTAAAGCAAGACGCATTATTTTGCGCAATAATAAAATTACAAGTCGTTATTACGCTATAGACAAATCAGGAAAAAGTACTCATAACAACGCCGAGTTAACGCGAAATGCAATCGTGCAGTTGTTTGATGAAAACTTTACAGCGCAGGACCTTGAAGTGCTTTCCTGTGGGACCTCAACTCCTGATATCTTCCTGCCTTCACATGCTGCGATGGTACACGGTTTATTGAAAAACAAATCTGTAGAACTAAATTCATCAACAGGAGTTTGCTGTGCGGGTATGAATTCCTTAAAATTTGGTTTCCTGTCTGTAAAATCAGGAAACTCGAAAAATGCGATTTGCACAGGATCTGAAAAAGTTTCGACCTGGCTAAATGCCCAGATGTACAACCACGAAGCTGCCAATCTGAAAAACCTGGAAGAACAGCCTATCATTGCGTTTAAAAAAGATTTTTTACGCTGGATGCTGTCTGATGGAGCGGGAGCATTTTTATTAGAGAACCAGCCAAAAGGAGCTATCTCTTTAAAAATTGAATGGATGGAAGCCTTTTCCTATGCTTACGAATTAGAAACCTGTATGTATGCCGGTGGCGATAAATTGGAGAACGGCGAGATCAAAGCCTGGAGTGATTATGCGCCGGAGCAATGGTTAAACGAATCGGTTTTTGCCATCAAACAGGATGTAAAATTATTGGATGAATTTATTCTTTCTAAAGGAGCCGAGAGCATGAAAGATGCTATGGATAAAAACAGCATCACCTCAGATCAGATTGATTATTTTATTCCTCACGTTTCTTCTAACTTTTTTGTAGAAGGACTAAAAAAAGGACTGATCGAAAAAGGAATCGGGATGGCCGATGAAAAATGGTTCATGAATCTTTCAAGAGTAGGAAATGTTGGTTCAGCCTCTATTTACTTGGCTTTGGAAGAATTAATGAATTCAGGAAATTTAAAAAAGGGAGATCGTATTCTATTGTCTGTTCCTGAGAGCGGAAGATTCTCCTTTGCTTATGCTTATTTAACGGTTTGCTAATGGAAACAACTTTACTTTTAGAGAAAGACGCTGTCGAGAATTTATTGCCGCAAAAGTTCCCTTTTGTAATGGTAGATAAAATGTATTCGTTTACCGAAACTTCACTGGTTGCGGGTTTAAAAATTCAAAGCGACAACATTTTTTCCGACAACGACACCTTTTTAGAAGCAGGTTTAATCGAACATATGGCACAGTCTGTGGCTTTGCACACCGGTTACCAGTTTTTCCTAAAAAACGAAACAGCCCCAACGGGTTACATTGGTTCGATCAAAGAAATTGAAATCAAAAAATTGCCAAAAGTCAATGATACGATTCAATCTAACATAACTATTTTACAGGAGTTTGCCGGAATTACACTGGTAGACATTGTAACTTATCTGAATAATGAAGAAATTGCGAACGGGCAAATGAAGACCGTTTTAGCCAAATAATATATTAGGTATGAAAACCGGAGTTGACATACAAAACTATTTACCCCACCGGGCACCGCTGCTTATGGTGGATTTAATTTTGGATATAGATTCCAGTTTTGTAGAAACCACATTTTTGATCCGGGAAGATAATATTTTTGTTGAAAACAACACTTTTATTGAAGCCGGCTTAATCGAAAACACCGCACAAACCTGTTCGTCTATTGTAGGCAAAAAATATTTTTTTGACGAAGACGGAATAGAAAACGAAAATGTAAATGTACTAGGCTTTATCAGTGCGATAAAGAACCTGAAAATACATACACTGCCAAAAGTAGGTGATACTATTATTACCAAAGCCAATCTGGTTTCAAAATTTGCAGGCGACGATTATACGCTATGTACCATGAGCTGCGAAAGTCTGCTTGCTGACAAAATACTTTTGGAATGCGAAATTAATCTGTTCATTCAAAAAACAATTTCGGTTCCGGAATAGTTACAATCGAAAAGAAAAAGGCCATGGAAAAAGAAAATGTACCACAAGACAAAGGCAATCTCACCAAAAACAATCTGAAAGAACTGCTTTATGCCACCGATGAAAATGGCGACTATACCACAACCTTAAGTACCGGTTGGGAGCCTAAAACCATCGCATTATCCAATTCGATCGATGAAATAAACGAACGAATTGCCGAAGCAAAACTACAGGTAGAAACCGGAGAAGTAAGTCCGATTTGTTATTATATGGAACTCAACAAAATGGATCTTACTATTTTATCCAGTTATGTTGGAATGTGGAAATGGCGCGTAAAAAGACATTTTAAACCTGCCGTTTTTGCCAAATTAAACAACTCTGTTTTACAGAAATATGCCGATGCTTTTGAAATTTCAATCGCTGAATTAAAAAATATTAAAACCGCGTAATGCAAACTAATTTTACACATCATCAATCTGCTCATTGCGAAAATGGAGTAGCTTCGAATTTGTTAAAAAACAACGGACTGAACATCAGCGAACCGATGGTTTTTGGTATCGGTTCCGGACTTTTCTTCGTATACCTGCCGTTTATAAAAGTAAATCATGCTCCCGCAATTAGTTACAGAACTTTGCCTGGACAGATCTTTAACAAACTGGCGAGCCGTTTAAACTTAAAAATAAAAAGACAAAAATTTTCTTCAACAACAAATGCCAACAAGGCTTTGGACGAAAATTTAAAAAACAATATCCCAACCGGATTACAAGTTGGCGTATATCATTTGAGTTATTTTCCTGATGAATACCGCTTTCATTTTAACGCACACAACTTAGTCGTTTACGGAAAAACCGAAACCGATTATCTTGTTAGCGATCCTGTTATGGAAACAGTTACGACCCTGACACATGACGAACTGGACAAGGTGCGTTTTGCCAAAGGTGCTTTTGCTCCGAGAGGTCAAATGTACTATCCGATTCAAATTCCGAAGGACGTCGATTTGAAAAGTGCCATTATCAAAGGAATCAAAAATACCTGCCGCGATATGTTGGCACCCATGCCTATTATTGGGGTACGCGGAATTAAATTTGTTTCGAAACAAATTAGGAAATGGCCTGTAAAACACGGTACCAAAAAAGCCAATCACTATTTGGCACAGATGGTGCGCATGCAGGAAGAAATTGGTACAGGTGGCGGAGGTTTCCGATTCATCTATGCCGCATTTTTACAGGAAGCTTCGGTTATCTTAAACAATGAAGAATTAAAAGTTCTTTCTAAAGAAATGACACAAATTGGAGATTCATGGAGAGACTTTGCGGTTGAAGCTTCCCGAATTTACAAAAACAGAAGTGCCAAAGAAGATGCCTACAATACGATTGCCAACGAACTTTTGGACATTGCCAATCGCGAAGAAATCTTTTTCAAAAAACTAAAAAAAGCGATCAGCTAAGAATATTTTGCAATCCATTATAAAAATAGAATCCCTTTCGAAAAAGTACAAAAATGCAGATCTGTATTCTTTGAACGATGTTTCGCTGGAGATCAGTGAAGGTCAGATTTTTGGGTTATTAGGTCCGAATGGTGCCGGAAAAACCACTTTGATCTCTATGCTTTGCGGGCTCATAAAGCCAACCTCAGGGCATTTCACGATCGATGGGCTGAATTATACCCATCATTCTTCCAAAATCAAAAAAATCATTGGCGTTGTTCCACAGGAATATGCTTTGTACCCTACCCTAACGGCCCGGGAGAATTTACATTATTTTGGGAGTATGTACGGCTTAAAAGGCAATTACCTAAAAGACAAAGTCGTTGAAACTTTAGATCTTTTGGGCTTATTAAAATTTGCCGACAAACGTATCGAAACTTTTTCAGGCGGTATGAAACGCAGAGTCAATTTGATTGCGGGAATTTTACACAATCCCAAAGTTTTGTTTTTAGACGAACCAACCGTTGGTGTTGATGTACAGTCTAAAAATGCCATTATCGACTATCTGAAACTCTTAAATCAAAACGGAACAACCATTATTTATACCTCTCATCATTTGGCAGAAGCGGAAGATTTCTGTACCAACATTGCCATTTTAGACCGCGGCAAAATATACGCTCAGGGAACCCCTTCAAGTTTAATTGCTTCTACTGAAGAAGCCCGAAATCTTGAGGAAGTTTTTATTTCATTAACCGGTAAAGACTTTAGAGATGGTATATAAAATTTGGATGTCAGTCGTAAAAGAATTCCTCCTGCTTAAACGAGATTTAGGCGGATTAATCATTTTATTTATCATGCCTTTGGTTTTGGTTATTACTGTAACCTTAATTCAGGACAGCACTTTTAAAACCGTAAGCGATACCAAAATTCAGATTTTACTGGTGGATAACGACAAAGGCGCTGTGTCTAAAACCGTTTTTGATAATCTGGAGAAAAGTCAACTTTTTAGTGTTGTCACCCAAATCGACCACAAACCTATTACCGAAGAAATGGCTAAAGAAGCGGTTTACAAAGGTAAATTTCAACTGGCGATTGTAATTCCGGAAAAATTAAGTGTGGACCTGCAAACCAAAATTGATCAGAATGTCGAAAACATTGTGAGCAAAATGGGTCTAACGGAAACGGATACTACAGTGCAAACCGAAAAACCTAAGGTCATTAAAGAAAAAGAAGTCAAATTGTATTTTGATCCGGCAGTTCAAATGAGCTTCAAAAATGCCGTGATGAGCTCGATCGATAAGATGATTTCTCAAATCGAAACAAGATCCATTTATACGACTTTTCAAAATCAACTGGGAGAAGGAAATGCCGAATTTGAGCAAAAGAGTTTTATCACGTTCAAAGAAATCATTCCAAAAATAAACAACAAAGAAGTACGTCCCAATTCTGTGCAGCACAACGTTCCGGCCTGGACACTTTTTGCCATATTTTTTATTGTGATACCGTTGTCCATCAATATTGTAAAAGAAAAATCTCAGGGAACATTTGTTCGATTACTCACCAATCCGGTTTCTAACCTCGTGGTTATTATTGGTAAAACCATTACCTATTCGGCCATTTGTATGATTCAGTTTTACATGATGGTGGCCGTGGCAATCTTTTTATTTCCACATATTGGTTTGCCTCCATTAAATGTCGAAGGTCACTTGTTCTTAATGAGTGTGGTCGCTTTATTTTCAGGTTTTGCAGCCATTGGCTTTGGAATTCTGCTGGGAACAATCGCAAGCACACAAGAACAATCGGCTCCATTTGGTGCGACAAGCGTTATTATTCTGGCAGCCATTGGCGGAATCTGGGTTCCCGTTTTTGCAATGCCAAACATCATGCAAATCATTGCCAAATCATCTCCCATGAATTGGGGATTAGAAGCGTTCTATGATGTTTTATTGCGCAACGTTTCTTTCCTTGAAATCATCCCAAAAATAAGTTTGTTATTTTTGTTCTTCATTATCACAACATCCATTGCCTTATTTTATGACAAAAAGAAAAGAACAGTTTAACGAAGCAACCGAACTAACCGTTTCGCATGAAATCAGAATTCGTTTTAACGAAACGGATCCGCTTGGAATTGTGTGGCACGGTAATTACATCACCTATTTTGAAGATGGTCGTGAAGCGTTTGGTCGTGAACACGGACTTACCTATTTGGATATTGCCAAAACAGGCTACACCACCCCGATCGTAAAATCAAAATGTGAACACAAATTGTCTTTGCGTTATGGCGATGTGGTAACGATAGAAACAACCGTAATTGATACACCTGCCGCCAAAATGATCTACCGTTTTAGAATACTGGATGATAAAGGCGAAGTGGCCTGCACCGGAGAAACCGTTCAGGTATTTTTAGATCAGGAAGGAAATCTAATGTTGACCAACCCTCCTTTTTATGAAGAATGGAAAAAGAAAGTTGGGTTGTTGAAATAAAACACGAATTGCACAAATTGACACGAATTAAAAAATACGCCGGAATAAAATCATAAAATGTTAAAAGAGATATACATTACACAAACCAACTGCATCACCCCATTAGGTTTTGATGTCAAATCAAACGTTGAAGCAATTCTTCGCGGTGATTCGGGCATTCAACTAAATAATGACATTTCTTTGATGCCGGTTCCGTTTTATGGTTCGGTAATTCATGATGAAAAAATAAACAGTGCCTTTGCAAAAATCAGCAGGGAAACAAAATACTCCCGTCTGGAGAAAATGATGATTCTGGCTTTAGAGCCAATTATCAAAAATGCAGCAGTTCCATTAGATTCCAAAACAGCTTTTATACTTTCGACCACAAAAGGAAATGTAACGGCTTTAAAAGAGAATTCGGAAGAAAGTTTTGCTAAGGCACATTTAGATGTTCTGGCAAAAAATGTTGCTGCTTTTTTCGGATTTCAAACACAACCTATTGTCGTTTCGAATGCTTGTGTTTCAGGAATTTTAGCGATTTCTGTTGCCAAAAGAATGATCCAGTCTGAACTCTATGACAATATTTTTGTAGTGGCCGGCGATGAAGTTTCAGAATTTGTTTTGTCGGGTTTTAATGCTTTTCAGGCCATGAGCGATTTGCCTTGTAAACCGTATTCTAAAAACAGAACCGGTGTAAGTTTAGGCGAAGCAACAGCTGCAGTTCTGGTTTCGGCAGAAGCTACAAATGCAAAAATAAAAGTTATTGGAGACAGTTCGATAAACGATGCCAATCATATTTCAGGTCCATCGAGAACAGGCGAAGGTTTGTTCAGAAGTATTCAAAATGCTTTGAAAGAAGCTCAAATTGAGCCCCATAAAATCGATTATATTTCGGCACACGGAACTGCAACTCCATTTAATGACGAAATGGAGGCCATTGCCCTAAACCGTTTAGGTCTGCAAAATGTCCCGGTCAATAGTCTGAAAGGATTTTACGGTCATACCTTAGGCGCTTCCGGGTTATTAGAAACCGTAATTGCTATTGAATCCGTAAATCAAAATACACTTTTTGAATCGAAAGGTTTTGATGAAATTGGGGTTAGCGAAGTGATCAATGTTATTGAGAAAAACGAAGAGGCAACTATTGATTTTTTCCTAAAAACAGCTTCCGGATTTGGAGGTTGTAATACGGCGGTGGTATTTGAAAAGATAAAATGAGACGTTTAAAGAACTTAAATAGGAGAAAAAGTATTGAGCAAAATAAGCTAGTTTATTCTGAAAGTTGGCTTGACAAATTTGATACAATAATTCTTTATTTATTTTTTAGTTGGGGGTTTCTAATGCCTTTCTTGGTTTATTTTAATCCTCATAGGGATTATTCAAAAACTGGAATTGAATTTTATCTGCTTTTTATTTTTAGTTTATTTTGCGCATTTACAATTTATCGGAAAGCGACTGAAAAACAGCTAACTAAAATTATCAGCAAATACAATGCGGAAGAAAACAAATTGCTTATTAATCAGTATTGCGAAAAAAAAGGTTTTGAAAAACATAGAAATTCCGGAAATATAATAATTTATAATAATCTTAATCCCCTGGCTATTAATTCGATGTTTCAAACAAGTAGAATATTTATTTTAGACAAAAATGACATCTATTTGACAATGATTAAAGAAAATCAAAAATTGAACATTCCTATTCTTTTTTCACAAATAAGTTTAAAGAGGGATATTAAGAATCTGTGTCAGCAATAAAACAATGAATCCAAATAAAACTCACATACAATCCTATTGCACCATTGAAAACAACGAAATTGTTTTGAACGGAACTTCTGTTTTCAAAACGGAACCGACCAATTTTGCTGATTTCTCCAAACAGGCCTATCGCAATTTTGACATGCAATACCCGAAGTTTTTCAAAATGGATGCTTTGAGCAAACTGGCTTTTTTAGGAGCTGAACTTCTTTTGAGTCCGATAACTTCAACGGAACAGGAAAACAATATTGCCTTGGTTCTGGCCAATAAATCATCGAGTTTAGATACCGATGTTAAGTATCAGGAATCTATTTCCGACAAAGAAAACTACTTTCCGAGCCCGGCGGTTTTTGTCTATACACTGCCAAATATTTGTCTGGGTGAAATAAGTATTCGCCATCAGCTGAAAAGTGAAAATTCTTTCTTTATATTTGATGCCTTTAACACTGAATTTATGTCCAATTATTCTACTATTCTTCTGAATACAAATAAAGCAGATACGGTTCTTTGTGGCTGGGTAGAATTTTTCAACGACGATTACAAAGCTTTTCTTTACACCATCAGCAAAGAAGAAAGCACAAAATATAACAACGAAAATATCAATACATTATATAATAAATAATCATGGAAGCATTAAAAGAAGAATTAAAAAACAAAATCATTACTACTTTAAACCTTGAAGATATCGCGATCGAAGATATTGCAGATAACGACCCTTTGTTTGGAGATGGTTTAGGTTTAGACTCCATTGATGCGCTTGAATTGATCGTGATTTTAGATAAGGATTACGGAATTAAACTGGTTGATCCAAAAGAAGGGAAAACCATCTTTCAATCCATCGAAACTATGGCTGCGTACATTAGCGCTAACAGAACGAAATAGACTGCTTAGACTTGCTTAGATTTTTAGACTACTTTAGAATTTATCTAAAATCTCAAAATCTAAGCAAGTCTGATGTCTAAGAAGTCTAATATCCAATAATCTAAGCAAGTCTAAAAATGAAAGGTGTTGCAATAACCGGAATGGGAATTATCTCCTCGATTGGAAATTCAGTCGAAGAAAACTACATTTCGTTAATCGAAAATAAAGTTGCGGTAACGCGTATCGAAAACATTGAAACGGTTCACGCTGATATCATTAAAGTAGGGGAAATTAAAAAAACCAATGACGAATTGGTCAAAGAATTAGAACTTACTCCTGATAATAACTTTTCGAGAACTGCCATGATTGGCACTTTCGCCGCAAAACAGGCCGTTAAAAATGCCGGAATTACTTCTATAAATGAATTCCGAACCGGGCTTATTTCGGCAACAAGCGTGGGCGGAATGGATATGACTGAAAAGCATTATTACGATTATTTCAAACATCCGGAACTGGTAAAATACATTACTTGTCACGATGGTGGTGATGTAGCCGAAAAAATTGCAGAAGAATTAGGTTTAAAAGGAATTGTTACCACCATAAGTACCGCCTGCTCATCGGCAGCAAATGCCATTATGTTGGGTGCAAGACTGATAAAATCCGGGAAACTGGATCGCGTAATTGTTGGCGGAACCGATGGTTTGGCAAAATTCACGATCAACGGATTCAAAACCCTCATGATTTTATCTGACGATTACAACAAACCTTTTGACAACAATCGCAAAGGACTAAATCTGGGTGAAGCAGCTGCTTTCCTGGTTTTAGAATCTGATGAAGTTGTAAAAAAGCAAAACAAAAAAGTACTGGCTCGTGTTTCGGGTTATGGTAATGCCAATGATGCTTTCCATCAAACAGCTTCTTCAGAAAATGGTGATGGTGCTTACCTGGCCATGAAAAAAGCCTTTGACATTTCGGGTTTAAAACCTGGTGATATTGACTATATCAACGTTCACGGAACAGCAACTCCCAACAATGACCTGTCTGAAGGAAGAGCACTTCTTCGAATTTACGGAGACGAAAAAGTTCCCGATTTTAGTTCGACAAAGCCTTTTACGGGGCATACTTTGGCCGCTGCGGCAGCCATTGAAGCCGTTTATAGCGTTTTGGCAATTCAGCATAGCGTAGTTTATCCAAACCTGAATTTCGAAACACCAATGGAAGAGTTTGATTTAAAACCGCAAACTTTTTTAAAAAATAAAAATATCGAACATGTTTTGTCCAACTCTTTTGGGTTTGGAGGTAACTGTTCGACTCTTATATTTTCAAAATGCAATTAAAAAAAACATATATAAATGGAATAGGTTGTATTTCGACTCAAAAAACATTTGATACTGTTTTTTTAGAAGAAGCCCTACACAATCACGACCAAAACGTCCTTGAAATTGTTCCGCCGGTTTACAAAGATTATATTTCCCCCGCGGCCATCAGAAGAATGGCAAAAGGAGTTAAAAACGGAATTGTGGCTTCGGCAATTGCCATGAAAGATGCACAAATCGAGAATGTGGATGCCATTATTACCGGAACAGGATTAGGATGTATCGAAGACTCCGAAAAATTCCTGAAAAATATCCTTGACAATAATGAGGAGTTCTTGACCCCAACATCCTTTATTCAATCGACCCATAATACGGTTGGTGCTCAAATTGCACTGTTACAAAAATGCAACGGTTACAATTTTACCTATGTAAACGGAGCTGTTTCTTTTGAATCGGCACTTTTAGATGCTAAAATGCAAATTGAAGAAGAAGAAGCACAATCGGTTCTCGTGGGCGGAGTTGATGAAAATGGCGATTATACTACTGCCCTTTTTAAATTGTCAGGACGTATCAAACAAGACAACCAGCAACCCTACAACCTTTTAGATTCTACTACAAGCGGTGCCGTTTATGGAGAAGGCGCCAGCTTTTTTGTTTTAGAAAATGAGCGAAAAGAAACTACCTATGCAGAAGTACTCGATATCGCAATCATAAACACCCTGGACGACAACGAAATTGAAGCTGAAATTATCTCCTTTTTAAAATCAAATCAATTAAACGTTTCGGATATTGATGCTCTGATTTTAGGATTTGACGGCAATGTAGATTTTGAAAGTTATTATAAAAACTTAACTGAAAAGGCCTTCGCCCAAACTCCTCAATTGTATTACAAACATTTGAGTGGTGAGTACGATACCGCATCGGCTTTTGCTTTATGGATGGCGTCTAAAATTTTAAAAACACAGGAAGTCCCTGAGATCATAAAAGCAAATTCGGTTGAAAAACCGGCTTACCAAACCATTTTATTGTACAATCAGCTCAACGGAAAAAATCATAGTTTTACGTTACTTTCAAGATGATAACGCATAAAAACATTTCGTTATTCTTTCTCTTTTTATTGCTGCTATTGCTTTTTCTAAAGCTGTATATCGCAATTAACTGGGTATGGTTTATCGCAATTGTTTTAATTTGGTTAGGCATAAACGCTGTAGGCTCTTCAATAATTTCTTCTAATTATCATGTAAAAGCATACTGCAATAATCCGTTGGAAACCGAAAAAAAAATTGCCCTTACGTTTGATGACGGACCAAGCGATTTTACTTTAGAAGTTCTGGAATTATTGAAAAAATACAAAGTAAAAGCGACTTTCTTTTGCATCGGAAAAAACATTGAAAAACATCCTGAGATTGTAAAACAAATTATTGATGAAGGACATCTGGTTGGTAATCATTCGTACAGTCATTCTAATTTTTTTGATTTTTATACTGCCAAAACAATAAGAGAAGAAATCAAAAAAACAGATACACTTCTGGAAAAATACACCTCCAAAAAAATAAACTTCTTTCGTCCGCCTTATGGAGTTACAACACCTTCGATCAGAAGAGCTTTAAAGACCACCGGTCACAAAGTGATAGGATGGAATATTCGATCGCTGGATGGCGGAACCAAAAATCAGAATTTAATTTTCAACCGAATTATAAAACGTATTTCTCCGGGTGGAATTGTACTTTTACACGACACCGGATCACACTCTGTTTTGGTATTGGAACAGTTTTTGCAATTTTTGCAGCAAAACAATTACAAGGTGATTTCGACCGAAGAACTTTTGAATCTTAAAGCTTATGAAAACTGAACGCGGATGAAGCAGATTCGCTTACGCGAAGACGCGGATAAAAAATGGATTTTAATACTTTAATCTGTGAAAATCCTTTAATCTGTGGCAAAATAATAAAGCGCAATTCGTAATAAATATGAAAACTAAAATAGCACTACTACTCCTATTGATTTCAGGCAATTTGTTTGCTCAGGAACAGAAAATGTCTGATGCGGAAATTACTGCTTTCAAGCAGGATGTAAATGTGGTTTCAAAAAAAATAAAAACCCTAAGTACTGATTTTGTTCAGTACAAACATCTTGACTTTTTATCAAAAGACATCGAAACTTCGGGAAAGATGATTTTTAAAGAGCCTTCCTTACTACAATGGCAATACAAAAAACCATATAATTACAGTATTGTTTTTAAGAATGGTAAAATCCTCATTAACGACGAAGGCAAGAAAAGTGCCGTTGATATTGGCAACAGCAAGATCTTTGGAAGAATCAACAAATTAATTGTTGGAAGCGTAAGCGGCAATATGTTTGACGACAAAGAATTTACGATTTCTTATTTCAAATCAAAAGGACAAAATATCGCTAAATTTGTTCCGAAAGACGCCACCTTAAAAAAATACATCAAACAAATTGAGCTGACTTTCGACAAGGAAGAAGCCACTGTAATTCAGGTTAAATTATTAGAATCCTCTGAAGATTATACCCGAATTGTACTTAAAAATAAAGTGATCAATGCAAAAATCGACGATTCCGTTTTTAATAATTAATTGCTTTCTGGCGATTGTTTTGGTTTCTTGTAGCGCAGTCACAAAAAACTATACCCCTAAAAAACTAGACCGAACGTCTTACCAGGTTCCTTATTTCGCCGATTCAAAAACCGATTATGTGTATAAAACCAACATTACGGTTTACGGTCATGAAATGTCGGGAATCTTCATCGCCAAAAAGATCAATGACACTACACATCGTATTGTTTTTACGACCGAATTTGGCAACAAATTACTAGACTTTGAGATTTCTGAAACGGACTTTAAAGTCAATTCGATTGTATCCGAATTAGACCGAAAAATCCTGATTCATACACTAAAAGAAGATTTCCGTTTGTTACTGAAAAAGGATTATCTGATTCAGCAACAGTTTGAAAACGAATCTGCTGACATTTATAAATCATCGGATGGAAAACGTGACAACTATCTTTTTATCTCCAAAAAAGACCACAAATTAGAAAAGGTCGTTCAGTCTTCTAAAACAAAAGAAAAATTTACACTGACATTTAGTTCAGAAAACGATATTTTTGCCGAGAAGATTTTGATTAATCATCAAAATATTAAGTTGAAAATTGAATTAAATTACTTTAAATCAGAATAAAAATTTAAACTAAACCTAAACTTAAATCAAGACCAAAATGAGAAAAATAACCGTAATTACCTTCGTTTTATTTGTTGGAATTATAACGTCAAATGCCCAGGTAAAGGTTAGTCCGGGATTTCGAGGAGGTTTAAATATATCGGATTTAAGTAATATGCCGGAAAATAGCAGTTCAAAATCTGATTTTTATATTGGTGCGCTAATGGCCATCAAATTCAATAAATATTTTACGTTGCAACCGGAGTTGAATTATTCGAGACAGGGTGCTGAGATTCGTTTCTCTTCTTTGTATTTTGAACAACCGGGAGACCCAAATTTTTACAAGAGAAATATTAAGGCCGAAATAAATTATCTGACACTTGGAGCAGTGGCTAAATTTAATTTTAAAGGTAAAGGTTTCCACGTATTAGCTGGTCCATCTATAGATTTTAAAACCAATGATAATTTTGACAAATTTGGCGAGAGCCCTGTTGATGTTGATTTTGCTATTGTTGGCGGAGTTGGATATACCCTGCCAAACGGATTAACTTTTGAAGCCCGATTAAAACAAGGATTAGTTGATATTTATGGGTATGACAGATATGATTATGACAATGAAAACAGACGCTATTATGATGACATTACTTTAAATCAGGTTTTCCAAATAGGTATTAGTTACACTTTCAAAGTAAAATAAATTAAATCATGAACAAAAGAAATTTAGTAATTATCGTATTGGCCTTGTTTGCCCTAACAAGTGTACAGGCACAAGTAACATTCAAACCGGGTTTAAGAGCCGGAGCTTCTTTTTCTACATTCTCCAATACCCGTTCAGACTATAGAACTGATTTTTATATAGGAGGTTTTGGTGAAATTAAATTAACTAAAATTTACACATTACAGCCGGAAATCACTTATAGCCAGCAAGGAGCGAGTAATGTTAAAACTTATATCAGTTATAATAATGGCAATGATGTTGTTCAAACTAAAAATTTAGAAATCGACTATCTTTCTATTGCTATGGTTAATAAGTTTACTTTAAAAAATGGCTTTCAGTTTCAGGTTGGTCCAACTTTAGACTTTAGATTACAGGACAATTTACTTTATGAAAAATCAGATATTGACCTGGCGTTTATAATGGGTATTGGTTATAGATTGCCTTCCGGATTAACTTTTGAAGCTCGTTTCAAAAAAGGAGTTGTGGATGTTTTGGATAGTGATTATTACGGCAGCAATGGTAACAATAATGATTACTGGTTTAGAGATTATAATACAAATGTTAGTTTTCAATTAGGTGTTTCTTACCCTTTTGGCAAATAAAAAAATATGGTTTTAAAAGATTTTTACACAGTTCTTTCCGAAGAAAAAACAGGAGATTCTAAATATACAATTGCGATTTTGGTCAATGAAAAACATGAAGTTTTCAAAGGTCATTTTCCGGGGAATCCAATTATGCCGGGAGTTTGCATGATCCAGATTATTAAAGAGCTTACAGAGTCCATTACCAAAAGTACTTTGATGATCCAGACGCTTTCAAATGTAAAATTTATGGCATTAATCAATCCCGAAATAAATCCTGAATTGCGTTTAGAACTGGATATCGTTACCACAGAAGAAGATTTGGTTAAGGTGAAAAACACCACTTATTTTAACGACACCGTTGCCCTGAAACTGAGCAATGTGTACAAAAAAATATAACTATGAAACTATTACTATCTTTGCTTTTATGGATTAATTTTGCAGGTACTCCGGATTTGGCCAGCGTTAGAAAAATGTACTCTGACGTCACAAAGTCAGAATCGAATGCGAAAGAATTTTCACAAAAACTCGCCGCTGTTTCTAACAACGATGATACCATTTTGGTGGCCTACAAAGCGGCCTCTATTTTATTGGATTCAAAATATGAAGATCGGTTAAAAAATAAAATGGCCCGTTTTAAAGAAGGTGCCAAATTATTGGAAGCCACTATAAAAAACGATCCGAATAATATTGAAATGCGAATGATTCGTTTGAGCATTCAGGAGAACGTTCCCGGAATTACCGGTTATAAAAAAAATATTAAAGAAGACAAAAAATACCTCACGGACCACTACGCTGAGCAAAATGCCACTTTAAAAGAATACCTAAAAGACTTTATTTTACAATCAAAGAGTTTCTCCGAAAAAGAGAGACAATTTGTAAAGTAAACTAAGGAAAAAAATCCCCATGAAACCTACTTTACCACAGCAGGAATTGTTAAGTTCGACTCACTTTTGTGTTATTGTTCCAACGTACAATAATCATAAAACGCTGAGAAGAGTGCTAGATTCTGTTTTAGATTTCACTTCAAATATCATTATTGTTAATGATGGTTCGACTGATGAAACTTCTGAAATCCTGAAACACTATTCGCAATACACTCAAATTCATCATCCTGAAAATCTGGGAAAAGGAAGAGCTTTAAGAAATGGTTTCAGAAAAGCCATCGAGTTGAATTTTGAGTATGCGATTACTATTGATTCAGACGGGCAGCATTTTGCTTCAGATATCCCGAATTTTATTGCTGCTATTCAAAACGAACCCAATTCGTTATTGATAGGAAGCCGCAATATGACACAGGAAAATGTGCCTAAGAAAAGTAGTTTCGGAAATAAATTTTCTAATTTCTGGTTTAAATTTGAAACCGGAATTAAACTTGACGATACCCAATCTGGTTACAGACTCTACCCTTTGCGACTCATTCCGAAACGCTTTTACACCAATAAATTTGAGTTTGAAATTGAAGTAATCGTTCGCTCTGCCTGGAAAGGTATTGTGGTTAAAAACATTCCGATTCAGATTTTGTACGATCCAGCTGAACGTGTTTCACACTTTCGTCCGTTTAAAGACTTTACCCGAATCAGCATCTTAAATACCGTTTTGGTCCTTAATGCCTTACTGTATATCAAACCCAGAGATTTTTTTAGAAGAGCAAAAAAAAAAGGTTTTAAACGATTCTTCCTTGAAGATATTTTAGAGAGCAGCGATTCTAATTTTAAGAAATCGGCGGCAATTGCTTTGGGCATTTTTATCGGAATTTCTCCTTTTTGGGGATTTCAAACCGTATTGCTTTTAACTTTTGCTACCTTACTTAAGCTCAACAAAGTGATTGCTTATCTGGCTTCCAATGTGAGTTTTCCACCATTCATCCCGTTTGTTATTTATGGTTCTTTAAAAATGGGAAGTTATTTTGTTTCGAATGATGTTGCGCTAACTTTAGATGGCTCGCTTACACTCGATGATATTCAAAAAAATGCTACACAATATATCGTGGGAAGTCTTATTTTAGCATCCGTTTTAGCACTCTCAGTAGGTTTCATCAGTTATTTGCTTTTAACCGCTTTTAGTTCTAAAAATAAAACAAAGATTATATAAGTTTGGCCACGCATTAAAAAAATTATTTTTAGCTAATTCGTGAAATTCGTGGCGAAAAAACTATAGCCCAAAAACAATATTAAATACTTATGCATCACTATTTCTACGCCATTCATTTGTTTGTAAACCGACGAAAAACGTTATCGGTTGCTTTGGCTGTTTTGATGCTCTTTGCTTTTGGATTTTTTGCCTCACAAATTAAATTTGAAGAGGACATCACCAAACTGATTCCCACCAACGATAAAGCAGATGCCACGGCAAAAGTGCTCAAGCAGCTTAATTTTGCCGATAAAATTACCGTTATCTTCAAACTCGATAAAAACGGAACCGAAGAAGATTTAAAGGAAATGGCAACTGCCTTTTCAGACAGTGTTGCTCAATCCTGTAAACCCTATGTAACCGGAATTCAGGGAAAACTTGATGAAGAAAACATTCAGGAAACCATCGATTTTGTCTACAACAATCTGCCTCTTTTTCTCGAAAATAAAGATTACAAAGCCCTGCAAAGTAAACTTCAGAAAGACAGTATTGCAGCGACAGTTCAGGACAATTATAAGTCGATTATCTCTCCGTCCGGATTTATCACAAAAGATTTTATTCTACAGGATCCGTTGGGAATTTCATTTATCGCTTTAAAAAAATTACAGCAATTAAATATTGGCGACGATTTTACACTCGACAATGGTTTTGTCATGACCAAAGACAAAAAGAAACTCCTTCTTTTTATCACCTCCAATCTTCCTTCGAGTGAAACCGAACAGAATACCATTTTTGCCGAAAAACTAAAATCCATTCAGGACCAGCTAAATCAGAAATTCAAAACCAAAACTTCGATCAGTTATTTTGGCTCGGCGCTGATTGCCGTGGCAAATGCCAATCAAATCAAAAGCGATATCATTCTGACCACTTCGATCGCCATGTTTACGCTGATGTTGATTTTGATTTTATTCTATCGAAAAGTGCTTATTCCCTTAATTATTTTTCTTCCCACACTTTTTGGGGCCTTGTTTGCCGTAGCCTTTTTATATTTTGTGAAAGAACAAATTTCAGCCATTTCACTCGGAATTGGATCTATTTTATTGGGAATCACTATTGATTATTCGATTCATATCCTTACCCATTACAAACACAACAGCGATGTAAAAACACTGTACAAAGACATTACCATGCCGGTAATTATGAGCAGTTCAACCACGGCCGTTGCTTTTTTATGTCTGCTTTTTGTAAAATCTGATGCCTTAAATGATTTGGGAATTTTTGCCGCGGTTATTGTAATGGCCTCTGCATTTTTCTCTCTTTTAATCGTTCCGCATCTCTACAAGCCAAAAGAAAACAATACAGAACACAAGAAAAATGTGATCGATAAACTCGCTCATTTTTCCTTTCACAACAACAA